>NZ_MJGQ01000004.1:164280-171828 GCF_001865095.1 Curtobacterium sp. MCBA15_013 | reverse complement strand
ACCGTGCCTCCCGTCCGTCGTCACCGCCCGATCAGGGCGTCACCGTCGCGTCCGTCAGGACGAGGACTCCCAGTCCGCCGGGCCGCGCGACCCCGCGCGGTACTCCTCGAGCGGGACCTCGTCCGCCTTCCAGGCGTCGACGACCGGCTCGACGATCTCCCAGCAGCGCTCGGCCACGTCACCGCGGATCGACAGCAGCGGGTCGTCGTGGAAGATCCCGTTGAGGACCTCGCCGTAGGGGGTGAGCTCGCCGTCCGCGAAGGAGGACGACAGGGTGACCTGGCCCATCTCGAACGGGTTGCCGCCGCCGTTGGCCGACACCGTCAGCTCGATCTCGTCGGGGTTGAGCACGATGCGGAGCGTGTCCGTCTTCGGCCGACCGGACAGGCCGGAGGGCAGGCGCGTCACGGGCTTGAAGGTGATCAGCACCTCCTTGCGGCTGTTGCCGAGTGCCTTGCCGGAACGGAGCGTGAACGGCACGCCCTTCCAGCGGGCGGTGTCCACCTCGACCGAGATCTCGGCGAGCGTCTCGGTGCCGCGCGACTTGTCGACGCCGTCCTCGTCCTGGTACGACGGCAGTTCCTTGCCGTCGATGGTGCCGGCCGTGTAGACCGCACGACGCGACGCGATCTTCGGGTCGCCGCCCTTGAGCTCGGTCGAACGGAGCACCCGGGCCAGGGACGAGCGGAACTCGACGGCGTCGATGTCTGCCGGGGCGTCCATCGTCACGATGCCGAGGATCTGCAGCAGGTGCGACTGGATCATGTCGACCATCGCGCCGGCCTCGTCGTAGTACTGGGCGCGGTTCTCGAGACCGAGGGTCTCGTCGTAGAAGATGTCGACCTTCTCGATGTTGTCGGCGTTCCAGATCGGCTCGAACAGGCGGTTCGCGAAGCGCAGACCGATGATGTTGAGCACCGTGGTACGACCGAGGAAGTGGTCGGTGCGGTGCACGCGCTCCTCGGGGACGAGCTTGAGGACCGTCTCGTTGAGGGCCTTCGCGCTGGCGACGTCCGTACCGAAGGGCTTCTCGAACGCGAGGGTCGTGCCCTCGGGCAGCTCGACCTGCTGGAGCGCCTCGCAGATGTCGGAGGCGATCTGCGGCGGGAGCGCGAAGTAGAGGATCGGCTCGGCGTCGGCGTCGGCCGCGGCGAAGAGCGCCTTGAGGTGCTCGGGGTCGGTCGGGTCACCCTGGATGAACTGCGTCGACGCGAGGGTGGCGTCGACCTCCGGGCCCTTCACGTCCTGCGACGCGAAGGACTTCGTGACGACGTCCTTCCACTGCTCCTCGCTGCGGGCGCTGCGGCCCGTGCCGATGAGCTGGACGGGCACCGCTCGACCGCTCTGCAGGAACGTGCCGAGGCCCGGCAGCAGCAGGCGGGAGGCGAGGTCGCCCGTCGCGCCGAAGATGATGAGAGTGCGCTTGTCGGTCACCGGAGGTGACTCCTTTCGCTGTGGTGGGGGTGGTCCGCTTGAGGCCAAGCCGTGGGCGGACCGGTTGATTCCCGGACGAGCAGGTTCGTTGGTGTGCCTGCGTTCCGGAGGTCGTGCTGCGGTTCCGGTGTGGTGCTGGACGCACTTCGGGCGGCACCGGTGTGGTGCCGCCCGAAGTCAGGTGCGCTGGAGGTCCAGGTCAGTGACCGAAGTTGCCGCGGTAGTACTCGTAGACCCAGCCGACGAGGGTGATCGCCACGCAGGCGAGCCCGATCGGGACGATCCACAGCCCGGCTGCGACACCGAGGAAGCAGAGCGCCGTGGCACCCGCGAGCAGGATGGGCCACCACGACCACGGGCTGAAGTGCCCGAGCTCGGCGTCGCCGTCCTCGATGTTGGCGTCGGGGCGGTCCTCGGGGAGGACCCCGCCCTGGGAGGACATGACCTTGCCGAGGTAGAACGCGATGAACGCGGACATGATCCCGGTGAGGCCGATGGCCACCGTGCCGACCCACTCCGGGTGACCGTAGTAGAGCAGCGACCAGATGGTGTACGCGGCGTCCGCGAGGATGAAGAACCCGAAGAGGATCCAGAACAGGTTGGTGTTGGCGCGCATCGCCTTACTTCACCTCGCCCTTCGCGGCGTCGTAGGTCGGAGCGTCGGGGGCGTCCTTGGCCGGACCCACACCGATCGGCACACCCGCTTCGGGGTGGTTGAGGTCGAACGCCGGCGACTCCGAACGGATGCGCGGGATCGACGTGAAGTTGTGCCGCGGCGGCGGGCAGCTGGTCGCCCACTCGAGCGAGCGGCCGTAGCCCCACGGGTCGTTCACGGCGACCTTCGGCGCGTTCCGGGCGGTCACGTAGACGTTGAAGATGAACGGCAGGAACGAGATCGCGAGGATCATCGAGCCGATCGTCGACAGCTGGTTCATCCAGGTGAACCCGTCGTTCGGCAGGTAGGTCGCGTAGCGACGCGGCATGCCGATGACGCCCAGCCAGTGCTGGATGAGGAACGTCGTGTGGAAGCCGATGAACAGGAGCCAGAAGTGGATCTTGCCGAGACGCTCGTTGAGCATCTTGCCCGTCCACTTCGGCCACCAGAAGTAGAAGCCGGAGAACATCGCGAACACGACGGTTCCGAAGACCACGTAGTGGAAGTGCGCGACGACGAAGTACGAGTCGGACACGTGGAAGTCGAGCGGCGGGGACGCCAGGATCACACCGGTGAGACCACCGAACGTGAAGGTGATGAGGAAGCCGACGGCCCAGAGCAGTGGCGTCTCGAACGTGACCGAACCGCGCCACATCGTGCCGACCCAGTTGAAGATCTTCACGCCGGTCGGGACCGCGATGAGCATCGTCATGAGCGAGAACCACGGGAGCAGGACGCCACCGGTGACGTACATGTGGTGCGCCCACACCGTGACCGAGAGGGCCGCGATGGCGATGGTCGCGTAGACGAGGGTCTTGTACCCGAAGATCGGCTTGCGGCTGAACACCGGGAAGACCTCGGAGACGATGCCGAAGAACGGCAGCGCGATGATGTACACCTCGGGGTGGCCGAAGAACCAGAAGAGGTGCTGCCAGAGCAGGGCTCCGCCGTTCGCCGGGTTGAAGATCTGCGCGTCGAACACGCGGTCGAGACCGAGGCCGAACAGCGCGGCGGCGAGGACCGGGAAGGCCATCAGCACGAGCAGCGCGGTCACGAGGGTGTTCCACGTGAAGATCGACATGCGGAACATGGTCAGACCCGGGGCACGCATCGTGATGATCGTGGTGATGAAGTTCACCGCACCGAGGATCGTCGAGAAGCCGGTCATGCCGAGGCCGAAGACCCAGAGGGTGCCACCGAGCCCTGGTGTGAACGTCGTGTCACTCAGTGGCGCGTAGGCGAACCACCCGAACGACGCGGCGCCCTGCGGGGTGAGGAAGCCACCGACGGCGATGAGCGAGCCGAACAGGTAGAGCCAGAAGGCGAAACCGTTCAGACGCGGGAAGGCGACGTCCGGCGCACCGATCTGCAGCGGCATGATCGCGTTCGCGAAGCCCGAGAAGAGCGGGGTCGCGAACATCAGCAGCATGATCGTGCCGTGCATCGTGAAGAGCTGGTTGTACTGCTCCTTCGTCGCGACCACGTGCAGGCCGGGCTCGAAGAGCTGGGCACGGATGACGAGCGCCATCACACCCGCGAGCAGGAAGAAGATGAACGAGGCGATCAGGTACATGTACCCGATGGTCTTGTGGTCCGTGGAGGTGATCCACCGGACGATGATGTTGCCCTTCCGGCCGACCTTCGACGCCTGGAAGTCCAGTGTCGTGGTCCCTGCAGCCGGCTGGCCGACGAGTGACGTGGTCATCTGACGGAGCCCCTACTTGTTGTCGCTCGACGCCGTGACGGGCGTCTTGTCGTTGGGTTCGTTCGTGTTGGTGTTGTACTCGTTGCCGAGCAGACCGACCTTGCCCTGCTCCTCGAGCGAGTCGAGGTACTTCTGGTACTCGGCCGGGGTGACGACCTTCACCTGGAAGAGCATGAGCGAGTGGTACTCACCGCACAGCTCCGCGCACTTGCCCTGGTAGGTACCGAGCTTCTGCGGGATGAAGTACTCGTCGTTCTGCTTGCCCGGGAGCATGTCCTTCTTGTAGAGGAAGTCGATGATCCAGAACGAATGGTCGACGTCGCGGGACGAGAGCTCGATGTGGACCTTCTTGCCCTTGGGCAGGTAGAGGGTCGGGAGCTGCGACTCGTCGATCGCGCCGTTGGCGTTCTCTTCTTCCTGGGCCTGGATGCCCTGGTAGTAGACGCTCTTGGACTTGTCGTCCTCGTTGATGTAGTTGAAGTCCCACGCCCAGCGCTTGCCGTAGACGTGGATCGTCGCGTCGGCGTTCTTGAACGGCTGCTCGATCGCGGCCTGGTCCTTGGCGGTGAAGGCGAAGAAGCCGAGCACGAGGATCAGCGGCACGATCGTGTAGAAGATCTCGAGCGGCATGTTGTAGCGCATCTGCACCGGCAGGCCGGTCTGGCCCTTGCGGCGGCGGTAGACGATCGCTGCCCAGATGATGAGGCCCCACACGATCAGACCGACCGCGAGCAGCACGACCCAGCTGGTGGTCCACAGGCCGACGATGCGGCTCGTGTGGTTGGTGACGTCCTTCGTCTCCTCCGTGCCGGGGAGCCATCCGTTCAGCTGCTGCTGCGTGCAGCCAGCCAGTGCGATGACCAGACCGACGGCCACCGGGACGGCCGCCCAACGTATACGGCGATTCGAACGCACTGTTACCTCTCGGAAGAACGTGAAACCGGAGCAGGCCGCGACGTGAAGGTCGCGCATGGCTCGCTCCCAGCTTGGTTGGAACACTCCTAGCTTACTCGCAGCTCGGGACCGCTCGCGCACACGCGACACACCTCGGGCCGCGATCCGCACTCCGTCCGGGCGGGTTTTCCCTGGTCGTGCGGGATGCCACGCCCGGGAACGAACGAGCGGGGAGCGACCGTGTCGGTCACTCCCCGCTCGTGTCGGGTCGACGGAGATCAGTGGAAGCTGTCACCGCACGCGCAGCTGCCCTGCGCGTTGGGGTTGTCGATCGTGAAGCCCTGCTTCTGGATGGTGTCCTCGAAGTCGATCGAGGCGCCGTCGAGGTACGGGACGCTCATCTTGTCGACGACGACCTCGACGCCGTCACCGAACTCGGCCGTGGCGTCGCCGTCGAGCAGGCGCTCGTCGAAGTAGAGCTGGTAGATCAGGCCGGAGCACCCGCCGGGCTGGACGGCGAGGCGCAGGCGGAGGTCGTCGCGGCCTTCCTGTTCGAGGAGGCTCGCCACCTTCGCCGCGGCCGCGTCGCTGAGCAGGACGCCGTGCGACGGCGCCTCGGTCGTCGGTGCGTGGTCGGTGATGGTGTCGCTCATCCGCGCGTCTCCCTCCGTGCGGTGTCGTTCACCGCGCTTGGACCGATTGTAAGCACCGTCAGCCGCGAGTCGCGAGACGCGCGAGCAGGATCGTCTCCGATGCGATCGCGCGGTGCAGGACGCCGAGGTGCTGCGACTCGTTCGGGCTGTGCGCGCGGGTGTCCGGGTCCTCGACGCCGGTCACGAGGATCTGCGCCTCCGGGAACTGGGCGGCGAGGTCCGAGACGAACGGGATCGAGCCGCCGATGCCCTGCTCGACGGGCGACTCGCCCCAGCCCTCGGCCATCGCGGTCCGCGCTTCCTGGACGGCCCAACCGGCGGTGTCCACGAGGAACCCGTCTCCGGCGTCCGGCTCGCTGATCTCCATCCGGGCGCCGAACGGCACGTGCGCCCGCAGGTGCCGCTCGACCGCGGCGTACGCGTCCGTCGCGGCCTGTCCCGGCGCGACCCGCACCGAGACCCGGGCGGAGACCGTCGGCAGCAGGGTGTTCGACGCGTTCGCGACGCTCGGGACGTCCATGCCCGTCACGGTGATCGACGGCTGGAACCACATCCGCGACAGCACGTCGCCACGGCCGACCGGACGCACCCCCGGGACCAGTGCCGCGTCGGCGGCGAGCTGCTCCTCGGTGCGCTCGGGCACGTCGGCCTCGTACGAGGAGAGGCCCTCGACCGCGACGGCGCCGTCGTCGTCGTGCAGCGAGGCGAGCAGGCGGACCATCGGGATCATGGCGTCCGGCGCCGCTCCCCCGAACATGCCGCTGTGGCTCGCGTGCTCGAGGGTCGTCAGGGTCAGCTTGAAGGTGACGTTGCCGCGCAGGGAGACGGTGATCGACGGGACCTCGGTCGACCAGTTGTCGCTGTCCGCGACGACGATGACGTCGGCGGCGAGGTGCTCCTGCTGCTCGCGGAGGAACGTGCGGAACGACCGGGAGCCGAACTCCTCCTCGCCCTCGATGAACAGGACGACGCCGAGCTCCAGGTCGTCGCCGAACTGCGCGTGCAGCGCCCGGAGCGACGCGATGTGGGTCATCACGCCGGCCTTGTCGTCCGAGGCACCGCGGCCGTACAGGCGGTCGCCACGCAGCGTCGGCTCGAACGGCGGGGTCTCCCAGAGCGCGTCGTCGCCCTGCGGCTGGACGTCGTGGTGGGCGTAGAGCATCACGGTCGGCTTGCCGTTGCGGGCCGGGCGGACCGCCAGGACCGCGGGCTGACCGAGCTCGAGCGGGTCGTCGTCACTGATCGCCGACCGGATGATCTCGACCTGGTCGTCCGCGAAGACGCCGGTGCTCCGGGCCAGGTCCGCCACGGCACGGGCGCTCGCGAGCACGTTCGACTCGTCGTACGCCGACCACGACACCGACGGGATCCGCACCAGGTCGGACAGGTCGGCGATCGTCGAGGGCAGCGATCCCTGCACGTGTTCGCGGAGGGCGTCGAGGAGTGCGGGGTCGGTGGCGGCGGCGTGCTGGTCGGTGTCGGTCATGTCCCGTAATCTAGAGGACGATCCAGCACGCAGACCGCAGTCAGGAACGCATCGTGGCGAAGGCAGCCCCCAAGACCAACACGACCGTCAACCCGTCCGAGGCCGAGCTCCTCGAACAGGGGAAGGGCCGTCCGACGCCGACCCGTCGCGAGCGCGAGGCGGCGAACCGCCGTCCCATCGTCGGCGGCTCCGCCGAGGACAAGAAGGCAGCTCGTGCCCGGCTCACGAACGAGCGCGAGAAGGCCCGCGTCGGCATGGCCAACGGCGAGGAGCGCTACCTCCCCGCGAAGGACAAGGGCGAGCAGCGCAAGTTCGTGCGCGACTGGATCGACGCCCGCTGGAACGTCGGCGAGATCATGATGCCGGTGCTCGTGCTGTTCCTCATCGTCGGGTTCGCCGCGTCGCAGACCGTGATCGCGTCGTACTCGCTGCTGCTCGTGTGGGCGTTCGTGGCGCTCTTCGTGCTCGACTGCATCGTGCTCTGGCTGTCGTTCCGCAAGAAGCTGACGGCCAAGTTCGGCTCGATGCAGCGCGGGACGTTCCTCTACATCCTCACGCGAGCGTGGCAGCTGCGCTTCCTGCGCCTGCCGAAGCCGCAGGTCAGGCGCGGGCAGTACCCCACCGTCTGATCGCTCCCCATCGCAGCGCCGTCCGGTCCGCCGGGCGGCGCTGCGTCGTTCCCGGCGCGCGGCCCGGCCCCCGTCCCCCGCCGGCCCCGCCG
>NZ_MJGQ01000004.1:155002-163651 GCF_001865095.1 Curtobacterium sp. MCBA15_013 | reverse complement strand
CCCCGCCGGCCCCGCCGAGCGGGCAGTATCCGTCACGCTCGCGGGCGCCGGACGGCACATTCCGCCCGCTCGCCGAACGCGAGCGGCGCGTCGCGCCCGCTCGCCGGCCCGCCCGCCGACCGCCCACCGGACGGGAGGCGCGGTGCGGGCCCGACCCGCGCCTCCCGTCCGTCAGGTGCTCGACGCGGCCATACGACCCGCCCGGTACGCATGGCCGAGGTCGCAGGAAGTGCCGCTCCGCGGCGCGTGCGACGGCGCATTGCGCGACCTCGCCACAGCACACGCGGCGTGTCGTGCGACCTCGACGACGGACACCCGGACCCGACGACGGACACGCAGACCCGGACGCGCGACCCTGACCGGTCACGACTCGCCGCGTACGACTCCCCGAGCGGGCAGAACGCACCGCCACGACGCGTCGAGCGTGACGTACTTCGCCCGCTCGACGACGCGCACGCGACGCCAGCGCGCCCGCTCGACGACGCGCACGCGACGTCAGCGCGCCGCGCGCCCCAACCGCCGCCGCCGGAGCCGGTTGATCCGCGTCGCCCAGGTCGGCCCCTCGTAGAGGAACGCCGTGTAGCCCTGCACCAGGGTCGCCCCGGCGTCGATGCGGTCCTGCACGTCCTGCTCGGTCGTGACGCCGCCGACCGCGATGACGCAGAAGTCCGACGGCACCGCGGCCCGGACCCGCCGCAGGACCTCGAGCGACCGAGCAGCGACCGGTGCGCCGGACAGACCGCCGGCACCCATCGCCTCGACGTCCGCAGTCGGCGTGCGGAGTCCCGAGCGGGAGATCGTGGTGTTGTTCGCGATGACGCCGGCCAGCCCGAGGGAGACGGCGAGCCCGGCGATCGCGTCGATCTGCTCGTCGGTGAGGTCCGGCGCGATCTTCACCAGCACCGGCACCTTGCCGGCGGCGTCGCGCACGGCGGTGAGCAGCGGTCGGAGCTGGTCGAGCTCCTGCAGACCGCGCAGCCCGGGCGTGTTCGGCGAGCTGACGTTGACCGCCAGGTAGTCCGCGAACGGTGCGAGCCTGCGCGTCGACTCGAGGTAGTCGTCGACGGCGTCCTCGACGACGACGACCCGGCTCTTGCCGATGTTCACGCCGATGACGGGCCGCCCGGGGTTGCGGCGGGCACGCTCCAACCGACGTGCTGCTGCGGCGGCACCGTGGTTGTTGAAGCCCATGCGGTTGATGAGGGCGCGGTCGGGGATGAGTCGGAAGAGCCGTGGGCGCTCGTTGCCGGGCTGCGGCTTGGCGGTGATGGTGCCGACCTCGACGTGCCCGAACCCGAGGACACCGAGTCCGGCGATCCCCCGGGCGTCCTTGTCGAACCCGGCGGCCAAGCCGAAGCGGGACGGGAAGTGGATCCCCATCGTCGTCACGCCGTCGGCGGCGGACGGCCGCGAGTAGCGCTCGACGAGCCGTCCGACGACGGGCACGTGCGGCAGCCACTTGATCACCGCGAACGCGATGTGGTGCGCGCGCTCGGGGTCCATGTTGGCGAACACCGAGCGGAACACGACGGAGTACCCGCCGCGGACGATCCGTTCCGCGATGCCGCTCACGCGCCGGCCCCGGCCGGGGACGAGCCGGCGACCGGGTCGGCCGCGCCGTGGTGGTCGCGGCGGAGCTGGCCGATGGCGTCCTCGAAGTCCTCGAGCGAGTCGAAGGCCTGGTAGACGCTGGCGAACCGGAGGTAGGCGACCTCGTCGAGTTCGCGGAGCGGCGCGAGGATCGCGAGCCCGATGTCGTTCGCGTCGATCTGGCTCGACCCCGAGGACCGCACGGTCTCCTCGACGCGCTGCGCGAGGATCGCCAGGTCGCCGTCGGTCACCGGGCGTCCCTGGCAGGCCTTGCGCACGCCGGACACGATCTTGTCGCGGCTGAACGGCTCGGTCACCCCGTTGCGCTTCACCACGTTGAGCGAAGCGGTCTCGGTGGTCGAGAAACGGCGGCCGCAGTTCGGGCACTGACGACGGCGACGGATGGAAGTTCCGTCGTCGCTCGTCCGGGAGTCGACGACGCGGGAGTCCGGGTGGCGGCAGAAGGGGCAGAACATGTCGACCCCAGGCTACCGGTTCGTGCGCTCCGTCACGGCGGCGCCGTGCGCGGGGAGCTGCTCCTCGGTCGCGAGGGCGACGATGTGCGGCGCGACCTCGGCGAGGGCCTCGGGCGAGTAGCGGATGACCTGCTGCGGGCGGAGGAACGTCGACGCGGACAGTCCGGAGCCGAAGCGCGCCTGCCCGCCGGTCGGCAGGACGTGATTGGACCCGGCCAGGTAGTCGCCGAGGCTGACCGGCGTGCTCGGCCCGACGAACACCGCGCCCGCGGCGTCGATGTCAGCGAGGACCGCGTCGTCGGCGATGGTCTGGATCTCGAGGTGCTCCGGTCCGTAGGCGTTGCTCACGGTCGCCGCGTCGGCGAGCGAGTCCACGAGCACGATCGCGGACTGCGGTCCGTCCAGGGCGACCTGGAGGCGCGACGCGGTCCCGACACGCGCAGCACGTTCCGGGATGGCCGCCTCCACCGCGTCGGCGAACGCCGCCGACGTCGTCACCAGCACGCTGCCGGCCTGCTCGTCGTGCTCGGCCTGGCTGATGAGGTCGGCGGCCACGTACCCGGGGTCCGCGGTGTCGTCGGCGATCACGAGGATCTCCGTCGCGCCGGCCTCGGCGTCGATGCCGACGACACCGCGCACGAGGCGCTTGGCCGCTGCGACGTAGTTGTTGCCGGGGCCCGTGACGAGGTCGACGGGCTCGAGGCCGATCGACGGGACGCCGTACGCCAGCGCACCGACGGCTCCGGCGCCGCCCATGGCGTAGACCTCGTCGATGCCGAGCAGGCCGGCCGCCGCGAGGATCGTCGGGTGCACCGCTCCCCCGTGGTCGCGCTGCGGGGGCGACACGAGCGCGATCGACCGCACGCCGGCGACCTGGGCGGGGACGACGTTCATGACGACGCTCGACGGGTACACCGCCTTGCCACCGGGCACGTAGAGGCCCACGCGGCGCATCGGCTGCCACCGCTGGTGCACCTCGGCGCCGTCGGCCAGGGTGGTCACGGACGCGGCGGGCACCTGGGCCGCACTCGCTGCCCGGACCCGGCGGATGGCCTCGTCGAGCGCTTCCCGGAGCTCGGGCGTGAGGCCGGCGACGGCCGCGGCGATCTCGGCAGCGGGGACCCGCACGTGCTCGGGCGCTCCCCCGTCGAACCGTTCGGCCTGGTCGTGCAGCGCCGACGCCCCGTGCTCGCGGACGGCGTCGACGAGCTCGCGGGCGGCGTCCACCGCGTGCGAGACGTCACCGGCGGCGCGCGGCATGAGTCGGAGGAGTTCGGCACGGGCGGGGAGGCCACCACGGAGGTCGATTCGCTGCATCATCAGGTGGTCAAGCCTACCGAGCGCGGACGGGAGGTCGGTGGCGGACCGGCACCGCGCCTCCTGGCCCGCGGTGAGGGGGCCCGGGGCCCGCGTCGTCAGGCGAGCGCGTCGACGACGGGGCGGTGTCGGACGGCGGCTGGCGCGTCCCAGGCGCCGAGCAGGTGGAGCGTCGCGATGCGGAACGCGAGCGCGCGGACGAGCAGTTGGTCCCACTCCGCGACGTCGGCACCGAGCGCGTCGAGCTGCGCGACCGGGACGCCGTGCCAGCACACCGCGTCCACCGCGGCGACGGCCGCGCCGAACCCGGCGGGTCGCCAGGACGGCGGCCAGTCGATGACGGCGGGGACGGCAGGGACGGCGGGGACGGCGGCATCGGCGAAGAGGACGTTGCCGAGCAGGTCGCCGTGGACGAGCTGCGACCGTGCTCGGACGGGCCGGAAGGCCGCGGCGAGGCGGTCGAGCGTGGGGTCGTCCGGCAGGCGCGCTGCTCCCCAGGCCATCCGGTCGGCGCGGCCCCACGGGTCCTCGGGGCACGGCGCGGACGGGGCGAGGAACGCGGGGCGGTCGAGGTGTGCGATCGCTCGGTGGAAGGCGTTCCCGACGCGGATGACGTCGGCGACCCGGGTCTCGTCGGCGCGGCCGGGCAGCCACTCCCAGGCCTCCCATGAGCCGGCGCGCCAGGGTCCGTCGACCGTCCGGACGGGTCGAGGTGTGCGGAACGTCGAGGTGTGCGCCAGCTCGGCGAGGACGCCCGCCCGCCAGTCCGTCACCGTCGCACCGTCGTGCGGTCGGAGGACGACGTCGCCGGCGCGCCAGGTCAGCCCGCGCCCGCCCGCGAGCCGTTCGAGCCGCTGGTCGCCCACGCCGAAGGCACGCAGGGTGCCGGCGTCCGGACCGCCCGCCACGGTGTTCACGCGGTCCGGAGCACCTTCGACATCGGACGGCCCTTCGCAACCTCGTCGACGAGCTTGTCCAGGTACCGGATCTGCCGCATGAGCGGGTCGTCGAGTTCCTCGATCCGGACGCCGCAGATCACGCCGGTGATGAGCGGTGCGTTCGGATGGAGGTGCGCGGCCGCGAAGAAGTCCTCGAACGTCGTCTCGTCGGCGAGGTGCTGCTCGAGCGCGGCGTCGTCGAACCCCGTGAGCCACTCGATCACCGCGTCGAACTCGGCCTTGGTGTGCCCCTTGCGCTCCACCTTCGCGAGGTAGTGCGGGTACACCGCGGCGAACGGCGTGCCGAAGATGCGGTGCCCGGCCATCGTCAGACCAGGCAGCGCGGCCCGAGCAGGCTCTTCAGCTCGCCGAAGAGGTCGGGAGTCAGGTTCACCGGGAACGGCAGCTCGAACGTGCGGGCGACGTCGTCCTTGATGAGCTTCAACCGGACCTCGGTCTCGCCGCTGTGCCGACCGAGGACGGCGGCGAGTTCGGTCACCGTCGTGGTCGTCGCTTGCCGCTCGGGCAGGCTCAACGTGAGCGGCCCGGACCCCATGGCGTCGCCGACGTTCGGCTGGAACATGCTCACCGCGTGCAGGGCCTTGCCGTCGTCGCGCACGTTGACACGGCCGCGCAGGACCACGATCGAGTCGGCGACGAGCGACGGCCCGAACTCCTGGTAGGTCTTGCCCAGGAACATCACGCCGATCTGGCCGCCGAAGTCCTCGATGTCGACGATGCCGTACGGGTTGCCGCTGGACTTCGCCACCCGGTGCTGCACGCTCGTCAGGAGCCCCGCGACGGTGACCGTCTCACCCTCGACCGAGTCGTCGGCCGCGATGAGGTCGGCGATGGTGATCGACTGGTGCTTCGCCAGCTCGATCTCGAGCCCGGCGAGCGGGTGGTCGGAGACGTACAGGCCGAGCATGTCCCGTTCGAACGCGAGCTTGTCGCGCTTGGACCACTCCGGACGGTCGGGCACCTGGGACACGACGGCGGCCGACGGCTGTTCCTCGGCGACCTCGGCGAAGAGCGAGTCGAAGTCGAACCCGACGTTGCCGTGGGCCTCGTCGCGCTTGACCTTCACCGCACCTTCGACGGCGCCCTCGTGGATCTCGACGAGTGCACGGCGGGAATCGCCGAACTCGTCGAACGCACCGGCCTTGATGAGCGACTCGACCGTCCGCTTGTTCGCCGACGAGATCGGGATCTTGCGGAGGAAGTCGTGGAAGGACTCGAACGCGCCCTTCTCGGTGCGGGCCTGGACGATGTCGTCGACGACGTTGAAGCCGACGTTGCGGATCGCGCCCATGCCGAAGCGGATGTCCTCGCCGACTGCGGCGAAGAAGCCGATCGACTCGTTGACGTCCGGCGGCATGACCTTGATGCCCATCCGGCGGCACTCGTTGAGGTACAGCGCGAGCTTGTCGCGGGCGTCGCCGACGCTCGTCAGCAGGGCCGCCATGTACTCGGCCGGGTAGTGCGCCTTGAGGTACGCGGTCCAGAACGACACCACGCCGTACGCCGCCGAGTGCGCCTTGTTGAACGCGTAGTCGGAGAACGGCAGCAGGATGTCCCAGAGGGTCTTGATGGCAGCGGCCGAGTAGCCGTTGTCCTGCATGCCCTTCTCGAAGCCGGCGTACTGCTTGTCCAGCTCGGACTTCTTCTTCTTGCCCATCGCGCGGCGGAGGATGTCCGCTTGGCCGAGCGAGAACCCGGCCACCTTCTGCGCGATGGCCATGACCTGCTCCTGGTAGATGATCAGGCCGTAGGTCGTGCCGATGATGTCCTGCAGCGGCTCTTCGAGCTCCGGGTGGATCGGCGTGATCGGCTGCTCGCCGTTCTTGCGGAGCGCGTAGTTCGTGTGCGAGTTCGCACCCATGGGGCCCGGACGGTACAGGGCGATGAGCGCGGAGATGTCCTCGAAGTTGTCGGGCTTCATCAGGCGCAGCAGCCCGCGCATCGGTCCGCCGTCGAGCTGGAACACACCGAGGGTGTCGCCACGCTGCAGGAGCGCGTACGCCTCGGGGTCCTCGAGCCCCATGTTCTCGAGGTCGAGCTCGATCCCACGGTTCGTCTTGATGTTGTCGAGGGCGTCACTGATGATCGTGAGGTTGCGGAGCCCCAGGAAGTCCATCTTGATCAGGCCGAGCGACTCCGCTGCCGGGTAGTCGAACTGCGTGACGATCTGGCCGTCCTGCTCGCGCTTCATCACGGGGATGATGTCGATCAGCGGGTCGCTCGACATGATGACGCCGGCGGCGTGCACGCCCCACTGGCGCTTCAGCCCCTCGAGCCCGAGGGCGGTGTCGAACACCGTCTTCGCCTCGGGGTCGGTCTCGACGACCGTGCGGACGTCCACGGCTTCCTTGTAGCGCGGGTGGTCCTTGTCGAAGATCCCGGTGAGCGGGATGTCCTTGCCCATCACGGGCGGCGGCATCGCCTTGGTGAGCTTCTCGCCCATGCCGAACGGGAAGCCCAGCACGCGCGAGGAGTCCTTGAGCGCCTGCTTCGCCTTGATCGTGCCGTACGTGACGATCTGCGCGACACGCGCCGACCCGTACTTCTCGGTGACGTACTTGATCGCCTCACCGCGGCGCCGGTCGTCGAAGTCGACGTCGAAGTCGGGCATCGAGACGCGGTCCGGGTTGAGGAAGCGCTCGAAGATCAGGCCGTGCCGGATCGGGTCGAGGTCGGTGATGCGCATCGCGTACGCCACCATCGAGCCGGCACCGGAACCACGGCCGGGACCGACGCGGATGCCGTTGTTCTTCGACCAGTTGATGAAGTCGGCGACCACGAGGAAGTACCCCGGGAAGCCCATCTGGTTGATGATGCCGACCTCGTAGTCGGCGCGTTCCTGGACCTCGCGCGTGATGCCGTCGGGGTACCGGTACTCGAGGCCCTTCGCCACCTCTTTCTCGAACCACGAGTGCTCGGTCTCCCCCTCGGGCACGGGGAACTTCGGCATGTAGTTGGCCGCGGTGTCGAACTCGACGTTGCACCGCTCGGCGATGAGCAGCGTGTTGTCGCAGGCCTCGGGGTTGTCGCGGAAGAGGTGCCGCATCTGCTGCGGGGTCTTCAGGTAGAACTCGTCGGCGTCGAACTTGAAGCGGTTCGGGTCGTTCAAGGTCGAGCCGGACTGCACGCACAGCAGGGCCGCGTGCGACTTGGCGTCGTGCGAGTGCGTGTAGTGCAGGTCGTTCGTGCCGACCAGCGGGATGTCGAGGTCCTTCGCCAGCCGGATCAGGTCGCTCATGATCCGACGTTCGATCTCGAGCCCGTGGTCCATGACCTCGGCGAAGTAGTTCTCCTTGCCGAAGATGTCGCGGTAGTCCGCCGCGGCCTTGACGGCTTCGTCGTACTGGCCGAGCCGCAGCCGGGTCTGGATCTCCCCCGAGGGGCAGCCCGTCGTGGCGATGATGCCCTCGTGGTACTCCTCGAGCAGCTCGATGTCCATGCGGGGCTTGAAGTAGTACCCCTCGATCGACGCCTTGCTCGACAGCCGGAACAGGTTGTGCATGCCCGTCGTGTTCTCGGCGAACATCGTCATGTGCGTGTACGCGCCGGAGCCGGACACGTCGTCCCCGCCGCCGTCGCCCCAGCGCACACGGGTCTTGTCGGTCCGGTGGGTGCGCGGCGTGATGTACGCCTCGGTCCCGATGATCGGCTTGACGCCGCCGGCCTTGGCGGCCTTCCAGAACTCGAACGCGCCGAACATGTTGCCGTGGTCGGTGACGGCCACGGCGGGCATGCCCTGCGCAGCGGTCTCGGCCACGAGGTCGCCGAGCCTGGCGGCGCCGTCGAGCATCGAGTACTCACTGTGCACGTGCAGGTGGACGAAGGAGTCGGAATCCGACACGGAACCTCCGGTTCGCGGGAGCTGCTGCGGTCTGGGAACAGCCTAACCGCGACCGGGGACAAACCCGGGCGCGTCCTCCGCCGGACGGGAGGCGCGGTGCGGGGCCGACCCGCGCCTCCCGTCCGTCAGGGGGCCGCGCCACGCGCGGGGCGCGACGCCGAGCGCGCGCAACACGCCGCGCGCGTCCCGCCGAGAGCGCACGAAGTGCCGCTCCGCGGCGCCGAGAGCGACCGATCCCGCGATCTCGGCGGGCTTGGCCGGGCGCGTCGAGACGGACGGGAGGCGCGGTGCGGGCCCGACCCGCGCCTCCCGTCAGTCGGGGGGTCGCGCCACGCGCGGGGCGCGCCGCCGAGGGCGCGCAACACGCCGCGCGCGTGCCGCCGGAAGCGCACGAAGTGCCGCTCCGCGGCGCCGACAGCGGCACTTCGTGCGACCTCGGCGTCGAGGCGGACGGGAGGCGCGGTGC
>NZ_MJGQ01000004.1:127600-154430 GCF_001865095.1 Curtobacterium sp. MCBA15_013 | reverse complement strand
CCGACCCGCGCCTCCCGTCCGGCAGGGGGTCGCGGCGCCGAGGGCGCGCAACACGCCGCGCGCGTGCCGTCGAGAGCGCACGAAGTGCCGCTCCGCGGCGCCGACAGCGGCACTTCGTGCGACCTCGGCCGGCCGCGCACGGCGCGAGCTGGCGGGACACGCCGCGCGCGCGGCGCCGAGCGGGCGGGACCGGCCGCCTGGGCGCGCCGAGCGGGACGGAACGTGCCCGCTCGCGGGCCAGGCGCGCGCCCGCCAGGCCCGCGCCAGGCGCGCGCCCTACGCGGCGCGGATGCGGTCCAGCGCCCGCTGCAGGTCGTCGGGGTACTCCGCCGAGTACGACACCCACGACCCCGTGCGCGGGTGCTCGAACCCGAGCCGGACGGCGTCGAGCCACTGCCGCGTGAGCCCGAGCTCCTCGGCGAGCACCGGGTCGGCCCCGTACATCGTGTCGCCCACGAGCGGGTGCCGGGTCGCCGCCATGTGCACCCGGATCTGGTGCGTCCGACCGGTCTCGAGGTGCACCTCGAGCAGGGTCGCGGAGCGGAACGCCTCGAGGGTCTCGTAGTGCGTCACGCTCGGCTTGCCGTCGGCCGTGACCGCGAACTTCCAGTCGCTCGAGGGGTGCCGGCCGATGGGCGCGTCGATCGTGCCGGAGGTCGGGTCCGGGTGCCCCTGCGCGAGCGCGTGGTAGACCTTCTCGACCGTGCGCTCCTTGAACGCGCGCTTGAGGTGCGTGTACGCGAGCTCGGTCTTCGCCACGACCATCAACCCCGAGGTGCCGACGTCGAGTCGGTGCACGATGCCCGCGCGTTCGGCGGCGCCGGAGGTCGCGATCGTGAAGCCGGCGGCGGCGAGGCCACCGGGGACCGTGGGGCCGTCCCAGCCGGGCGAGGGGTGTGCGGCGACGCCGATCGGCTTGTCCACCACGACGATGTCGTCGTCGTCGTGCACGACCGTCATGCCGGGGACCTCGACCGGGATGATCCGGGGGGCTTCCTTCGGCGTCCACTCGACCTGCAGCCAGGAGTCGGCGTGCAACCGGTCGGACTTGTCCACGGTCACCCCGTCGACGGTCACGCCGCCGGCCGAGACGACCTCGGCAGCGAAGGAACGGCTGAACCCGAGGAGCTTCGCGATGGCGGCGTCGACACGCTCACCGGCGAGCCCGTCCGGCACCGGCAGGGAACGGCTCTCGGTCACGTCGCGTCGTGCCCGAGGGTGTCCCGCCCGTCACGCGGTGCGCGCGGGTCCTCGACCAGGGGCCGGGAGGCGCGGTGCTCGTCCGCCTCGGAGGCGTCCGACTGCGCGCGGGCCGCATCCACCGCGCGCTGCTGCTTCGCGGAGAGCGCGCGAGTGCCGTCGAGGTTCACCCCGAGGATCACCAGCAGGACGAAGACCACCATGCTGATGCAGATGAACGAGTCGGCGATGTTGTAGATCGCGGGCATCATCCACGGGGTCGAGATGAAGTCCACCACGTGGCCGCGACCGAAGCCGGGCTCACGGAAGAGCCGGTCGAGCAGGTTGCCGAGCGCCCCGCCGAGGAGCATGCCGAGCACGAGCGCCCACCACATCGAGCGGATCCGCCGGGCGAACACGATGATCGCGACCACGACGGCGGTCGAGACGATCGAGAACACCCACGTCATGTTCACCGCGAACGAGAACGCGGCACCGGGGTTCCGGACGTAGAGCAGCTGCAGGGCGTTCCCGAGGACCGGGACGACGGTGCCGTACGGCAGGTTGGCGACGACGAGCGCCTTCACGCCCTGGTCGAGCGCCACCACGACGACAGCGGCGAAGGCCAGTGCCGCGATCGCGCGGACACTGACCTTCGCTCGTGATGCTGGTCGCGACAACGTCAGTTGCCGAAGCCCTGCGCCGATGCCGGCGCCGGGGTGAGCCCGGACTGCTCGGTGCCCGAACCGTCCAGCTCGTTGAGCTGACCCTGGATGTAGCTCTTGAGCTGTGCACGGTAGTCACGCTCGAACGTGCGGAGCTCGTCGATCTTGCCCTCGAGCTGGCGCTGCTCCTGCTCGAGCACCGCGACACGCTGACGGTTCGTGTTCTCGGTGTCGGCGATGATCTGGCGCTGCTTGGCCTCGGCCTCGGAGACGAGGCGGGCGGCCTGCGCGGTGCCCTCGGCGATGAGCGCGTCGCGCTTCTCGACGCCTTCGCGGACGTGCTCCTCGTGGAGACGACGTGCGAGCGTCAGGAGGTTCGTGGTGCCCTCGGTGTCCTCGTCGGCCGGGACCGTGGTGGCCGGCGCGGCGGCGGCGACCGGAGCGGGCTCCGGCGCGGCTGCCACGGGGGCGGGCTCCGGCTCGGGCTCGGGGGTCGGAGCGGACTGCTCGGCCTCGGCCGGCTTCGGCGCGGACTCGGCCGTCTGCAGGCGCTGGCGGAGCTCGTCGTTCTCGGCCGTCAGGCGACGGAGCTCGACGACGACCTCGTCGAGGAAGTCGTCGACCTCGTCCTGGTCGTAGCCCTCGCGGAACTTCGTCGGCTGGAACCGCTTGTTGACTACGTCTTCCGGCGTCAAAGCCATTGCCGTCACCTCAATAGAACTGCTGAACGTGTGGAACCGTCTCGGTGCGACCGAATCTACCAGTCGCGCCGAACGGTGCGGATGCCACGCCGGGGCGAGCATCGGATCCCGACCACCGTACACCGATGGTGGCCGTGAACCGTGACCACGCACTGGGCGTGGCGCGTGTCGTGTCCTCTTAGTTGGCGAACACGGGGATGAGCAGGGCGATCACGAACCGGATGATGATCGCCAGGAGGAGCACGATCGTCCAGCCGAAGTCGAGCGCCACGGGCCCCATGCGCATCGGCGGGAGGACCCGGCGGACCGCCCGGATCGGCGGGTCCGTCACGGTGTACACCACGTCGGCGACGACGAGGAGTGCTCCGCGCGGCCGCCAGGACCGGTTGAACTGCTGGACGATGTCGAGGACGAACCGCCCCCACAGCACGAGGATGTACAGCAGGAGGAGGTAGTACAGGATCGTGAGGATCGCGGTCACGATGGGGCTCGCTCAGCTCGGGTGCGGACCGTCATGCGACGAGCCGCACGGGGCGGGTGGGCCTGAGGGACTCAGGACTGGGCGAAGAAGGACGCCTCGATGTCGGACTCTACCTCAGGCGCCTCACCGCTCACCGCGACGTGCGCCGGCGACAGCAGGAACACCTTGTTGGTGACGCGCTCGATCTTGCCGTAGAGGCCGAGCGACAGCCCGGAGGCGAAGTCGATCATGCGGCGGGCGTCGGCCTCGGTCATCTGCGAGAGGTTGATGATGACGGGGATGCCGTCGCGGAAGCTCTCGGCGATGGACTGGGCGTCCTTGTACTCGCGGGGGTGGACGGTGAGGATCTCGTTCATTTCCTGGACCGGTGCTGCCTTCTGTGCGGACGTGTGCGAGCGGCGGAGCGGGGTGACCTGGGCGCCGCGCTGGTGGGTGTGCGCCTTGGGCTCGGCGGCGACGGGCGCCACCGGTGCCGCGGCGGGCGCGGGGGTCTCGTCGGCGACCGGAGCGGGCGCGGGGGCAGGGGCCGGAGCGGACTGCTGCCGCGCGGGCTGCTGCTGCGGCTGCTCGTCCTCGTACTCGAGTTCCTCGTCGGCGAGGCCCAGGTAGACCATCGTCTTCTTCAGCGGGTTGGCCATGGTTCCTCCGGAGGTCGGTGCTCGTGGATGCCCTTGCAACGAGGCTAGGGCGCGACCGGCCGATTTCCCGTGATTGCGGTCCCGATCCGCAGGTGTGTCGCGCCCTCGAGCACGGCGTCGGCGTAGTCACCGCTCATCCCGGCCGAGATGTCCGTCGCGGCGGGGGCGAGGGACACCACGCGCTCGGAGACCCCACGGAGCCGGGCGAAGGCCGCGCGCGGCTCCTCGTCGAGCGGTGCGACGGCCATCACCCCACGGAGCCGGATCGTGCCCGTGGCGAGCACGCGCGACACCATGGCCTCGACGGCGTCGGGTCGGACGCCACCTCGGTCCGGGTCGTCGGTCAGGTTGACCTGCACGAACCCGTCGATCACCGGCGGCTCGGGTTCGGCCTCGGTCGGCGCGAACGCGTCCACCACGGACTCGCGGTCGAGCGACTGCACGACGTGCGCGTACCGCCGGACCTGCCGGGCCTTCTTCGACTGCAGCTGTCCGACGAAGTGCCAGGTCAGCGGGAGGTCGGCGAGCTCGGCGGCCTTCGCCTGCGCCTCCTGGTGCCGGTTCTCCCCCACGTCGGTGACGCCGAGCGCGGCGAGGTCGCGGACGAGCGACGCCGGGTGGAACTTCGTGACGACGACGAGCGTGAGCTCGTCGGCCGAGCGCTCTGCGGCGCGCGCCGCGTCGGAGATGCCGCTCCTGACGGACGCGAGACGCGCCTCCAGTCCGTCGTCTGCTGACGGGGACGGGAGGCGCGGGTCGTCGGACAACGCTCGTTACTTCAGGAAGTCGGGGACGTCGAGCTCGTCGTCATCGTCGTCGAACGCCGGGTCGGCGGCACGCTGCGCGGGCGCCTCGTGCTCCTGCGACGCCCACGACGGGGCGGACGAGGACGAGTCCTCGATCGCGCCGGTCGCACCGGCGGACGCCACGGGCACGGTCGCGCCGGCCTCGGGGTCGACCCAGCTGGAGCGGCGCTCCTTCTGCTGCGAAGTGGGCTCGCCGCCGTCGAAGCCCGCGGCGATGACGGTCACGCGGACCTCGTCGCCGAGCGTGTCGTCGATGACGGCACCGAAGATGATGTTCGCCTCGGGGTGCACGGCCTCCTGTACGAGACGGGCAGCGTCGTTGATCTCGAAGATGCCGAGGTTCGAGCCACCCTGGATCGAGAGCAGCACGCCGTGCGCACCGTCGATCGAGGCCTCGAGCAGCGGGCTCGCGACGGCCAATTCGGCGGCCTTGATCGCCCGGTCGGCACCGCGCGAGGAACCGATGCCCATGAGCGCCGAACCGGCACCCTGCATGACGGACTTCACGTCGGCGAAGTCGAGGTTGATCAGGCCGGGCGTGGTGATGAGGTCGGTGATGCCCTGGACGCCGGCGAGGAGCACCTGGTCGGCCGTGGCGAACGCCTCGACCATCGAGATGCCGCGGTCGCTGATCTCGAGCAGGCGGTCGTTCGGCACGACGATGAGCGTGTCGACCTCGTCCTTGAGGCCGGCGACACCGTTCTCGGCCTGCGACTGACGACGCTTGCCCTCGAAGCTGAACGGCTTCGTGACGACGCCGATGGTGAGCGCGCCGATCGACTTCGCGATGCGGGCGACCACGGGCGCACCACCCGTGCCGGTCCCACCACCTTCACCGGCGGTGACGAAGACCATGTCGGCACCGGCGAGGGCCTCTTCGATCTCCTCGGCGTGGTCCTCGGCGGCACGACGGCCGACCTCGGGGTCTGCTCCTGCGCCGAGGCCGCGGGTGATCTCGCGGCCCACGTCGAGCTTGACGTCGGCGTCGCTCAGGAGCAGCGCCTGCGCGTCGGTGTTGATCGCGATGAACTCCACCCCGCGGAGGCCGAGCTCGATCATCCGGTTGACGGCGTTCACGCCGCCGCCGCCGACGCCGACGACCTTGATGACGGCGAGGTAGTTGTGGTTCGTGGTCACGTCAGTCAGGCCTCCGGTCGAACCCTCAACCTCTACTTGAAGTTCAGGGGCATTGCTGGTAGATGTGGTGCTGGCTTCGACGCTACGGGTGCGCTCCGGGCACTGTCGCCCCGCCACGCCGCGTGTCGCGCGATTCCGCGTCGACTTCCGCTACTTCTTCGCGCGGATGATGCCGTTGTCCGGAGCGCTGACGTCGTACTCGACGACGACGCCGGGGTTCCGCGCCGCGTGGTCCTTCACGAGGGCCGCGAGCAGGGCCGCCTTCGCGTCCGACTGCTCCGGGTTCCCCCAGACGACGCTCGAGCCGTCCTTGAGGGTGAGCGTGACGTCGTCGGCGGTCGAGCCCTTCACGCTCGTCACCTGCTGACGGACGGTCGACGGGAGCGCGAGCACGACCTCGGTCATCGTGCGGAACTCCGACGAGCCGAGCTTCGCGTTGCCGATGTCGGCGACGGGCATGTTCGCGGGCTGCTTCGGCGACGACTGCACGACGATGCCGGCCGGGTCGACCAGGTCGAAGGACTTCCCCGACCGCACCGCGACGACCGGGGTGCGCTCGGTCACGGTGACCACGAGGGTGTGCGGCGGGGCCTCCTCCGTCACGTAGCTCTCGATGAGCGGGAAGCCGGCGATGTCCTTCTTGATGGCGTCGAAGTCGAGCCGGGCGAGCGGGGTGCCGATCTGGTCGGAGAGCGCCTGGCGGAGCTGGGTCTCGTCGACGCGGTTCGTCCCCTTGACCTCGATGGTCTGGAGCGCCATCAACGGCGAGAACACCGCGACGAGGATCGAGATCCCGAACACGAGGACGATGCTCGCGGCGGTGATCCAGGCGGCGCGGCGGTGCCGGCTGCGTCGGGTGAAGCGGCGGACCTCGGCGCGCTCGAGGAGGCGACGACGGCGCTTGGCCACCCGGGCCTCCCGCGCGGTCTCGGCAGCGCGGACGCCGGCGCCGATCGGGCGCTCGTGGCCGTCCTCGCCCGGGCCGTGCAGGTCGGTGAGGTGGGCGAGCCGCTCGGCGTCGCGGCGCTCGGTCTCCTGCCGTTCCCGGGCGATCCGCTCGGCCTCGGGGTCGTGGTGGTCCTCGTCGGGCGTGTACTCGCGCAGTCGGCCGGCGACGGACGACAGCCCTGCGCCGAGGCGGCGGCCGGCGGCGCCGGCGAGGGCACCGGCGCGGTCGCGAGCCGACCCGTTCGACGTGTCGGCGGCGGTGGGGTCGGCCGTCTCGACGACCGGTTCCTCGGTGGCGGGCTCGAGCCGCGCCTCCTGGACCACCGGCTCGGGCTCGCGGGACGGACGTCGCGGGATCAGCGGGGCACGACGCTGCCGGGGCGCGCCCGCGCCGTCGGCAGGTGCGTCCGGACGGGCCGGCCGCTCGTCGAACCCCTCTGGACGCTTCACCGGGACAGCGCCCCGTCGTCGTGGAGGGCGCTGAGCACCTGCGGGATGATGCGGTACACGTCGCCGCAGCTCAGGGTCATGATGATGTCGCCGTCGCGCGCGACCGCGGCCGCGCGCGCCGAGGCCTCGTCCCAGTCGGGCAGGAACTCGACGCGGGACTGGTCGGCGAAGCGCTCCTGCACGAGGGCGCCCGTCACGCCGGGCTCCGGGTCCTCGCGGGCGCCGTAGACGTCGAGGACGACGGTGTGGTCGGCGAGCTCCTCGTAGACCTTGGCGAAGTCACCGGCCATCAGGCGCGTCCGCGAGTACAGGTGCGGCTGGTGGATCGCGATGATCCGGCCGTCGCCCACGACGTTCCGTGCGGCCTTGAGCGCCGCCGCCACCTCGGTCGGGTGGTGCGCGTAGTCGTCGTAGACCGAGACGCCGCGCTCGACGCCGTGCAGCTCGAAGCGTCGCTGGGTCCCGCCGAAGGTCTCGATGCCACGGATCGCGTCCGCGGCGGCGACGCCGAGTCCGGTCAGGACGGCGAAGGCGCCGACGGCGTTGATCGCGTTGTGGCGGCCCGGGACCCGGAGCGTCAGGTGGTGCGCCTCGCCCGCGGCGCGGAAGTCGACCTCGACCCCGGCGGACTCGGTGATCCCCTCGATCCGGACCTCGGCGTCGACGGCCTCGCCGAAGGTGACGATCTCGGGCGCGTCCTCGCGGGCGCGGATCCCGGCCGTGACCGCCTTCGCGCCGGCGTCGTCGCTCGAGATCACGACGCGCTCGCTCGCCTTCGCGGCGAACTCGACGAAGGCCTCGGTGAAGGCCTCCTCGCTGCCGTAGTGGTCGAGGTGGTCGGCGTCGACGTTCGTGATGAGGGCGACCGCGACGTCGTAGAGCAGGAACGATCCGTCGGACTCGTCGGCCTCGACGACGAACAGGTCGCTCGAGCCGGGCGCCGAGCTCGTGCCGAGGGACTGGATGACCCCACCGTTCACGAAGCTCGGGTCCAGCCCGAGCTCGACGAGCGCGGTGACGATCATGCCGGTCGAGGTGGTCTTGCCGTGCGCGCCGGCGACCGCGACGAGGCGGTGCTCGGCGATGAGGGCGGCGAGGGCCTGCGACCGGTGCAGGACCGGCAGACCGCGGCGCTGCGCCTCGAGGAGTTCCGGGTTGTCCGGCCAGAGCGCGCTCGTGACGACGATGGTGTCCGCGTCGCCGACGTTCGCGGCGTCGTGGCCGATGTACACCTCGGCACCGAGGTCACGCATGGTGCCCGTGGTGGCGGTCTCGCGGGAGTCGCTGCCGGTCACGCGGTGGCCGGCGGCGAGGAAGAGCCGGGCGATGCCGCTCATGCCGGAGCCGCCGATGCCGACGAAGTGGACCGTGCCGAGGTCATCGGGGATCGGCTGCGTCAGGTCCGGCTTGATGGTCATCGTTCCTCCGTGGTGCTGTCGCGCTTCGCGGCGTCGAGGACGAGGTCCGTCATGCGGTCGGCGCCGTCGCGGTGTCCGACGCTGCCGGCACGGACGGTCATGTCGGCGATGCGGGCCCGGTCCTGCAGGGTGTTCAGCAGCTGGAACGTCACCCAGTCCTCGTCGAATTCCGCGTCGGCCACGAGGACCGCTCCCCCGGCGTCGACGACGTCCTTCGCGTTGTGCCGCTGCTCGCCGTTGCCGACAGGGTACGGCACGAGGACGCTCGGCAGCCCGACGGCGGTCAGCTCGCAGACCATGCCGGCGCCGGCGCGCGAGACCACGAAGTCGCTCGCGGCGTACGCCAGGTCCATCCGGTCGCAGTAGGGCAACACGTGGTAGCCGTCGAGGTCGCTCGGGCCGATGTCGGACTTCCCGCCGACGACGTGCAGGACCTGCCAGCCGGCACCGACGATCGTCGCGGCGCTCCGGTTGACGGTGCGGTTGATGCTCCGCGCGCCGGAGGAGCCGCCCGTGACGAGCAGGACCGGTCGGGCGGGATCGAGGCCGAACTCGGCGAGGCCCTCTGCGCGGCTCGCACGACGGTCGAGCGACTCGATCTCGCGCCGGAGCGGCATGCCGACGACCCGGCCGTGGCGGAGACGGGTGTTCGAGAAGGTCACGCCCACGTGGTCGGTGAGGAACGCTGCCAGGCGGTTCGCCAGGCCGGGCTTGGCGTTCTGCTCGTGCACGACGATCGGGGTGCCGGTGCGGCGGGCGGCGATGTACGCCGGTGCGGCCGCGTAGCCCCCGACGCCGAGGACGACGTCGACCTCGCGGTCGCGGATGATCTGCTCGACCCGACGGACGGCGCCCAGGAACCCGCCGGGGAAGCGGAGGGCGGCGGCGTTCGGCTTGCGCGGGAACGGCAGGCGCGGGATCGTCAGCAGCTCGTAGCCGCGCATCGGGACGAGCCGGGACTCGAGGCCCTCTGCGGTGCCGAGGACGAGGACCTCGGCGTCGGGCTCGCGCTCGGTCAGCCGGTCGGCGACCGCGAGCAGCGGGTTGACGTGGCCGGCGGTGCCGCCGCCCGCGAAGAGGTACGTGTTCACCGGAGGGTTCCGTTCGTGGTGGTGCGGCCGACGCTGGTCCTGCCCGGGAGGTCGCTCTTGCCCGGGAGGTCGCGCGCGAAGGACAGGACGACGCCGATGGCGACGAGGGTCATGATCAGCGCGGAGCCACCGGCCGAGATGAGTGGGAGGGGCACGCCGAGGACCGGCAGGAGGCCGAGGACCACGGCGATGTTGACGAGCGCCTGGCCGATGATCCACGCGAGCACGCCACCGGTGACGGTCTTCACGAAGGGGTCGTTCGACTGCCGGATGATCTTGATCATGCCGACCGCCAGGACCACGAACAGGGCGAGCACGACGACGGCGCCGACGAGCCCGAGCTCCTCGCCGATGATCGCGAAGATGTAGTCGTTGTCGGCTTCGGGGAGCCACGACCACTTCGCCTTCGAGTTGCCGAGGCCCACCCCGAAGACGCCGCCGGAGGCCAGCGCCCACATGCCGTGGGTCGGCTGCCAGCAGAGGTCCTGGTACTGGCTCGTGTCGGTGCAGCCGGAGAGCCAGGCGCTGATGCGGTGCGACCGGGAACTCGACGCCATCGTGACGAACGGCAGCAGCACGGCGAGGCCGAGCACCCCGACGAGCAGGTGCTTCGCCCGGGCGCCGCCGACGTAGAGCGCGCCGAACACCAGGATGAGCATGATCATCGCGGTGCCCTGGTCGCCGCCGACGAGGATGAGGCCGATCGACCCGAGCGACGCGATGCCGATCGGGATGAAGACCTCTTTCCAGTCGTCGAGCTTCTCCCGCTTGACGTACATGATCGCGCCGATGCCCAGCACGAGCGCGAGCTTGAGGATCTCGGACGGCTGCGCGGTGAACGAGCCGAGGCGGATCCAGTTCCGGTTGCCCTGGATCGAGTAGCCGAGCGGAGTCAGGACGACGAGCGCCTGCACGACGAGGCCGACGCCGACGATCCACATCGCCCACTTCCGCCAGAACCGCGCGGGCAGGCGGGAGGCGATGAGCATGAGGGGCACGCCGAGCACGGCGTACAGGCCCTGGCGGGAGGCCGCGCCGAAGAAGTCGTGCGTCGCGGCGTACTGCTCCACGCTCGACGAGGACAGCACCATGACCACGCCGAAGACGACGAGGAAGAGCGTGACGCCGAGGATCGTGTAGAAGGTGCTCGACTCGGCGACGAAGACGTTCTTGACGGCGACGACCGCCCCGTTGTGACGGCGTGCGGGTGCGTGCGGTCGGCCGGGGGCCGATCCGCCGCTACGGCCGCTCGGGAGATCCGTCGTCGCCATCGGCATTTCCTCCCAGGTGCTCGTGGACCGCCGCCGCGAATCGACGCCCCCGGTCCGCGTAGGAGCCGAACTGGTCGAACGACGCCGCAGCCGGGGCGAGGAGGACCGTGTCGCCCGGCCTCGCGACCGATGCGGCATGCCGGACCGCCTCGGGCATGACCTGATCAGTGTCCGCTGCCTCGACCTGCAGCACCGGCACCCCGGGCGCGTGTCGCGCGAATGCCTCGAGTACAGGGCCGCGATCGGTCCCGATCACGACGACGCCGCGGACGTCCGGCCCGAAGCGCTCGACGAGTCCGTCGATGTCGACGCCCTTGAACAGGCCACCGACGATCCACACCACCTTGTCGAACGCTGCGAGCGACGCCGTGGCCGCGTGCGGGTTCGTCGCCTTGGAGTCGTCCACCCAGGTGACGCCCTCGGCGGAGGCCACCAGCTCGGTGCGGTGGTGGTCGGCGCGGAAGCCCTGCACGGCGGTGCGGATCGCGCTCGGCTGCACGGAGGCCGCGCGGGCGAGCGCGGCCGCGGCGAGGACGTTCATCGTCATGTGCGGGCTGGCGAGCCCGGCGGCCTCGAGGTCGGCGACGGTCGCGAGCTCGAGCGCGCTGTTCCGTCGGTCGTCGGTGAAGGCCCGGTCGCAGAGGACGTCCTCGACCACCCCGACGTCGCCGGGCGCGGGGATCCCCGGGCCGAAGCCCACGGCACGGCACCCCTCGACGACGTCGGCGTCCTCGACCATGTGCCGGGTGACGTCGTCCGCGGTGTTGTACACGCAGGCGAGGACCGTGCGCTCGTAGACCTTGGCCTTCGCGGCCCGGTAGGCCTCGGCAGAGCCGTGCCACTCGAGGTGGTCGTCCGCGATGTTCAGGCAGGCGCTGGCGAGGGGCACCACGGCACCGTCGCCGGTCGTCGGCATGTAGTGCAGCTGGTGGCTGGAGAGTTCGACGACGAGCACGTCGTAGCCGTCCGGGTCGCGCACGACGTCGAGGACGGGCACGCCGATGTTGCCGCACGCCACCGCGCGGAGCCCGCCGGCCTCGAACATCGCGGTCGCGAGCTGCGTCGTGGTGGTCTTGCCGTTCGTACCCGTGATGGTCACCCAGGGCGCAGCGATGGGGCCGCGCACGACCTTGTCACG
Organism: Curtobacterium sp. MCBA15_013; assembly: GCF_001865095.1. Taxonomy (NCBI): domain Bacteria; kingdom Bacillati; phylum Actinomycetota; class Actinomycetes; order Micrococcales; family Microbacteriaceae; genus Curtobacterium; species Curtobacterium sp. MCBA15_013. The sequence continues at coordinate 142,507 of NZ_MJGQ01000004.1, read as the reverse complement.
GACACGCCAGGCGAGCTCGATGTCACCCCACACGACGCTGTTCGCCACGGCCCACTGCACGGTCGCGTTGTGCGGCGGCAGGCCCGGCGACACGACGACGACGTCCGGCGCCTGGGTCTCGAGGGCGGCGGGCACCGAGTCGAGGGGCACCTGCACGAACTGCGCACCGATCACGTCGAGCAGCTCCACGCTGTCCGACGGGGCGTCGGTCGAGTAGACCGTCACCGCGCTGCCGAGCTCGACGAGGGTGTCGGCGACCGAGAACCCGGTGGCGCCGAGGCCGAGCACGGCGACGTTCAGCCCCTTCCACCCCTCGGCGTACCAGCTGTCCAGGGACTCCAGGCGGGACGAGGACACCGCGTCAACCAACTCGTGCGATCCATTCGAGGTAGAAGAGTCCGACACCCGCGGCGACGCAGAGTCCCGCGATGATCCAGAACCGGACGACGACGGTCACCTCGGCCCACCCCTTCAACTCGAAGTGGTGGTGCAGCGGACTCATCCGGAAGATGCGCTTGCCGTGGGTGATCTTGAAGTACGCCCGCTGCAGGATGACCGAACCGGTGACGATGAAGAACAGGCCACCGATGAGGATGAGCAGGAGCTCCGTGCGGCTGAGGATCGCGAGGCCGGCCAGCGCGCCGCCGAGCCCGAGCGAACCGGTGTCGCCGAGGAAGATCTGCGCCGGCGACGTGTTGTACCAGAGGAAGCCGATCAGGCCACCGCAGACCGCCGCAGCCACCACCGCGAGGTCCAGCGGGTTGGTCACGGTGTAGCAGGCGTGCTCGGTGCTCGCGTCGAGCCGGGCACCGCCGCAGATCTGGTTCGACTGCCAGAAGCCGATGATCACGTACGAGCCGATGGCCAGGATGCTCGAGCCGGTCGCGAGACCGTCCAGCCCGTCCGCCACGTTCACGCCGTTCGACGTCGAGACCGTCAGCAGGACGATCCACGCCAGGAACAGCACGGTGCCGATCACGGTGCCGAGCGCCATGAAGTCGAGCCACGGGATGTCCCGGATGGCCGACACCATCGTCGACGCCGGCGGCTTGCCGTTGCCGGACGGGACGACGAGCGCCACGGTCGCGAAGATGACGCCGACGATGACCTGCCCGAGGACCTTCGCCCAGCCGCCGAGCCCGAGACTGCGCTGACGACGGACCTTGAGGAAGTCGTCGATGAACCCGACGAACCCGAGGCCGACCATGAGGAACAGGACGAGCAGGCCGGACAGCGTGACCGAGTCACGGCCGACCAGGTGTCCGACGAAGTAGCCGAGCACCGCGCCGATGATGAGGACGATGCCGCCCATCGTCGCCGTGCCGCGCTTCGTGTGGTGCGACTGCGGGCCGTCGTCGCGGATGAACTGTCCCCAGCCGAGGCGGTGGAACAGCTTGATGAACAGCGGCGTGAGCAGCAGTGTGAACACCAGCGACACTGCGCCGGCGATCAGGAGGGCGATCATTCGGTGACACCTCCGAGGCGGTCGCCGAGGAATCGCAGTTCGGCGGACTTCGAGGACTTGACGAGGACGACGTCGCCGGGGCGGAGCATGTCCTGCAGTGAGTGGACGGCGTCGTCGACGTCCTCGATGAACACGGACTCGCCGTCCCACGATCCCTCGAGGGTGGCGGCCTGGTGGATGGGCATCGCGCCGCGGCCGACGACCACGAGCTGTCCGATGCCGAGACGGACGACGAGCCGACCGATGCGGTCGTGCTCCTCCGTCGAGAACTCGCCGAGCTCGGCCATCTCGCCGAGCACGGCGACGGTCCGCTCCCCCGGGCGCACGATCTGCGCCAGGGTCCGCAGCGCCGCTGCGGTCGAGTCGGGCGACGCGTTGTAGGCGTCGTTGATCACGGTGACGCCGTCGGGGCCGCCGGGGAGGAGCTCCATGCGCCAGCGCTCGGCGCGCGTCATCGACGCGAGCGCGGCGGCGCCGGCGGCGAGCGGGACGCCCCACAGGTGGGCGACCGTGAGCGCGGCGGACGCGTTCATGGCGTGGTGCTCACCCAGGATCGCGAGCTGCACGTCGACGTGATCCGTGCCTCCTGGCCGTCCGTCCGCAGACGGGTCGCCTTCCTGGCGGACGGGAGGCGCGGTGAGCGTGAAACGGGTGCCGTTGCGGTCCGTCTCGATGCCGGTGATGCGGTAGTCGGCGTCGTCGGACGTGCCGAAGCCGACGACGTGGGCGGCCGTCAGGTCACGCATCGACGCGACACGGTCGTCGTCGACGTTGAGGAGCGCGGTCGCGCTCCCGGGCAGGTCGGTGACCATCTCGGACTTGGCGCGCTGGGTCGCCTCGATCCCGCCGAACTCGCCGGCGTGCGCAAGGCCGACCTTGAGGACGACGCCGACGTCCGGCTCGGCGATCGCGACGAGCTTGGCGATGTGGCCGATGCCGCTCGCGCCCATCTCGACGACCAGGTACCGGGTGTCCTCGGTGATGCGGAGCATCGAGATCGGCGCACCGACGTGGTTGTTGAACGACCCCTGCGGCGCGACGGTCTCGCCGTGCTGCTCGAGGATCGTGCGGAGCATGTTCTTCGTGCTCGTCTTGCCGTTCGAGCCAGTGATCCCGACGACCTTGAGCGGCGCCGGGCGTCCGTCGGCGTCGACGCGGTCGGCGGTCGCCATCCGGACGCGCGTGACGACCTCGTGCGCGAGCGCGGCGAGGGCGTCGTAGCCGTCCGCCACGACGATCTGCGGTGCCGCGGTCTCGACGCGCTCGGGCGTGATGACGAGCGCGGCGCCGGCCTCGGTCGCCGCGGGGACGAAGCGTCTCCCGTCGGTGACCTCGCCCGGGAGCGCGAAGAACACGCTGCCCGGCGTCACGAGGCGGGAGTCGGTCTCGACGGTGCCGTCGACGACCAGGTCGCCCTGGTCGGCGACGTCGGTCGCCTGGGCACCCGGGATCAGCTCGCCGTCGACCGCTGTCGCGATCTCGGCGAGGGTCATGGCGATCATCGGAGTTCCTCGGTGGGGCCGGAGTTCGGCTCCCAGCCGGCCTCGCGGAGGGCCTGGCGGGCTTCGTCGCGTGCCGAGTACGGCGTGCGGACGCCCTGGATGTCGCGGTAGTCCTGGTGGCCGGGGCCGGCCCAGAGGATCGAGTCCCCCTCGCCGACGAGGCCCACCGCGGTGCGGATCGCGGCCTCGGGCGGGCTGACCTCGTGGAGCTCGTGCTCGGGGAACGCCTCGCGCGCGGCGTCGACGAGGGTCTTCCGGATCGACGCGGCGTCCTCGAAGCGCGGGTGGTGGTCGGTGACGACGAGGATGTCGCTCCCCGCAGCCGCCACGCGGGCCATGTCGCCGCGCTTGGTCTTGTCGCGGTCGCCGTCGGCGCCGAAGAGCATGAGGACCTTGCCGGGGGTGAACTGCCGGACGGCCGCGAGGGTGTTCTCGAAGGCGTCGGCGCTGTGGCCGAAGTCGACGTAGACGCTCGGGCCGCGGTCGCCCGAGACGCGCTCGGTCCGGCCGGGCAGGTAGCACTCGATGGCGCTCGTCCGCTCGCCGCGCTGCTCGCGCTCGTCCTCGTCCGGGTAACGGCGGTGGTTCGTCTCGAGCGCGTGCGCGATGGCACCGAGCTCGAACCCGCCCTCGACCAGCATCACGATCGCGAGCGCGGCGTTCGCGGCCATGTGCCAGCCGATCAGGGGCACACGGGTGGTGAGCGCACGGCCCTCGGGACCGGTCAGGCGGAACTCGGTGTAGGCGGCGTGCGCCTCGACGATGTCGACGTGCCACTCGGCCTCGACGTCGGGGTGGACCGTGATGGTCGTGACCGGGATCCGGGAGTCCTGCACCACGCGGTGGCCCCAGTCCGTGTCCAGCGAGACGACACCGCGACGGGCGTGTTCGGGCTGGAACAGCGGGAGCTTCGCCTGGTAGTACTCCTCCATGTCGGCGTAGTCGTCGAGGTGGTCGTGCGACAGGTTCGTGAACGCCGCGACGTCGAAGACGATGCCGTCGACGCGGTGGCGGCTGAGGGCCTGCGCGCTCACCTCGACGGCGACCGCGCGGACCTCGCTCTCGCGCATCCGGGCGAGCAGGGCGTGCATCTCGCTCGCCTCGGGCGTGGTGAGGCGGCTCGTGACACTGAGCGTGCCGATGTGCCGCTCGGCGGTGGAGCTGAGGCCCGTGACGAGGCCGAGCTGCTTGAGGATCCCCTCGAGGATGTAGGACGTGCTCGTCTTGCCGTTCGTGCCGGTGACGGCGAACAGCTGCGGCAGGTCGGTGGCCTCGTCCGGGTGGGTGCGGTACACCCACGCCGACACGTCGCCGAGGGCCGCACGGGGGTCGTCGACGACGAGCACCGGCAGACCGGCCGCCTGGGCGTGCTCCACGCCGGCGTCGTCGGTCAGCACCGCGACCGCGCCGCGCTCGGCGGCCTCGGCGGAGAACTCCGCGCCGTGCCGGTTCGCACCGTGCACGCCGACGAAGAGGTCACCCGGCTGCACCTCGGCGGCGCTCAGGGTGACGCCGGTCGTCTCGACGGCGTCGACCGAGCCGACGACTCGCAGACCGAACGCGTTCGCGAGTTCGGCCACGGCCCTCGGGGTCGGGTGTTCGGGTCGGAGGACCGGGGGGATCCGTGCGGACAAGTGCTCCTTCTTCCTCACCACGTGGTCGGGTAGGTCTTCGCCGGCGTCGTGGAGGGGGCTACTCGGTACTTCTCGAGCACCTGGGACATGAGAGTTCGGAACGCCGGAGCCGCTCCGCTGGACCACTTGTTGGCCTGCGGCTTCGTGAACGTCACCGTGACAACATACTGGGGGTCCTCGGCGGGTGCCATTCCGGCCACCGAGGTGATGCGCTGGCCGCCGTAGCCCTTCGACCCCTCGGCGACCTCGGCGGTACCGGTCTTCGCGGCGATGTTGTAGCCGGAGATCGGCTTCATCCCCACGAGGGTGCCGCCGGTGACCACGCTCTGCAGCATGTCCGTGACCTGCGTTGCGGCGTTCGCGGACACGACGCGCGTCGGCTGCACGTCGGGCGCGTCGATCGTCTTGCCGTCGGCGGTCTCGCAGCCCTTGACGAGGTGCAGCGGGATCCGGACACCGTCGTTCGCCAGGGTCTGGAAGATGCTCGCGACCTGGATCGCGGTCGTCGAGATGCCCTGGCCGAACATCGAGTTGATGTTCGTCTGCTGGTCCCAGTTCGGACTCGTGCCGTAGTCCATCGACGGCTGGCCCGGGTAGTCGATCGCCGACTCCGGCTCGAACAGGCCGAACTTCTGCATGTAGTCGTACCGCTGCTGGGCGGTCAGTCGCTCGCCGAGCTCGGTGATCCCGACGTTCGAGGAGTTCTGCAGGATGCCCGTGAGCGTGAGGTTCTCGGTGTCGTGGAACTCGGAGTCGTGGATCGACCCGCCCCACGGGAACGAGCGCGTGTACGGCACGACGGCCTGGTCGGTCGGACTCGACTTGCCCTGGTCGATGAGGGCGGCGGCGATGGCGGCCTTGATCGTTGACCCGGGCTCGTACGTGGCCGTGAGGGCCCGGGAGCCGAACGCGCCCTTGTCGGTCGTGCCGTCGACGTTGTTCGGGTCGACCGTCGGGTAGTCCGCGACGGCCAGGAGTTCGCCGGTCTTCACGCTCGTGACGGTCGCCGTCGCCGACTCGGCCTGCAGGGACTTCGCGGCGGACGCGATCGTCTGCTCGGCCATGTACTGCAGGTCGCCGTCGATCGTGGTCTCGACGGTCCCGCCGTCCTTGGCTTCCTTCGTGGTCACGGTGCTGCCCGGGAGCTGGACACCGTCGGACCCGCGCTCGTACGTCTCGGAGCCGTTCGACCCGGCCAGGCACTTGTCGTAGGCGTACTCGAGGCCGGCCTGGGCGCCGTCGGTGCCCATGAAGCCGGTGATGTTGCCGGCCGTCGCACCCGTCGGGTACACCCGTGACGCCTGCTGCTCCTTGTAGATCCAGGGGATGTCGAGCGCGGTCACCGCCTCGTAGTGCTTCACGTCGAGGCCCTTGACCAGGTAGGCGAAGTCGGACCGCGGGTTGGCCGCGATGTTCTTCTGCATGGTTGCGACGTCACCGCCCGACGCCTTCGCCAGTGCCGTCAGTGCCTGGTCGACCGAGACGTCCTTCACCCGGGTGCCGCCGAGCTTGCCCTCGAACTTCTTGACCAGGCGTGGCGCGGTCGTGATGTTGTACCGGGTGACGCTGTCGGCGAGCTCGGTCCCGTTGCGGTCCACGATCGACCCGCGGGTGCCGTAGATCGTGACGGGGATGCTCCGCTTCTCCTTCGACAGCTCGTTGAGCGCGGCGGCCTGGACCACCTGGATGTCGACGAGGCGGATCACGAAGACCGCCACGAGGGCGATCACGGCGATCATCACGACGCTGTAGCGGAGTCGTCGGCTGCGGATCGTCTTCGTCACGCGGTGCGGTCCTTCCCGGGGTGGAGCGGTCGTGCGGCAGGCCCCCGGCCCGCAGGTCACCGGGTGGACGGGGCCTGGAGCTGGTTCGGGTCGGACTCTACGTCGGCCGTCGAGGAAGCCCCGGCCGACGCGCTGGCGCCTGCGGTCTTCCCAGCGTCCGCCGCGGCGGCGTCGCTGCCCGCCGTGGGCCCGGTCTCCTTGCTGGTGGAGGTGTCGCCCTGCTTCGCGGCGAGCGGCACCTCGTCCAGCAGCGAGTTCGGGACCTGGTTCGAGGTCGCCGCCGTGGCCTGGTCCGCGACCGCCGGGGTCGGCGTGCCGTACACGCGGCCGGTCTTCGGGTCGAGGTACACCGGCGTCGAGTTCGCGATCATGCCGAGTGCCTGCGCGTTGCGGGCCAGGTTCTGCGGCGAGTCGAGGATCCGTAGCTCCTCGGACAGCGACTGCTGCGTGCGGGAGAGGTTCGTCTGCTCCGCGCTGAGGGAGTTCAGGGTGTACGCGCCCTGGCTGAGCACCATGCTGATGCCGAGCTGCGCGAGGAGCAGGATGCCGAGGGCAGCCACCGCCACCACGGCGTACGCGATGCGCGGGCGGGCACGGCGCTGGGCCTTCGTCGGGGTGACCTCGACGAGCTCCGGCCGGTTCTGCCGCGTCGGACGCGGGGCGCGGGACGGGACGACGGCGGGGTCGACGAGTGCGAGGTTCGTGCTCATGTCACTTCCGGATCCGCTCGGCCGCGCGCAGGCGCACGGGGGTTGCTCGTGGGTTGGCGGCGCGTTCGGCTTCGTCGGCCAGCTCGGCGCCCTTGACGACCAGTTCGTACGTCGGCCGGTGCTCGGGCAGTTCGACCGGCAGGCCAGCGGGTGCGCTCGACTTCGTCCGTGCGGTCAGCGCCCGCTTGACGATGCGGTCCTCGAGCGACTGGTACGACTCGACGACGATCCGGCCACCGACCGCGATCGCGTCGAGCGCTGCCGGGATCGCCCGTTCGAGCACGCTCAGTTCGGCGTTCACCTCGATGCGCAGCGCCTGGAACACGCGCTTCGCGGGGTGGCCCTGGCGCTGGATGGCCACCGGGGTCGCGTCGTGCAGGACCTGCACGAGGTCGCCGGACATCTCGAACGGGGCGGTCGCCCGTCGCTCGACGATCGCCCGGGCGTAGCGTCCGGCGAGCTTCTCCTCGCCGTAGCGCTGGAAGATCCGGCGCAGCTCGCCCTCGTCGTAGGTGGCGAGGACGTCGGCGGCGGTCTGCCCCTCGGTCCGGTCCATCCGCATGTCGAGCGGCGCGTCCTGGCTGTACGCGAAGCCGCGCTCGGCCCGGTCGAGCTGCAGGGAGCTGACGCCGAGGTCGAACAGGACGCCGTCGACCTCGTCGAAGCCCTCGCCCTCGATCGCGTCGACGATGCCGTCGTAGACCGTGTGCACCAGGCGGACGCGGTCACCGAAGCGGGCGAGCCGCTCCCCCGCGATGCCGAGCGCGTCGGTGTCGCGGTCGAGGCCGATGAGCGTCAGCTCCGGGAAGCGCTCGAGCAGCCCCTCGGAGTGGCCGCCCATGCCGAGCGTCGCGTCGACCACGACCTTGCCCGGCCCCTCGAGGGTGGGCGTGAAGAGGTCGACGATGCGCTCGAGCATCACCGGGGTGTGGGGGAAGCGCTGTGCGCCCGTCTCGTTCTCGGCCATGTGCAGCCCCTCGTCCTCCGGGCCGCGGGTCCGGATCCCCATCCATGCGACCTGACACCGGGGAAGGGGTGTCAGGGATGCACGGCTGGGAGTCCCGATCCACGGATCAGAAGATCCCCGGGATCACCTCCTCGTCGTTGTCGGCGAAGCCCTCTTCGACTTCTGCGTAGTAGGCCTCCCACGCGGGGGTCGACCAGATCTCGGCACGGTCACCGGAGCCGATGACCGTCAGGTCCCGCTCGAGCCCCGCGTACTCGCGGAGGTTCTGCGGGATGGTGACGCGGTTCTGCTTGTCGGGCTGTTCCGCGCTCGCTCCGGAGAGGAACAGGCGCATGTAGTCCCGGGTGCGCTTCGAGGTCATCGGTGCGGTGCGGATGCGCTCGTGCAGTTGCTCGAACGTGTCCGCGCTGAAGACGACGACGCAGCGCTCCTGCCCGCGGGTCATCACGAGGCCCCCGGACAGTTCGTCCCGGAACTTGGCGGGGAGGATCACGCGACCCTTCTCGTCGAGCTTCGGGGCATGGGTACCGAGCAGCACGTCGGGCCTCCCCTCCGCTCCACCGGACCGTTGTGTCCCCCACTTTACTCCACTCCCCTCCCCAGGGTGCGGAAATCATTCCCGAAATCGCCGTCGTGCCCTGTTTTGGGGTCGATGGAGGCTCAGTTCCGGCGCGCTCGAGCGCGGAGAGGACCGAATCCACGGGGATCGAGGACCTGGTGGAGGGATGTGGAGCGCGTGGAGGGAAGTGGAGGACTTCCACAGCTCCGGGGCGCGCTCCCGCGGCGCGGCGGCGGCTCGCGCGGCCCGCGCGGCCCGCGCCGCTCGTGCCGCTCGTCGAGCGGGCGGAATCGGTTGCTCGGCGGCGCCGAGCGGGCCGTTTCGCGCCCGCTCGGCGACGGACCGGCGGCGTGTTGCGCCCGTTCAGGGGGCACCTGCGAGACGGGAGGCGCGGTGCGGCGCCGACCCGCGCCTCCCGTCCGATGGCGCGCACCGCCTCCCCCGAAGAGTCGCGACCCGCCGCGCGCGGCCCGCCGAGCGGGCACAGTCGGCCGCCGCGCGGGCTCGAGCGGGACCGATTTCGCCCGGTCGCCGAACGGGTCGCAGCGTGTTCCGCACAGTCGGCGCAGCGCCCGCCGACCCGGCGCACCCCACCCACCCACGGACGCACGAAACGGGGCCGGCCCCGAAGGACCGACCCCGTGGAGGAGTGTGGAGGGCCGCTAGCCCTGGTTGTCGTTCCGCTTGTCCCAGCGGTCGTTCATCCGGTCCATGAAGGACCCGCCGCCGCCCTGACTCGGCCGCGAGGCTCCGCCCGTCGACGGCTTGCCGGCCCGAGGCGCCTTCGCCTTGGGGGCTCGCATACCGGGACGCAGCGCGAAGAGGACTCCGGCCAGCATCACGACGAAGCCGAGGATCCCGATGAGCGGCTGGCGCATGACCAACCCGATGATGACGATGGCGACGCCGGCGAGTGCTCCGAGCACCCCGAGCGTGATCGACGTGTACGTCGGACGACCCTGGCGACGCGTGACACGCGCGAGGAAGTCGGAGTCATTCTGGTAGAGGCTGCGCTCCATCTCTTCGAGGAGGCGCTGCTCTTGCTCCGAGAGTGGCATCTTTGTTCCCTCTGTTCCTGGGATCGACGCGTGGTTGAGGTGGACCGAGTCTACGACTCGACCGCTCCACTAGGGTAGGGAGTGTGGCTGAGAGTACGCGATTAGTGGACCTCGTGTCGGCGCGGATCGATCGGGCGCTGGACGACCAACGTGAACGGCTCGCTGCGATCAGTCCGGACCTGGCTCCGTTCGACCAGTACGCGCGGGATCTGCTCTCCGGGGGCAAGCGGTTCCGGGCCCTGTTCTGCTACTGGGGCTGGCAGTCCGTCGCGGGGCGGTCGGGCTCGTTCGACCCGCTCGGCGAGGGGTCCCGGCAGACCACGGCCGAGGCGATCGTCACGGTCGCGGCCGCGCTCGAGATCTTCCACGCCGCGGCGCTCGTCCACGACGACATCATGGACCGCTCGGACACCCGCCGCGGGCGTCCGGCAGCGCACCGCCGGTTCGAGTCCCTCCACGAGGAGTCGGGCTGGGTCGGCGACCGGGCGCTCTACGGCACGAACTCGGCCCTGCTGCTCGGCGACCTCCTGCTCTCCCTGAGCGACTCGGTCTTCGACGAGGGGCTCGCCCTGCTCGACCCCGCGCGGGGCCGCATCGTCCGCCAGGAGTTCCACACCATGCGCCTCGACGTCACGGCGGGGCAGTACCTCGACGTGCACGAGGAGACCGCCTGGCCGACCATCGACGAGGACGAGCACCTCGTCCGTGCCCAGCGCGTCATCGTCTTCAAGTCCGCGAAGTACTCGATCGAGGCCCCGCTCGTGATCGGTGCCCTCGTGGCCGGGGCATCGGACGCGCAGCTCGAGGGGCTCCGGGCGTTCGGCCTCCCCCTCGGCGTGGCCTACCAGCTCCGCGACGACATGCTCGGCGTCTTCGGCGACCCCGAGGTCACCGGCAAGCCCGCCGGCGACGACCTGCGCGAGGGCAAGCGCACCGTCCTCATCGCCTCGGCCCGCAAGGCGTTGCCGACTGGCCCCCGGCAGTTGCTCGACGAGCTCCTGGGCGACCCGGACCTCGACGAGGCCCAGGTGCAGATGCTCCGCGCGACGCTCACCGAGTCCGGTGCGGTCGCCGCCGTCGAGCGGTCGATCGAACGGCACGTGCAGCGCGCGAAGGCAGCGATCGAGGCGGCACCGCTGACCCCGTCGGCGCGCGAGCAGCTCGTCGCGCTGGCCGACACGGTCAGCCGCCGCTCCGCGTAGACGCCCCCACCTGCATGCCAGGAGGCACAGTGCCGGCCGGCACCGCGCCTCCTGGACCCGACGTGGGAACCGCTAGAGCAGCGACTGGGCGACGCGACGCACCTCGGCCTTGCGGCCGGCGCGCAGCGCGGCGATCGGCGAGGTGCCCATCGCGTCGTCGACGGAGAGCATCCAGCGGACGGCCTCGTCGTCGGTGAAGCCGTTGTCGGACAGGACGATGAGCGTCCCGCGCAGTTCCGGCAGGGGCTCGGTGTCGTCGAGGAACTCGCTCGGCACACGCAGGACACCGTCGATGCGCGCGGCCAGCAGCGTCTTCTGCTCGAAGAGCCGGTGGACGCGTCCGGGGCTCACCCCGAGCAGGTCCACCAGGTCGGGGACGGTCAGCCATCGCTCGGAAAGGGTCGTGTCGTCGATGGGTGCAGCACTCACAGGCCCCATGTTGCCAGAGTGCGACGGGACACCACACCGACTCGTTCGTCACATTCGTCACACACGCAACATCCGACTCTCTGGTTGACTTGGGAATCACGCCATGCCAGCGTGGGAACACCTGTGAGTGCGCACGCACGTGCAACGGCTCACCGCTCGAACAGGAGACACCGTGGACAACGCTGCAGACGAAGACGCCCGGCGCGCACGATCCGCCCGGTTCGCGACCATGCCCATCGTCCTCGCGGGGACGATCGCGGTGACCGCCGGACTCACCGGCCCGGTCGCCCACGCCGAACCGCGCCACGACGACGACAACCGCAACAAGCGGCACGTCGACGAGGACCGCACGGTGACCGATCGACCGGTCTTCGAGACCGCGGTCGCCCGTCCGTCGCAGACCACCGTGACCACGGTCGCCGCCGTCTCGACGAAGGCGCCCACCACGGCTGTGCCCACGAACTACACCGTGCGCCAGGGCGACACCGTGTCGGGCATCGCCGCCCGCTACGGCCTGTCCGCGCAGGAGGTCCTCGTGCGCAACGGCCTCGGCTGGAACACGATCATCCACCCCGGGCAGACGCTGCACCTCTCCTCGACGCCGGCGGTCAGCACGGCGTCGTCGACGACCTCGGCCACGGGCAGCTACCACGTCAAGCAGGGCGACACGGTGTCCGGCATCGCCTCGCGCGTCGGTGTGTCGACCACGGCGCTCCTCAGCGCGAACAGGCTCTCCCAGCGCTCGGTGATCTACCCCGGGCAGACGCTGCGGGTGCCGACCGCGGGTGCGACGGCAGCGCCGGTGGCGGCGGTCACGTCCGCTCCGGCCTCCACCTCCGGCAGTGCGTCGCCGGCCCGGGCCGGCAGCGTGAAGATCGGGACGGGTGACACCATCGCCTCGATCGCGGCCTCGCACGGCGTTACGGTCTCGGCGCTCCTCTCGGCGAACGGCCTCACCTACACGAGCACGATCTACGCCGGCAAGACGCTCGTCCTGCCGTCGTCGGGCCCGTCGCTCTCCGCCGAGCAGCGGGGCAACGCGGCGACGATCGTGGCCGTCGGCCGGTCCCTCGGGGTGTCCGACCACGGGATCGTCATCGCCCTCGCCGCGGCGATGCAGGAGTCGAGCCTGCGCAACCTCTCCCACGGGGACCGCGACTCGGTCGGGCTGTTCCAGCAGCGTCCGAGCCAGGGCTGGGGGTCCGCTGCGGCCCTGCAGGACCCGGCGACGGCGGCGAAGCGGTTCTTCACGGGCAACCCCGGGCACACCCGCGGGCTGCTCGACATCGCCGGGTGGTCGTCGATGAACGTCACGACCGCGGCGCAGGCCGTGCAGGTGTCGGCGTACCCGAAGGCGTACGCGCAGTGGGAGAAGACCGCGCAGAGACTGCTGGCGTCGCTCTGAGCCAGGCCGCCGGGCCGTCGCGCGCGCTCGCACGCCTGGCCGCTCGGCGGAACCGAGTCATCCGCAAGATCGAGATTCGGTCACGACCGGAGCGTCAGTGCGGGTCCGTGCAGTCCCGATTCGTAGAATGCCGCCGATGACCACCAACGCCGCCACGGATCCGATGATCGGTCGCATGATCGATCACCGGTACCGCGTACGCTCCCGCATCGCGCGCGGGGGCATGGCGACCGTGTACCTGGCGACCGACGTGCGGCTCGAGCGGCGCGTCGCGATCAAGATCATGCACGGCCACCTGGCCGACGACCAGGCCTTCCGGGAGCGCTTCATCCAAGAGGCCCGGTCGGCCGCCCGGCTCTCCCACCCGAACCTCGTCGGCGTGTACGACCAGGGCGCCGAGGACGACACGGCGTACATCGTCATGGAGTACATCCCCGGCATCACGCTCCGCGACCTCCTGCAGGAACACCACGCGCTGACGCCCGAGCAGGCGACCGACATCCTCCGGGCCGTCCTCGCCGGGCTCGCCTCGGCCCACCGCGCCGGCATCGTGCACCGCGACCTCAAGCCCGAGAACGTCCTGCTCGCCGACGACGGCCGCATCAAGCTCGGCGACTTCGGTCTCGCCCGTGCGACCACGGCGAACACCGCGACCGGGGCGGCCCTGCTCGGGACGATCGCGTACCTCTCCCCCGAGCTCGTCACGCGCGGTGCCGCCGACTCCCGCAGCGACATCTACGCGCTCGGCATCATGCTCTACGAGATGCTCACCGGCGAGCAGCCCTACAAGGGCGAGCAGCCGATGCAGATCGCCTACCAGCACGCCAACGACTCGGTCCCCGCGCCGAGCGCCGCCGTCGCCGGGGTCCCGCCGGAGCTCGACGACCTCGTCGCCTGGTCCACCGCCCGCAACCCGGACGACCGGCCGCGCGACGCCCGCGAGATGCTCGACCACATGTCGGGCGACCAGCAGCGTGCCACCGGTCAGTACCGCACCGCCGTGCTGCGGCCCGAGAACGCGACCGCGATCATCCCCGCCGGGTCCGCGACGCCGACCTCGGCGGACTCGGGCGACGCCACCACCATCCTCGAACCGGCCCAGCGTTCGTCGGCCCAGCAGCCCGGCGGCCGCGGTGGCCGGAACGCTCCGGGTCCCCGCCGGACCGGGTCGCAGCCAGGAGCCCTCTCCCCTGCCGGACAGCGGCTCGCCGACAAGTCGACCAAGCGTCGCAAGCGCGGGTGGATCATCCTCGTCGTCGTCCTCGTGCTCATGGCGATCGGCGGCTCGATCGGCTGGGCGCTCGGACCCGGACCGTGGGGCAACGTCCGCATCCCCGAGGTCACGGGCAAGTCCGTCTCGCAGGCACGACAGCTCCTCGAGGCGCAGGGCCTCCACACGGCGTCGTCGACCGCGACCCGCTTCGACGCCGTCGTCGCGAAGGGCCAGGTCTCCACGACCAAGCCCGCCGCCGAGCGCGAGGTCCGCAAGGGCACCTCGGTGCAGATCGTCGTGTCGAACGGGCCGAAGATGATCGCCCTGCCGGCCATCGTCGGGCAGCCGCTCTCCACCGTCACCGCGGCGCTCGATGACGACTTCCAGCTGCAGGACGACCAGTACCAGTTCTCCGCCGACGCCCCGAAGGACACCGTCATCGCCGCGACGGGTCTCGGCACCGACGGCGAGACGATCGACCTCTCGACGGTCGAGACCTACGGCGAACGCGGCCCGGTGACGCTCACCGTCTCCCTCGGCGCGGTCCCGGACGTGGTCGGCAAGTCCGTGAGCGACGCCACGGCGACGCTCGACACGGTGGGGCTCACGCTCGGCTCGCAGGACGGCCAGTTCAGCGACGACGTGCCCGAGGGGCAGATCATGTCCGCGAAGGCCCAGGACGATCCCGTCGTGCGGGGCTCCGCGATCGACGTCGTCGTGTCCAAGGGTCCGGCGCCCATCACGCTGCCGGACGTGCACGGGAAGACGATCAACGACGCCACCTCGACGCTCGACGCGCTCGGGCTCAAGGTCTCGGTGCCGGACTGCACGAACATCCTGTGCGGCTTCTACGACTGGAAGGCCTCGCTCCCCGTCGAGTCCACGGACCCGGCGGCGGGCACGACCGTGCACCGCGGCGACACGATCACGCTCGCCTACAAGCAGTAGGCGCACCGCGCGGCGGCGAGTCTCGGCCCCG
>NZ_MJGQ01000004.1:88977-126860 GCF_001865095.1 Curtobacterium sp. MCBA15_013 | reverse complement strand
CGAGTCTCGGCCCCGGCCGCAAGCGCGTGACGGACGGGAGGCACGGTGCGGGCTGGCACCGCGCCTCCCGTCCCACGGTCGCGGCTACCACTGCGCGGAAGCGACGGACGTGCGCATCGCGACGCAGCCCGTGCCGCCGAGGCGACAGGGTCCCGCGGAGACCCCGCAGGACCCTGTCGCTCTCGCACGCCGCGGCCGTCGGCGGCGCTGCGAGACTCGGCCCGCACGACGGGGTCACGAGCGCGTGACGGACGGGAGGCGCGGTGCGGACTGGCACCGCGCCTCCCGTCCCACGGTCGTGGCGACCACGGCGCGAAAGCGACGGACGTGCGCATCGCGACGCAGCCCGTGCCGCCGAGGCGACAGGGTCCCGCGGAGACTCCGCAGGACCCTGTCGCTCTCGCGAACCGCTGGCGCGCTACGCGCTACGCGCGCACGTGCGGGTGGGCGCCGAGCTCCTCGGCGACCAGGAACGCCAGCTCGAGCGACTGCATGTGGTTCAGCCGCGGGTCGCACAGGGACTCGTAGCGGGTCGCGAGGGTCGCCTCGTCGATCTGCTCCGAGCCGCCCAGGCACTCCGTGACGTCGTCACCGGTGAGCTCGACGTGCATGCCGCCCGGGTACGTGCCGACCTCGCGGTGGGCCTCGAAGAAGCCGAGGACCTCGTCCACGACGTCGTCGAACCGGCGAGTCTTGTACCCGGTCGGCGTCGTCAGGCCGTTGCCGTGCATCGGGTCCGTCACCCACAGCGGGTTGGCGTCCATGCCCTTGATCGCCTCGAGCAGCTTCGGCAGCTCGTCGCGGATCTTGCCGGCGCCCATGCGGGTGATGAACGTCAGGCGCCCCGGCTCGCGGTTCGGGTCGAGCTTGTCGACCAGGGCCTTCATGTCGTCGACCGAGGTCGTCGGGCCGAGCTTGACGCCGATCGGGTTCCGCACGCGGGACAGGAAGTCCACATGGGCGCCGTCGAGGTCGCGGGTGCGCTCACCGATCCAGATGAAGTGTCCGGAGGTGTCGTAGGCGAGCCCGGACCGCGAGTCGATCCGGGTCATCGGGCGCTCGTAGTCCATGAGCAGCCCCTCGTGCGAGGCGTAGAACTCGACGTGCTTCAGCTCGTCGAAGTCCGCACCGCAGGCGTCCATGAAGCGGATCGCGCGGTCGATCTCCTTCGCGAGGTGCTCGTACCGGGCGTTCGCCGGGTTCGACGCGAAGCCCTTGTTCCACGAGTGCACCTGGCGCAGGTCGGCGAACCCGCCCTGCGTGAAGGCGCGGACGAGGTTCAGGGTCGACGCAGCGGTGTGGTAGCCCTGCACGAGGCGCCGGGGGTCGGCCTGGCGGCTCTCCGGCGTGAAGTCGTAGCCGTTCACGATGTCGCCGCGGTAGGCGGGCAGCGTGACGTCGCCGCGGGTCTCGAAGTCGCTCGAGCGCGGCTTGGCGAACTGCCCGGCCATGCGGCCCATCTTGATGACGGGCATGGAAGCACCGTAGGTGAGCACGACGGCCATCTGGAGGATGGTCTTCACACGGTCGCGTATCGAGTCCGCCGTGGCACCGGCGAACGTCTCGGCGCAGTCGCCGCCCTGCAGCAGGAACGCCTTGCCCTGGGCCGCCGACGCGAGCCGTTCACGCAGCTTGTCGACCTCGCCCGCGAAGACGAGCGGGGGCAGCGTGGCGATCTCGGCCGAGGCGGCCTCGGCCGCGCTGGCGTCCGGCCACGTGGGCTGCTGCTTGATCGGGAGCGTCCGCCAGTAGTCGAGGCCCTCGATCACGTCCGGATCCTGCAGGGCGACGAAGTCGGTCGACTCGAACAAGGGTGGTACCTCTCGAAGGGATGGCCGTCCGGGCGGATGCCGGAACCATCGAATCCTAACGTGCCGAGGTGCCCCGCCCATTCCGCGTGACCTTGCCGCGGAGGACCTGCTCGCGCGCCGTGCTCGCACGCTCCTTGACACTCGTCGCGTAGACGTCGACGTACTCCTGGCGGCTCAGCCCGGCGAGCTCGTGCATGACCTCGTCGGTGACGCTGCGGAGGATGAAGCGGTCGGTCTCGAAGCCCTCGAAGCGGGAGAAGTCGAGGGGCTTGCCGAAGACGACGCCCACGCGCTTGAACTTCGGGAAGCGCTGCCCGATCTGCTGCACCTCGCGCGTGCCGACCATGGCGACCGGGACGACGGTGACGCGCCCCTCGAGGATCATGCGGGCGATGCCGGTCCGGCCCCGGTAGAGCTTGCCGTCCGGGCTGCGGGTGCCCTCGGGGTAGATGCCGAGCTGCTCACCCCGGGCGAGGACCTGCAGGCCGGTCCGGAGCGACGCCTCGGACGCCTTGCCGCCGGAGCGGTCGATGGGCAGCTGGCCGATGGCGTTGAAGAACGTCTTCGTCGCCCAGCCCTTGAGCCCGCGACCCGTGAAGTAGTCGCTCTTCGCCAGGAACGACAGCCGGCGGTCGAGCACGGCCGGCAGGATCACCGAGTCGATGAACGAGATGTGGTTGGACGCGAAGATCACCGGTCCCTTCGCGGGGACGTGCTCACGACCGACGACCCACGGCCGGAAGAGCGTGAGGATGAGCGGCCCGAGCAGGAAGTTCTTCAGCAGCCAGTAGGTCATCGTCGACTCCGAGACGGTGGGGTGGTGCGACCCTACGCCGTGCGGGCGTGGATCCGAGCGAGGTCGGCCGCGCCGACGACACCGGCGTCGTTGACGAGCTCGGCGATCACGAAGTCCGGCTCCGGGTGGTAGCCCCGGGCCGGCAGGTTGTTGAGGTAGGCCTGCTTGATCGGGTCGAGCAGCCGGTCCCCCGCACTCGCGACGCCGCCGCCGAAGACGAAGAGCTGCGGGTCGAGCACGGCGGACAGCGAGGCGCAGGCCTCGCCGAGGTGCCGACCGAGCCGCCGCAGGGCCGCGAGGGCCCCCGGGTCGTCGGCCAGGATCAGGTCGCCGACGATGTGCCCGTCGAGCTCGCCGCCGTTGGCCGCACGCGCGTCGGCGAGGGCGGAACCGATGCCGCCGGCGTCCGCGACGTCGTTCGCCATGCGCTGCAGGGCACGACCGGAGCCGTACTGCTCGATGCAGCCGCGGGCGCCGCAGCCGCACGGGAGGCCGTTCGGCACGATCCGGAGGTGGCCGATCTCGCCACCGGTGCCGAAGCCCCCGCGGAAGAGGCGGTCCTCGGTGACGATCGCACCGCCGACGCCGGTCCCGATCGTCAGCATGGTCATGTCGGACACGAGCCGACCGGCACCGAAGCGGAACTCCGCCCAGCCCGCCGCGTTGGCGTCGTTGTCCACGGTGATGTGCAGGTCACCGATGCGCTGCTGCAGCTTCTGGCGCAGCGGCTCGTTCCGCCACCGGATGTTCGGCGTGTAGTAGACGATCGACTGCGAGGCGTCGATGAAGCCCGGCGCGGCGACGCCCACCGCGCTGACCTCGTTCGCGGCGCGCAGTCGCGAGACCATCGCGACCACGTCGTCGAGCATGGCGTCCGGGTCCGCAGCGTTGGTGGCCACCCGGTCCTCGGCGACGATCTCGCCCAGTTCCGTGACGACCGCTCCCGCGATCTTGGTGCCCCCGATGTCGATTCCGATGGCGTGCACGAGGAACGAGCCTACCGGTTCCCTGCGTCCACACGGAACGCTCGACACCGCGCCCTATGCTGGCGGTGTCGCCTCGACGATGAGGCGCACTCGAATCGAACCGGCCGACAAGGGAGTCACCGTGAACGATCAGCGGCACCCAACACCGATCACCGCACCCGACCACGGCTCGGCTGCCCGACTGCTCTCCGAGCGGGTGCGGGCGACACCGGACCGTCCGATCCTCGCCGAGCGCCGCGGCGACACCTGGACCCCGATCAGCGCGGCCGACGTCGAACGTCGGGTCCGCGGGATCGCGAAGGGCTTCGTCGCCGCAGGCCTCGAGCCCGGCGCGCACGTGGCGATCCTGTCGCGCACCCGCCTCGAGTGGACGCTCGTCGACTTCGCCGTGTGGACCGCCGGCCTCGTGTCGATCCCGGTCTACGAGACCAGCTCCCCCGACCAGGTGCGCTGGATCCTCTCCGACTCCGAGGCCGTCGCGATCGTCGTCGAGCAGGAGGAGCACGCCCGCCGTGTCGCGTCGATCGCACCGGACCTGCCGCACCTCGGCCAGCACTGGACGATCGACGGCGGCGGGCTCGACGACCTCGTCCGCCTCGGCGAGGACGTCACCGACGACGAGCTCGACGCGCGCACCGTCGACGTGCACGGCCACGACGACGCCACGATCATCTACACCTCGGGGACGACGGGCCGACCGAAGGGCTGCGTGCTCCGGCACGACAACTTCACCGCCACCGTGGAGGGCGCGTCGGAGGCGATGCCCGAGGTCGTCGCCGACGACGCCTCGACGCTGCTGTTCATCCCGATGGCCCACGTCTTCGCCCGGTTCATCGCGGTGATGTCCGTCTCCGCGGGCGTCCTCGTCGGCCACGAGCCGGACACGAAGGACCTCATGCACGCGGTGTCGACGTTCAAGCCGTCGTTCCTGCTCGCCGTCCCGCGCGTGTTCGAGAAGATCTACAACTCCGCCGAGCAGAAGGCCGACCTCGGGGGCAAGGGTCGGATCTTCCGTGCCGCCGCGAAGACCGCGGTCGCGCACTCCGAGGCCCTCGCGAGCGGGAAGGTCCCGCTCGGACTCGCCCTCCGCTTCAAGCTCTTCGACCGGCTCGTCTACGCCAAGCTCCGCGACGCGATGGGCGGCCGCGTCCGCTACGCCGTGAGCGGCTCGGCACCGCTCTCCCCGCGGCTGTCGCACTTCTTCCGGTCGATCGGGGTGCTCATCCTCGAGGGGTACGGCCTCACCGAGACGACCGCTCCCGCGACCGTGAACCGAGCCGGGGAGCTCCGGATCGGCAGTGTCGGCCGCGCGCTCCCGGGCGTCGAGATCCGGATCGCCGAGGACGACGAGATCCTCATCCGCGGCGTCGACGTCTTCGACCGCTACTGGCGGAACGACGAGGCCACCGCGAAGGCCCTCGTCGACGGCTGGTTCCGGACCGGCGACCTCGGCCGGCTCGACACCGACGGCGTCCTCACCGTGACCGGCCGCGCCAAGGAGCTCATCGTCACCGCCAGCGGCAAGAACGTCGCACCGGCACCGCTCGAGGACGGCATCCGCGAGCACCCGCTCATCGGACAGGTCGTCGTCGTCGGCGAGGGCAAGCCCTTCGTCGCCGCCCTCGTCACGCTCGACCGGGACATGCTCGCCGGCTGGTGCGAGACGCGCGGGATCACCCCGGCGCTCACCGCGCACGAGGCCGCCTACGACGAGCGGGTCCACCAGGCCGTGCAGGAGGCGATCGACGCCGCCAACCAGCGCGTGTCACGTGCCGAGTCGGTCCGGTCGTTCACGGTGCTCGACACCGACCTCACCGAGGCATCGGGGCACCTCACGCCGAAGCTGACGATCAAGCGCGCGGTCGTCCTGAAGGACTTCGCCGCCGACGTCGAGCACATCTACTCGGGGTCGAAGGTGCAGACCACCGCGACGCCCGTCGTCGAGGGTCGCCGCCGCCGGGGCTAGGTCCGCGACGCGTGCCAGGAGGCGCGGTGCCGGTCCCGTGGACCGGCACCGCGCCTCCTGTGCGTCACCCTGCGCGCGGGGCGCGACCCGTGGTCGCGTCCGCCCGCGCGCTCAGCGCTCCTGCGGTTGCTGCGTCTCCGGGGCGTCGAGGACGGCCGTCGAGGAGGTCGTGACCTGGACCTCGGTGGGGCGACGGTTGGTGCGGGTGCGGTGCGAGCTGAGCTCGTCGTTCTGTGCGGTCATGGGGATGTCCTGGGGGTGTGGGAAACGGTGTCGGTGGGAAGCCGACGGCGATACGGTACCTCTTCGTCAGGACAAAGCGACAATCCCACGTTGGGGTGTCACCACGGCGTTCACGGAACGCGGACGGTCCGGCATCCGAGGTCGGTCTCGGGCATGCCCGAGCCGGTGCCGACGGCGGTCGTGCAGAGGGTGTGCGACCCGCTCGCCAGCGGGACCGCGAAGCGGTAGCCGGAGCCGATCGGCGCGTCCGGGTGCACCTTCCGGACGTCGTTCCGGGTGAGGCCGGTCGTGCCGGTCGCGAGGACCCGCCCGGCCTCGGCGACGCGGATCGCCAGCGGCCGGGTCGTGTCCGGGTCGTAGGCCCAGCCCGCGACCGTGACCCCCGTCGCGGTGGCCGCCGGTGCCTGGTCGTGCCCGCGCGGGTCGTGGGCGCCCACCGGGGCCGCCGACATCCGGACGGGCGCCGCGGAGGTGCTCGTCGCGGTCGAGCCGTCCGGGTGCCGGAGCGTGACGGTCGCGTGGTAGCTGCCCGCCGGCAGTGTGCCGAGGACGAACGGCACGCTGTTCGCACCCTTCGTCACGGCCACGCCGTCCACCAGCACGCGCTTCGTCGTCGTGCCGTCGCGGGTCACGGTGACCTTCGCGGTCGTCCCGGCGGTCCAGGCGGCGTCGTGGAAGCCGATGCGCGTCCACCCGTTGGCTGCCGGGTCCGCGCGGAGGTGGAACGACTTGAGGTGCCAGACGGCGGCGCCGCGGTCCTCGTTCGGGTCCCAGCGGAGGCTCGTGACGACCTGCTTCCACCCGGGACTGCCCTTCGGCATCGTCTCGTCGAGGGGGTTCGTCGCCGCCAGGTCGATGCGGTTCTCGCCCGACTCGTTCGGGCCGACCGGGGTGGCGTTGGCGCCGGAGAAGGTCAGGACGTCGTTGCTGACCTGCAGGCCCTTCGCGCCGCGCACCGACCACACCAGGCGCGCCATCTTCCCGCCGCCGGGGGCGTTGCGGAGGTCGTAGGCGCCGTCGTACGACATCGACCAGGACAGCCAGTGGTACTGCTTGCCGTCGAAGGCCGACACCGGGAAGACGACCTCGGGGTCGCGCACGATCGGGCCGGCGTTCTGCGCGGTGAGGCCGACGGAGCTCCAGCTGCGGAACCGGGCGTTCTTCAGCGTGACGCCGCGCCCGGCGACGCCGTTCGTCAGGACCCAGGAGCGCCCGCGCTGGACGGCCGCGAGGTCCTTGCCCTGGTCGGGGTTCGGGCTGTCCACGACCGCGATCGGTCGGGCGACGACCCGGAAGGTGCCGTAGTCGCCCGCCGGCAGGGCGTCCTGCGGAGCGGAGCCGCCGTGGAGCCGGGTCCAGTCGATGCTGACCTTCCCGCTCGGGCTCTCGCCGGTGTGGACGACGATCGGCTGCACGCGGAGCAGCGTCGGCTTCGAACCGGTCCAGGGGACGTGCCCGCCCATGACGGACTTGCCGGTGAGGTCGACGTCGACGACGTGGTTCCCCTTCTCGACCTTCGCCGTCACGCCGCCCATGCAGCTGAGCGATCGTGCCGCGCAGGTGAACCAGCTGATCGCGATCTGCCGGCCGGCGTACGGCTGGTCCATCGAGACGGAGAGGTGCGTGTAGCGCTTCGTGTCGATCGGGTGGAGGGCGCCGTCGCGGCCGTAGGGCAGCGTGCCGGGCATGGTCTCGACCGGGGAGAAGTAGGTGGAGCGCTCGAGGGTGCCGATCAGGTGGCCCTTGCTGATCGAGTAGCGGCCGTAGCCGACGCGGTCGGTGTTCTGGTCGGCGGTGTTGCTGTAGTCCCAGGGGTCGCCGAAGGTCTCGGTGGCGTAGTCGGGCGACTCGGTGTAGGTCGGCACGCTCGCGGTGGCCGCCTCGGCCGGCGCGGTGGTGGCCGGGCCGACGGCGGTGGCCGCGGCGACGGCGAGGACGCCGAGGACGGCGACGACGGCGCGGCGGGCTGGTCCCTGTGTCATGGTGCTCCCCTGGTCGACGCGGTCACCGTACCCAGGGGTGCGCACGCACATCACCCCCGAGTCAGGGTGCCGCCCGACCGAGGGTGGGCACTTCGGAGGACTAGTGGAACCAGTCCTGCGCGCGGATGTCGCGGAGCGCCTGGCGGCGGATCTCCGGGTCGAGCGTCATGACGTAGACGGTGCCGTCGAGGTGGTCCACCTCGTGCTGGAGCGCCTCGGCCATGAGCCCGGTGCCCTCGAGCACGACCTCGGCCCCGTCGACGTCGACGCCGCGGACCTTCGCGTACGGGTACCGGCGCGTGGGGTACGACAGGCCGGGGACGGAGAGACAGCCCTCGTCCATGAGCTCCGGCTCCCCCGACACCTCGACGATCTCGGGGTTGAGCACGTAGCCGACCTGACCGTCGACGTTGTACGAGAAGGCGCGCAGACCGACACCGATCTGGGGAGCGGCGACGCCAGCGCGGCCGGGCTCCTTGACCGTGTCGACCAGGTCCTGCACGAGGTCGCGGATGCCCGCGCTGCCGAGCGCGTCTGGACGGATCGGGTCGGCCGGGGACCGGAGGACGGGGTCGCCGAACAGGCGGATGGGACGGACGGTCAATTTACTGCAGCACCACCAGGAGGTCGCCGGCGTCCACCTGCTGGGTCACCGGGATCGCGAGTCGGCCGACGGTCCCCGCGACGGGTGCCGTGATGGCCGCTTCCATCTTCATCGCCTCGATGCTCGCCACGGCCTGTCCGGCCTCGACGACGTCACCGACGGCGACCTTGAGCGTCACGACACCGGAGAACGGTGCCGCGACGTGCTTCGGGTCGGTCTTGTCCGCCTGCTCGGCGGCCTTGGTCTCGACCTCGATCGAGCGGTCGCGGACGTACACCGGGCGGAGCTGCCCGTTCATCGTCGCCATGACCGTGCGGACGCCGCGCGCGTCGGCCTCGCCGATCGCCTCGAGCCCGACGAACAGGTCGACGCCCTTGCCGAGCGGCACGACGTGCTCCTGCTCGGGGCGCAGGCCGTACAGGTAGTCGACGGTCGGCACGACGGACAGGTCGCCGTACTGCTCGCGGACGCGCTCGAACTGCTGCGTCGGCTGCGGGAAGAGCAGGCGGTTGAGGGCCTGTCGCCGTTCGGGACCGGGGGTGTCCAGGTGTGCGCGCTCGGCGTCCGGCACCGGCGTGATCTCGAGCCGGACGTCGCGCCCCGCGAGCACCTTCGACCGGAAGGGCTCGGGCCAGCCACCGGGGAGGTCGCCGAGTTCGCCGGCCATGAAACCGACGACGGAGTCCGGGATGTCGTACTTCTGCGGGTTCTGCTCGAAGTCGACCGGGTCGGCGTCCACCGCGGCCAGCTGCAGCGCGAGGTCCCCGACGACCTTCGACGACGGCGTGACCTTCGTGGGGCGGCCGAGGATCCGGTTCGCCTCGGCGTACCAGTCCTCGACCTGCTCGAAGCGGTCGCCGAGCCCGAGCGCGATGGCCTGCTGGCGGAGGTTCGACAGCTGACCGCCGGGGATCTCGTGCTTGTACACGCGGCCCGTCGGACCCGGCAGGCCCGACTCGAACGGCGCGTACGCACGCCGCACCGCTTCCCAGTACGGCTCGAGGTCGCCGACGGCGTCGAGGGAGAGCCCCGTGTCGCGCTCGGTGTGCGCCAGGGCGGCGACGAGCGCGGACATGCTCGGCTGGCTGGTCGTGCCGGCCATCGGCGCGGCGGCGACGTCCACCGCGTCGGCGCCGGCGCGGGCCGCGGCGAGGAGCGTCGCGAGCTGTCCGCCCGCGGTGTCGTGCGTGTGCACGTGCACCGGCTGGTCGAAGCGCTCCCGCAGGGCGGTGACGAGCTGCTCGGCCGCACCGGCGCGGAGCAGGCCGGCCATGTCCTTGATGCCGATGACGTGCGCACCGGCCTCGACCATCTGCTCCGCGAGGCGGAGGTAGTAGTCGAGCGTGTAGAGGTCCTCGGACGGGTCGAGGAGGTCGGCGGTGTAGCAGAGCGCCGCTTCGGCGACGGCCGTGTCGGTGGCGAGCACCGCCTCCAGGGCCGGACGCAACTGGCTGACGTCGTTGAGCGCGTCGAACACGCGGAACACGTCGACACCCGTCGCGGCCGCCTCGGCCACGAACGCGTCCGTCACCTCGGTCGGGTACGGCGTGTAGCCGACGGTGTTGCGTCCGCGGAGCAGCATCTGGATCGGGATGTTCGGCATCGCCTCGCGCAGCGAGGCGAGCCGCTCCCACGGGTCCTCGCCGAGGAAGCGGAGCGCCACGTCGTAGGTGGCACCGCCCCAGGCCTCGACGCTGAGCAGCTGCGGCGTGAGTCGGGCGACGTACGGGGCGACCGCGACGAGGTCCTTCGTGCGCACACGGGTCGCGAGGAGCGACTGGTGGGCGTCGCGCATCGTCGTCTCGGTGACGGCGAGCTCGGTCTGGCCGCGGAGCGCCTTCGCCCACTCGGCCGGACCCAGCAGTCGGAGGCGGTCGCGCTGCCCCTCGGGGACCGGGGCGCCGAGGTCGATCGTCGGCAGCTTCTCGCTCGGCTCGACGGTCTGCGGGCGACGCTCGCCGTTCGGCTTGTTCACCGTGACGTCGGCGAGCCAGTTCAGCACCTTCGTGCCGCGGTCCTTCGAGACGTGGCCGCCGAACAGCTGCGGGCGCTCCTCGATGAACTTCGTCGAGATGTCGCCGCGGTCGAAGTCGGGGTCCTCGAGCACGGCCTGCAGGAACGGGATGTTCGTGGAGACGCCCCGGATGCGGAACTCCGCGAGGGCGCGCTTCGCCCGGGCCACCGCCGCCGGGAAGTCCCGCCCGCGGCAGGTCATCTTCGCGAGCATCGAGTCGAAGTGCGGGCTGATCTGCGCGCCGGTGGCGACCGTGCCGCCGTCGAGGCGGACGCCCGCGCCACCCGGGCTGCGGTAGGTCGTGATGCGACCGGTGTCCGGGCGGAAGCCCTGCGTCGGGTCCTCGGTGGTGATGCGTGTCTGCAGGGCGGCGCCGTGCACCCGGACGCTGTCCTGCGACAGGCCGAGGTCGCCGAGGGTCTGCCCGGCGGCGATGCGCATCTGCGACTGGACGAGGTCGACGTCCGTGACCTCTTCGGTGACGGTGTGCTCGACCTGGATGCGCGGGTTCATCTCGATGAAGACGTGCTGGCCCGCACGCTCGCCCTCGGTGTCGAGCAGGAACTCCACCGTGCCGGCGTTCACGTACCCGATCGACCGGGCGAAGGCGACGGCGTCGCGGTGCAGCGCCTGCGCGATCGCCGGGTCGAGGTTCGGCGCCGGTGCGATCTCGACGACCTTCTGGTTCCGGCGCTGGACCGAGCAGTCGCGCTCGAAGAGGTGGATCGTGCCGGCGTCGGTGCCGGTGGCGTCGGCGAGGATCTGCACCTCGATGTGCCGCGGCCGGATCACGGCCTGCTCGAGGAACATCGTCGGGTCGCCGAAGGCGCTGTCGGCCTCGCGCATCGCCTCTTCGAGGGCCGCACGCAGCTCGGGCTTCGTCTCCACCCGGCGCATGCCACGGCCACCGCCACCAGCGACGGCCTTCGCGAACACCGGGAACCCGATGGCGTCCGCGCCGGCGAGGAGTTCCTCGATGTCGCGGCTCGCCGGGGTGCTCGCGAGGACCGGGACACCGGCCGCGACCGCGTGCTCCTTCGCGGTGACCTTGTTGCCCGCCATCTCGAGCACGTGCTCGCCCGGGCCGATGAACGTGATGCCCGCGGCGGCGGCAGCGGCGGCGAGCTCCGGGTTCTCGGACAGGAAGCCGTAGCCCGGGTAGATCGCGTCGGCACCCGACTCGCGTGCGACACGCACGATCTCGGAGACGTCCAGGTAGGCGCGGACCGGATGTCCGCGCTCCCCGATCAGGTAGGCCTCGTCCGCCTTGAGGCGGTGCAGGGAGTTGCGGTCCTCGTACGGGTAGACGGCGACGGTCTTCGCCCCCAGCTCGTACGCGGCCCGGAAGGCACGGATGGCGATCTCGCCACGATTGGCGACCAGGATCTTGCTGAACACGAGGTCCCTTTCAGCCCGGGTTGAGGTGAGACAACCCTACTGGCGGTAACGTTGCTCACCGTGCATGTACTCAGCGTGAGCTCCCTCAAGGGTGGTGTCGGCAAGACGACGGTGACGCTCGGCCTGACTTCGGCCGCGTTCGCCAAGGGACTGCGCACGCTGGTGGTGGATCTCGACCCGCAGTCGGACGTCTCGACCGGCCTCGACATCAACATCTCCGGCCACCTCAACGTGGCGGACGTGCTCGAGAACCCGAAGGAGAAGATCGTCCGTCAGGCGATCGCCCCCTCGGGGTGGACGAAGGGCTCCCAGGGCAAGATCGACGTCATGGTCGGATCGCCCTCGGCCATCAACTTCGACGGGCCGCACCCGTCCATCCGCGACATCTGGAAGCTCGAAGAGGCCCTCGCGAACGTCGAGCAGGACTACGACCTCGTCCTCATCGACTGCGCGCCGTCGCTGAACGCCCTCACCCGCACCGCCTGGGCAGCGTCCGACCGCGTGACCGTCGTCACCGAGCCCGGACTCTTCTCGGTGGCCGCCGCCGACCGGGCCCTCCGCGCGATCGAGGAGATCCGTCGCGGGCTCTCCCCCCGCCTGCAGCCGCTCGGCATCATCGTGAACCGTGCCCGCGTGCAGTCGCTCGAGCACCAGTTCCGCATCAAGGAGCTCCGGGACATGTTCGGCCCGCTCGTGCTCTCGCCGCAGCTGCCCGAGCGGACCTCGCTGCAGCAGGCGCAGGGTGCGGCGAAGCCCCTGCACGTGTGGCCGGGTGAGTCGGCGCAGGAGATGGCGAAGAACTTCGACCAGCTGCTCGAGCGCATCATGCGCACGGGCAAGATCGGCCCGTACGCCGAGGGCGGCGCGGCCTAGGGCGCGTCGCGCCGCGCGCCGCTGGCGCGTGGGGCGTGGGCCCGTTCGGCTTCGCCGAGGTCGCGCAACACGCCGCTCGCGTTCGCCGAGGTCGCGCGAAACGCCGCCGGGAGCTGGCCCGAACGGCAGAACGTGCGACCTCGCCTCCGGCACGGCGCACGACATCGACCGGGAGGCGCGCCTCGCCTCCGTCACACCGCCGCCGGGCACCACGCGCGGGTTCACCCCGCGAGGTCGCTCGACATGCGGCTCGCGTTCGCCGAGGTCGCACGAACGGCCGCCGGGAACGGGCTCGCACGGCAGATCGTGCGACCTCGTGGTCGGGGCGGTGTGGCGCCCGCGGAGGCCCGCTCGCGGTCGCACGACGCCCGGCGCGCGCCGAGGTCGCACGACACGCCATGGCTTGCGTGCCGAGGTCGCACAACGTGTCGCACGGAATGGGCGCGCGCGGCAGAACGTGCGACCTTGCGACTCGAGCGGACGCGGGCCCGGGCTCGGGCGCGGGCAGGCCCGCCAGCGCGGGACTAGGACGCGCGGGAAGCGCGGCGGGCGGCGAGCTCGTCGTCGGGGTCGGCCGCCGGCGTCGCGTCGAGTTCGACCAGCGAGGACTCGACCTCGCGCAGGACCTTGCCCACCGCGATGCCGAACACGCCCTGACCCCGCGAGACCAGGTCGATGACCTCGTCGTCGGAGGTGCAGAGGTACACCGAGGCACCGTCCGACATGAGCGTCGTCTGCGCCAGGTCCGAGACGCCGGACTCGCGCAGCTGGTTCACGGCGGTGCGGATCTGCTGGAGGGAGATGCCCGTGTCGAGCAGGCGCTTCACGAGCTTGAGCACGAGGATGTCGCGGAAGCCGTACAGCCGCTGCGACCCGGAGCCCGCGGCCCCGCGGATCGTCGGCTCGACGAGCTCGGTGCGGGCCCAGTAGTCGAGCTGGCGGTAGGAGATGCCGGCAGCACGAGCAGCGACGGTACCGCGGTACCCGTTCTGCTCGTCGTGCTCGGGCAGACCGTCGGTGAAGAGCAGCCCGAGGTCGTACCGGGTCATCTCCGACTCGGTGCCGGGGGTGTCGTTCCCACTCATCAGGCTGCCTTCCACGACGATCGAGCTCCCAACTGAACGTTCAATGACGGGTTGAGAGTTGTTCCGAGGTCCACGGTAGCGACTCGGACCGCTCCGGCGCGGGACATCCGACTCGGCGCGTCCGGCGTGTCGAGGATACGCCCCACCCACCGACGCGCACCAGCGGTCGAGGAGGGACGAGCCACGACGCGCGTCATGCGTCGAGACGCCCGATCGCCGTGCGGATGAGGTTCGACCGGATCACCTCGAGGTGGCCGGCGATCTCGCGCGCGAGCTCGGTCGCCTTCGCCCGGGACGTGGCGTCACCGCGGCGGGACACCGGCATGAGCGCGGACTCGATGAGCCCGACCTCGCGCTCGGCCACGCTGCGCATCGTGCGGAGGTGCCGCGGTTCGATCCCGGTGCGCTGGAGTTCGACGAGGGCCTTGAGCACCGAGACCCCGTCGTCGCCGTACGTGTCGGCAGCGGGCAGCAGCGACGCCGAGACCGCGTCGGCGAGGAGCATCGGCGAGGCACCGGCAGCCCGGACCGTCTCGTCGCGGGTGTAGCGCCGCTCACGCCCGAGGATGGACGGCTTCGGCGCGTCGCCGCCCCCGGGGAGGACCGGTTCACGCCCGGCGTCGAGGTCGGCCAGGTAGTCCTTGATGACCTTGAGCGGGAGGTAGTGGTCGCGCTGCAGCCCGAGGACGACCCGGAGCCGCTCGACGTCGGCCGCCGAGAACTTCCGGTAGCCGCTCGCGGTGCGGATCGGGGTGACCAGCTCGCGCTCTTCGAGGAACCGGAGCTTCGAGCTCGACAGGTCCGGGAACTCCGGCTTGAGGCGAGCGAGGACCTGCCCGATCGTGAGCAAGTCCGGGACCGCGGACCCCGCCCGGGCCGCGGCGGACCGTGCGGCCACTACGCGGTCGCCAGGCGCGCCAGGTCGACCCGGGAGGCGTAGAAGGTCAGGCGGAACTTGCCGACCTGCACTTCGGACCCGTCGGTGAGGAGTGCTTCGTCGATGCGGACGCCGTCGAAGTACGTGCCGTTGAGCGACCCGTTGTCCTTCACGCTGAAGCTCGTGCCGTGGCGGAGGAACTGGGCGTGCTTACGCGACACGGTGACGTCGTCGAGGAAGATGTCGGCGTCGGGGTGGCGCCCCGCCGTGGTGACGTCCGAGTCGAGGAGGAACCGAGCACCGACGTTCGGCCCGCGACGGACCACGAGCAGCGCCGACCCGGAGGGCAGCGCGTTGATCGCTTCACGTTCTTCGGCGGACACACCGGACTCGGCAGTGAGCGCCGCCCCCATGTCCATGCTGAAGGTCAGTGTGGTGTCGACCAGCCGCTGCTCAGGGGTCTTCTGACCGTCCGGCTGCGGGACCACTGGTTCTGGCATCGTGGACCTCCTCCTCTTGGCGCACCAGCGTATCGGAAACGAGCGGCCGAACGGGAGCCCCGAACGGGGCTGGGGACAACTCGGCAGAACGCGTACAGCGAACGTACCGGGAACACGGATGCGTCAGCGCCCGCGCGCGAGCAGCCACAGCAGGTAGGGCGCCCCGATGACCCCGGTCACCACACCGACGGGCAGCGCGTTCCCCGGGATCGCGAACTGCGCGATGAGGTCGCTCGCCAGCGTGATCGCGGCGCCGACGGCGGCGGTCGACCCGATGGCGACCCGTCCGCCCCCGACGAGCCTCCGGGCGATGGGGGCCGCCATCAGCGCGACGAAGGACACCGGTCCCGCGGTGGCCACGGCGGCGGCGGTCAGGCACACGGCGGTCAGCAGGAGCAGCACCTTCGCGCGGTTCGGCCGGAGCCCGAGCGCCGAGGCCACCTCGTCGCCGAGGGTCAGCACGGTGAGCCGCGAGGACTGCAGGAGGGCGAGCGCCGTGAACACGACGAAGACGACGGCGAGCACCCCGACGAGGTTCCGGTCGACGGCGTTCAGGCTGCCGGAGAGCCAGAGCAGCGCGGTGCCGGCCTGGGTGACCGTGCCGCTCGTGAGCATCCACCCGGTGATGCTCAGGCAGATCGCCGCGACGCCGATGCCCACGAGGACGACCCGGTTGCCGGTGATCCCCCGGCGCCACGCGAGTCCGGCGATGACGAGGGAGACGAGGACGGCACCGACGAGCACCACCGAGAACAGGGTCCCGCCGCTCGCGCCGAACAGGACGATGGCGGTCAGGCCCGAGGCGCTCGCGCCCGAGGTGATGCCGATGACGTCCGGACTCGCGATGGGGTTCCGGACGACGCTCTGCACGATGCCCCCGGCCACGCCGAGCGACGCCCCCACGAGGATCGCCCCGGCGACCCGGGGGCCACGGAGCTGCCCGATCACGAAGTCCGAGACGGTGTCGCCGTGCCCGACGAGCGCGCTCGCGACCTGTACGGGTGAGAGCGGGATCTCGCCGACGCCGAGCCCGACGAGCACGAGGGCGAGGAGCAGGACGAGGACGGCGCCGAGCACGAGCCACTCGCGGCGCACGGCCGTCACAGGCCCTTCACCGCCCGCGACCGCACGAGCCAGATGAACACCGGCGCGCCGATGAGTGCCGTGACGATCCCGACCTGCAGCTCCCCCGGGTACGCCACGACGCGGCCGATCACGTCGGCGACGAGCAACAGCGCCGGCGCGACGATGGCCGACAGCAGGATCGTCCACCGGTGGTCCGGCCCGCTCAACCGACGGACGGCGTGCGGCACGGCGAGCCCGATGAACGCGATCGGCCCGGCCGCCGCGACGGCCGACCCGGCGAGGAGCACGGTGACGACTCCCCCGACGGCGCGCACGAGCACGACACGCTGCCCGAGCGACGCGGCGAGCTCGTCACCGAGCGCGAGCGTGTTGAGCGACCGGCCGAGGGCGAAGGCGATGGCGAGCCCGACGAGCACCGGGACCGTGATCACCCCGGCGGTGCCGAGGTCCTTGCCGGCCAGCGCTCCGACCTGCCAGAAGCGCAGCTGGTCGAGGAGGCTCTGGCTCGTCACGAGCACCGCCGTGGTGATCGAGGACAGTGCAGCGGCGACGACGGCCCCGGACAGGGCGAGTCCGACGGGCGACAACCCCCGACGGGCCACGGCGGCGATGCCGTACACGAGGAGCGCGGCGAGGGCGGCCCCGAGGAAGGCGAACGGCAGGTACGCGGCGGTGCCGCTGACGCCGAACAGCGCGATCCCGGCGACGACCGCGAGCGCGGCCCCCGAGTTGATGCCGAGGACGCTCGGATCGGCGAGCGGGTTCCGGGTGACGCCCTGCATGACGGCGCCGGCGACCCCGAGCGCGGACCCGGCGAGGAGTCCGACGACGGTGCGGGGCACGCGGTTGCCGAGCACGATCAGGCCGATCTCGTCGTTCCGTCCGGGGTGCAGGACGGTGTCGAGCACGGTGCCGAGCGGGATCGGACGGGAGCCGAAGGCCACCGAGAGCGCCACCGCCACGACGAGGACGACCACCGCCAGCACGGTGGCGCCGACGAGGCGGGACACGGAGCTGGGCGCAGGAGGGGTGGGCGACGGCGAACGCATGGGAAGTAAGGCAACCCTAACGGACGACGTCGTACGGCGACCCCCGAGCAAGCCGTGAGCAGCCGCAGGGTCCGTTCATAGGTTCGTCATGGGAACCGGGCCTGTACTCGTACCCATCGACGCCCGACCGGGCAGCCGAGGGACGACCGGAGAGCACTGATGAACGAGACCCCGAACCCCGCCGCCGACGAGAACGGCACCGCCCGCACCGACGCCGCGCAGCCGCAGGCCGGGGCGACGTGGGAGGCACCGCATGCCGACCTGTCGACCCTCCGCTCGGCCTACGCGTTCGACGGCAGCGGCCCGTTCCTCTACGGGCCCGACGGCTCCGGCCCCTACGGCTACACCCCGGACGGCCGCGGCCCGTTCCTGATCGGCAGCCCGTCGCTCCCCGGGTTCCAGCACGGCTGGGTGCACGGCGCCGCCGCAGCGAACCACGGCACGAAGCGGCCCCGGCGACTGGGCTTGATGATCGGCTCCGGCATCGCGGCCCTGGCGATCGTCGGTGCGGCGGGCGGGACCGCGCTCGGACTGTCCTCGCAGCACACGACCACCACCTCGAGCCAGTCGCAGGGCACGACGCTGCCGGACACCGGCACGGGTTCCGGCACCGGGTCCGACGGCAGCGGCACGAACGGCTTCACGGTGCCGGGCGACGGCACCGGCAGCGGGTCGAGCGACGGCAGCAGCGGCACGAGCACCGAGTCCGCGGCGACCGCGGCGACGAGCGCCCAGAAGAAGGGCGTCGTGACGATCAACACGGTCCTCAACTACGACGAGTCGTCGCAGGCGGCCGGCACGGGCATGATCCTCACCTCGAACGGCACGATCCTCACGAACAACCACGTCATCCAGGGCGCGACGAGCATCACGGTCACCGACGAGACGACCGGCAAGGAGTACAAGGCGGACGTCGTCGGGACGGATGCCACCCACGACGTCGCGGTCCTCAAGCTCGAGGGCGCGTCGGGCCTGTCCACGGTGACGCTCGACGACGACGGCGAGCCGAGCACCGGCGACACCGTGACCGACGTCGGCAACGCCGAGGGCACCGGCAACCTCGTCGCCGCCGAGGGCACCGTGACCGCGACCGACCAGGACATCCAGGTGCAGAGCGAGTCGGGCACGGGCACCGAGTCGCTGCAGGGACTCATCGAGGTCGCGGCGGACATCGTCTCGGGCGACTCGGGCGGTCCGGTGCTCGACAGCGAGGGCGAGGTCGTCGGCATGGCCACCGCGGCGTCCTCGGGCACGGCGGACGTCACCGGGTACGCGATCCCGATCACCACGGCGAAGTCGATCGCGGACAAGATCCTCGCGGGCGAGTCGTCGTCGACGATCACCATCGGACTGCCGGCGTTCCTCGGGGTCGAGGTCAGCGGGACGGCATCGACGGGCGGCGTCGCGGTCGCCGGCACGGTCGAGGGCTCCGGCGCCGCGTCGGCCGGTCTCGCCGCCGGCGACACGATCACGAGCATCGACGGCACCGCCGTGGCGAGCTCGGACGCGCTGACCTCGGCGATCCAGTCGCACTCGGTCGGGGACGAGGTGACGGTCGGGTACACCGACAGCACCGGTGCCGCGAAGACCGTCACGGTCACCCTGACCGCCGGCCCCGCGGCCTAGCAGAGAACGGCTCAGCCGAGCAGCGCCCGCACCACCGACCGGTACACGTTCGCCGGGGAGTCCGTCGTGAAGACGGTCTCCCCGGCTTCCGTGCGTCCGACGCGTGCAAAGCCCTGCCCCGCCGCGTGCACGACGACGATCGGGTTCGGCTTCCCCGGACGACGCAGCGACGACACCGTCCACGGAGCCGCCCAGAAGCGCGCGAGCCGCGGGTCCGCCTCGGCGATCGCCGTCGGCAGGTCCGGGGCGGCGTCCGCCCCGGAGGTCCGACGACCGAGCAGGTCCGCCCGGAGCGACCCCGTGCGGAACGGGAAGGTCCATGCCGGACCGATGCCGAGCCTCCCGGCCACGAGCGCGACCACGCGCTCGACCGGCAGCTGCGCGATCACCGCGCCCGTCTCGTCCGTCCCGTCCACGACGGTCTCCGACCAGGCCTGGAGGCGCGTGGTGCGCCCGTCGGGCAGCCGCTGTTCCAGGGTGACGGGCTGGTCATCGCCCTCCCACGGTGCGAGGAGCGCCTGCGTCGACTCGGGCAGGGTGCCGAGCCGGCCGACCAGGCCGGACTCGATGAGCTCGCGTCCGGCGGGCGTGCGGAGGAGCGTGGGGTTCCAGCGACGGCCGGCGAGCGAGCGCAGGGTGGCGAGGGCCTCGGAGCCGAGGTGGGTGCCCTCGAGGTCGGCGGCCGGTGCGGGCTCGGGCAGTGCCTCGAGGTCGCGCTGCACCCGCGACGGTGCGGGTTCGGTGGCGCGGACGCTGTCGAGCACGGCGAACACGAGGTCGTCGGTGGCGAGCATCCGGGCGAGGGGCCGCTCGATGGTGAGGTCGACGCGGTGCCGCCCGGTGACGAAGAGCAAGTGCGCTCCCGCGACGTCGCCGCCCTCGTCGGGCCGGACGTACTCGACGAGGCGCGCCGGCGCTCCCGCGGTCGTCCACGGGTCGGAGCCGATGAGTCGGAGCCCCTCGACCGAACCGGGGAGGCGTTCGAGCAGACTCGTGTGCTCCTCCGCGACCGTCCGGTCGCTCGGACGGGATCGGACGGTGAGCACGACGTCGTCGCCGGTGACGCGCAGATCCGCCTGTGCCGAGTCCTCGCGGCGCCACGCGTCGGGGCGGCGGAGGGTCAGGCGGGCGGTGCGGTCCTCGGTGCCGAGTGGGACGGGGACGGCCATGGCACGAGGCTACGTCGGGGCCGGTGCGGGGGCGGTGGCGGCTCGCCGGGCGCGCGCGCTTCCGGTGCGCGCGAGGTCGGACCGGCGGACTCAGGGGCGGCGCGGGCGCGGCGCGGGCGGCGGCGGGACCGGCTTCGCGGCGACGACGTCGGCGAGCGCCACCTCGACCGGGCCCCGGCGGGTGTCGATCGTCACGGACGACGCGGTCCGGGCGACGATGACCCCGAGCGCGTCCTGCGCTCCCCCGCCGTGGTGCGCCCGCACGACCACGCGGTCCCCGACCGCAGCGTCCCGGAGGACCCCGAGCGCCAGAGCCCGGGCGATCGCGTCCTGACCGGTGCCCTCCACGCCCCCAGCGTAGGGCGCGCCTAGAGTGTGGGGATGGCCAAGGCACGCGTGGACAGCTGGATCTGGGCGGTGCGGATCACGAAGACCCGCTCCGCCGCGACCGCCGCGTGCAAGGCCGGCCACGTCCGGGTGAACGGGGAGCGTGCGAAGCCCGCGCAGCCGATCGGCCCCGGGGACGAGGTCCGGGTCCGGCAGAACGGGTTCGACCGGATCGTCGTCGTCACGGGGATCATCCTCAAGCGGACGAGCGCACCCGAGGCCGCGAAGCACTTCGAGGACAAGACCCCGCCGCGGCTCCCCAAGGAGGAGGCCGGCTTCGTCCCGATGCGCGACCGCGGCGCCGGACGTCCGAGCAAGCGGGAGCGCCGCGACCTCGAGAAGCTCCGCGGCTACTGACCCCGCCGTCCCGCCAACGCCATCAGACGAAGCGGACGGTCTGCTGCAGGCGGTCGCGGACCTCGAACACGTCGACGCTCCCCTCGGGCGACCACACGCCGCCCAGCACCTGCCCGAGCGCACTGCGGCGGACGACGAGCGCCGTGGGCTTCCGGGGCGAGCCGACGACCTGCACGTCCTCGTCCACCGCGGAGTCCGGCACCACGAGCAGCCGGCCGGTGAACCGCACCCGGGTCTGCTTCTGCACGGCGCGGGCGGCCCGGACGAGCTCCTTCACGGGGCGCTCCCCCGGTGCCAGGGTCTCCCCCGTGATCTCGCCGTGCTCGACGCGGACCGGGGCACCCCAGTCGATCGACTCGACGGCCCACAGGCCGCTCGGGGTGAGGACCGCGTGGTCGAGCTTGCCCTCGGCCCCCGCGTCGAGGTCGTGCCAGACCGTCACGCCGATGCCCATCTCGGCGACGATCGACGCGGTCGCTTCCTCGGCGAGCGCCTCGGCCAGCAGCCGTCGGATGTGCCGGGGAGCGGAGCGGATGAGCGTGGGGTCGTAGGGGTCCTCGATGGGGTCCCCGAGGCCGACCCACTCGCGCTCGGCCTGCAGGAAGACCTCGCGCGATCGCCCGCCGGGGTGTCCGTGGGACCGGGCGCGCGGACGTGCATCGCGACGCGCTGCCGGGGGTGCGTAGGCGTCGCGGCCGGTGTCGTGCCTCCAGGCAGAGGAACCGGACGGGCCGGATGCGCTCTGCTGGCTGCCGCGCTGGGATCCCGCGTCGTAGGCGCGGCGTGCGGCGGGGGTGCCGATGCGTTCCCAGGCGATCTGGACCTGGCGGAAGCGGCGGGCGTCGCCGCCGAGGTCGGGGTGGGACTCGCGGGCGGCGCGGCGGTAGGCGCGGCGGAGTTCGTCGTCGTCGGCGGTCGCTCGGACGCCGAGGACTTCGTACGGGGTGGCGTCGGCCGGGCTGTCGGTCATGGCCCTGCGACATTACCCGAGGGAGCGTCGGAGTCCGCCGCGTGGCTGCTGGGTGCTGCCTGGAGGAACGGGTCGGGTCCGGTACGCCGGCACCGGGTCTGCGACGAGACACCTGTCGATCGACCGGTGCGGTGTCGCGGACGGCGTGCGGGACCGGGATGGTCAGGCGACGGCGAAGGAGACGGGGGCCGCGAGGAACGATCCGTACCGGTCGGCGGCGGCCTCGAGGGCGCGGACCGCACCGGCGTCGAGCGGCTCGAAGGGCGTGACGGCGACCCGGACGTCGCGGGTGCGCTCGGTGCGGCTCCAGGTCCCGACGACCCGACCCCGCACGACGGCCATCGGCAGGAACATGCCGTTGGCGCCGGGGACGACCCGGTCGGCGTGCACGGGGTCGAGCTGGACGGAGCGGTCGGCGTACCCGAGGAGGTACTCGTCGAACCCGGGCAGGAGGTGCCCGGTCGGCACTCCTCCGGGGTCGGGTCGGTCGGCGAGGGCGAGGAGTCCGTCGCCGAGGTCCTCCACGGCGCCGCCGGCCACCGCTCGGGCACGCCGGACGTCGCCGAGCGGCAGCTTCGTCCACGAGGCGGTGTCGGCCTCGGTCACCGGGCCCCTCCCGCGCAGGTGACCGATCAGCACCCGCCGCAGGGCCTCGTCGCGGTCGGGCAGGTCGGCCGGCGCCGGCGCCCACTCGTCGAGGAGCACGAGCCCCTGGCCGACGCGGGCGGTGGGACCCCAGGCGACCATCCCCTCGAGCGCGAGGCGGAGCAGCACGTGGTACCCCAGCCCTCGCGTCGGGTCGATGCCGGCGCCTCGGTAGACGTCGAACAGGTCGTCGCGCACGAGCGACCGACCGCTGGACAGTGCGTCGGCCGTGGCGTCCCGGGCGGTGCGGAGGACGTCGTCGTCGATGCCGAGCTCGGTCGCACGCCGGGCGATGGAGCGGATCGTCCGATCGGCGGTGAGGGAGAGCAGCAGTCGGAGGTCGTCGGGGCGCATCGCGTGCAGGGTGCCGCGCATCGGCCACGAACGGACGACCTCGCCGCGGTCGAACGCGGCGCGGACGTCGTCGCGCGTGGACCCGGGAGCGCGGACGCCGATGGCCCAGGTGACCTGCCCGAGGTCCTGCCCCTGGACGGCCAGCATGCGTTCCACCACCGCGGTCGGCCCGAGCCCGGGCACGGCGATCCCCTGGGCGGCGAGGCGCATCGCGCGCAGCTGGGCCGGCGTGGTCGTCATGGCACCAGCATCGCCGTCGCGGTCAGGCGACGGCTGCGGTGATCTCGTCGGCGTGCTGCTCGATGTACGCCACGTCGGCCCGGTAGAGGTCGGCGTGCCCGTGCTGCAGGTCGCTGACGAACTTCGGGTTCCCGGCCGCGGCCTCGGTCTCCATGGTCGTGACCAACGCGACGAGGGAGCCGAGGATCGTCTCGGCGAGGACCTCGCGCGACCGGGCGTCCAGCTCGTAGGCGCGGCAGAACTCGGCGGCGCGGTCGAGCCGTTCGTCGAGCGACGGCGCGGTCGACCCCTCGACGACGCCGGTGGTGAACGGCGCGAACCGGTACACGGCACTGGCCACGTCCCAGACCCGTGGCCCGGGGTGCGCGGTGTCGAAGTCGATGAGCCCGACCGCGGCGATGCCGTCGTAGACGCAGTTGTACGGTGCGAAGTCGCCGTGCACGATCGTCTCGGCGGGGTACCGCTCCGCCTGGGACCAGACGTCGCGGTCGTCGTCGCGCGTGAAGGTGGCGGCGGCGTCGTGGTAGTGCCGCAGCAGCCGGGCGGTCGTGACGAGGGCGGCCTCGCTCGCGACGTCGGCCGTCCACGGGTACTCCCCCGCTTCGCCGGGGACGAACGAGACGGTCTCGAGCGTGTGCCCGAGCTCGATCGGTTCCGGTGCCGCGACGAACCCCTGTTCGTGCAGGTGGGCGAGCAGCCGGTGCACGGTCGGCGTCCACGGCCCTGCCGGGCGGTGCACGCGATCGTCGGCCCTGGTGATCCGCTCCATCGGAACCTCCTGTTGTACGTCTCCGTTGACGTGGTGGCCCAGCGTATCCGCCCGTGCGCCCCGGTGTCGCGGTCCACGTGTGAACAGCGCGTGACACGACCGCATGCACCGTTGCATGCAAGGGGTAGGATCGTCGACCGTGAGCACCCCGAGCACGAACACCACCGCCCAGGCAGCGTCCGACCGGGCCTACGACCACGTGAAGCGCGCGATCATCCGCGGCGACCTGCCCGGCGGCACGGCGATCAGCGAGAACGCGCTCTGCCAGGAGATCGGCGTGTCGCGGACGCCCGTCCACGAGGCGTTCCTGCGTCTCGCCGCCGAGGACCTGCTCACCCTCGAGTCCCGGAAGGGCGCCGTCGTCCGGCCGATGTCCCCGAGCGAGGCGGCCGACGTGCTCGAGATGCGGGAAGCGATCGAGTCGACCGCGGCGACCCGCGTCGTCTCCGACGGGCGCGTGGCGGACGTCACCCCGTTCCTCCAGGCGATGCTCGCGGAACAGGAGCAGGCGGTCGCGACCGGCGACGTCGACCGGTTCATCGAGGTCGACGCGGAGTTCCACGGTGCCGTCATCGGCGCGTCGCGGAACGCGATCGCCGTCATGTTCGCCCGGACCCTCCGCGACCGGCAGCAGCGGCTGCGGCACCACCTGATGCGGCTCCAGCCGTCCCAGTTGCAGGCGTCCCTCGAGGACCACCGCGCACTGGCCGCCGCGCTCGAGGCCGGCGACGCCCTCCGCTACGCCGAGGTGCTCCGCGCCCACGTCGCGTCGCACCGGGGCGCCCTGTGAGCGCCACCACCGGTAGCGTCCCGACCACCGGCTCGCTCGCGGTCCCGAACGCCCGCGTCCTGCCGTGGGTCGCCGTCTGGGGCGCGGTGTTCGTGTGCTCGTGGGGCGGGAACCAGTTCTCGCCCCTGCTGCTCATGTACGAGGAGCGCGCGCACTACTCGTCGCTGCTCGTGAACGTCTTCCTGGGCGTGTACGTGCTCGGGCTCGCGCCGGCACTCCTCGTCGCCGGGTCCCTGTCCGACCGGCACGGCCGCCGCCCGCTCATGCTCGCCGGGATCCTCTCGGCCGTCGTCGGCAGCGGGCTGCTGGCGTTCGGCCCGCTCGGCGCGGGGTTCCTCATGGCCGGACGCCTGTTCTCCGGGGTCACCGTCGGGATCGCGATGGCGGTCGGCAACAGCTGGGTGAAGGAGCTCTCGCAGGGACGCTTCGACCCCTCGGCCGACGCCGGTTCCGGTGCACGCCGGGCGTCACTGGCGTTCACCCTCGGGTCGGCGTCGGGTGCCCTCGTCGCCGGGCTCATCGCCCAGTGGGGGCCGATCCCCGAGGTCCTGCCCTTCCTCGTGCACATCTGCGTCGCCGTCCCCTTCGCCGTGATCGTCTGGCGAACGCCGGAGACGAGCCGCTCCGGCGGTCTGCCCGGGCCCTGGTGGAAGCAGCTCGCCGTGCCGAGCGCCGGGCACCGCCGGTTCACCCGGGTCGTGCTCGTCGCCGCGCCGTGGATCTTCGGGTCAGCCGCGATCGGGTACGGGTACCTGCCGACCAAGCTGGCCGGGGCAACCGGCACGTGGGGGCTCGTGTTCGCCACCGCCGCCACCGTCGTCGCCCTCGGGGTGTCGAGTGCCGTGCAGCCCCTCGCCGGGCGGGTCACCTCGCTCCTGTCGGCACGCGGGCTGCTGACGGCCGTGGCGCTCATGACCGCGGGCATCGCCGTGGTCGTCGTCGCGGTCCAGCTGCAGTCCGTGGCGATCGGGCTCGTGGCGAACGTCGTGATCGGCCTCGGCATCGGACTGGCGCTCGTGTC
Source organism: Curtobacterium sp. MCBA15_013 (assembly GCF_001865095.1). Taxonomy (NCBI): domain Bacteria; kingdom Bacillati; phylum Actinomycetota; class Actinomycetes; order Micrococcales; family Microbacteriaceae; genus Curtobacterium; species Curtobacterium sp. MCBA15_013. The sequence continues at coordinate 101,262 of NZ_MJGQ01000004.1, read as the reverse complement.
GAGCCTGCTCGAGGTCCAGCGGATCGCGGGGACACGCGACCTGGCCGGGCTCACCGGGGTGTTCTACGCGGCGGCGTACGCCGGGTTCCTGGCGCCGGCGGTCATCGCCGCGGTGGCGAACGTCGTGGCCGTGCCGACGATCCTGTGGGTGGTCGTCGGGCTCGGGGTGCTGTCGTGGGTGGCGATCCTGGTGTCGTCGCGGAAGCACATCCCCGCGTAGCTGGGCCCGCGCGGTCAGAACTGGTCGCGCAGCCAGGCCGGCCCGTGCACCGCGGCGCCGAGCTCCTCGACGCGGGCCCGGAGCTCGCGGTCGGCGGTCACCACGACGACCGGCGTGTGCCCGGCGTCCACCGCGGCCCGGGCAGCCTCGACGATCGCGTCGTCACCCGACCCCGGCGCACGCACGACGGACACCGGCTCGTCCGCGCCCACGGCGTCCCGCGCCGCTCCCTCGAGCACCACGGTCCACCGCGGCCACCACCGGTCGAACGGCAGCGCGAGCACCTCGGCCGACACACCCGCCGCGGCGAGCGCCCCCACCGACCCGAGCAGCCGCGACGCAGCCCCCGCGCGGTCCTTCCACCACCCGTCCGGCACACTGCCAACGACGTTCGCCGCGTCCACCACGACGTGCGGTGTCGTCTCGATCCGTGCCCGCAGCGCTGGCCACGACGCCCCGAACCCGGGGTGCAGGGGCAGGTCCTCGACGTCGCCGACGGGCACCCAGGCCAGTTCGAGGCTCTCGCGGTCCGCGATCACCGGTTCGAAGGCCCTGGAGGCGCGCCCCACCACCGTCGTGTACGTCCAGAACCCGAGGTCCAGCACGGCGGTGTGCCGGAGGTCCACGCCGTCCTCGGGCACGCCGGCTTCCTCCGCCGACTCGCGGAGCGCCCCGGTCACGGCGTCCTCGCCGAGGTGGCGGGCTCCGCCCGGGATCCCCCAGGTGCCGCCGTGGTGGCTCCACTCGACGCGGTGCTGCAGGAGCACGCGTCCGGAGCCGTCGTCGACGAGGAGTCCGGCCGCGCCGAACCGCCCCCAGGCCTTGGTGCCGTCGGGGCCGACCGCCCAGGCGTCGCCGGGATCGCGGGGGCCGGGAGGCGGCCCGGGAGGCGTGGTGTCTGGCACCCGTCAACCCTGTCACACGGGACCCGTCATGTGACCGGAGACGTCGGAGCCGCTCGTGTACGGTGTCGGTCGAGACACGGGGTGCCGCAACCAGCGGCTGAGATCACACCCGTCGAACCTGCTCGAGCTCGTACTCGCGAAGGGATCGTCCATGCACACTGCTGCGCCCGCCCCCGACTGGGCCCGTCGGACCGCCGAACTCCTCGAGGCCGTCCGCGCCCGGAGTCCCCTGGTGCACTGCATCACGAACACCGTGGTGCAGAACGTCACCGCGAACGTGCTGCTCGCGCTCGGCGCCTCGGCCGCGATGGTCGACGTCGTGACCGAGGCCGGGCCGTTCGCCCGGGTCGCCGACGCCCTGCTGGTGAACACCGGCACGCCGCACGCCGAACCCCGGGCCGCGTCGCTCGAAGCCGCCTCGGCAGCGGTCGACGCCGGCACGCCCTGGGTGCTCGACCCGGTCGCCGTCGGCTCCCTGCCGGTGCGGACGGCCCTCGCCCGGGACCTGCTGGCGCTCGGCCCGACGGTGCTGCGGGGCAACGCCTCCGAGGTGCTCGCGGTCCTCGGCGCCTCGGCCGGTGGTCGTGGCGTCGACAGCACGGTCGGCACCGACGACGCGCGAGCGGCCGCGGTCGACGCGGTGGCCGCCAGGCGCGTGGCCGCGGTGGCCGTGTCGGGTCCGGTCGACCTGCTGGTCGCGCCCGGCATCGGCGTGGTGCGGGTCGCGAACGGCACGGAGCTGCTCACGCGGATCACCGGCGGCGGCTGCGCGCTCGGTGCCGTCGTCGCCGCGTTCACCGCCGTCTCCCCCGAGGACCCGGGCGCGGCCGCCGTCGCCGCGACCGCGGTGCACACGATCGCGGCCGAGCTCGCCGCGCGTGAGGCCGGCGGACCGGGCACGTTCCAGCCGCTGTTCCTCGACCGCCTGGCGTCGCTCTCGCCGGACGACGTCGTGCGCACGGCGCGCATCACCGTGGAGTCCCCGGCGGTGGCCGCGTGAGCGCCGGTGGGTTCGGCGTGTACCTCGTGACCGACCCGGCGCTGTCGGACCGGCACGGCATCGGCGTGCTCGGGGTCGTCCGTGCCGCGGTGCACGGCGGGGTGCGGATCGTGCAGGTGCGCGACAAGGACGCCTCGGCCCGTGACCTGCTGGCGCTGACCGCCGCGGTGGCCGACGCCGTGGGCGACCGGGCGACCGTGGTGGTCGACGACCGGTTGGACGTCGCCCTGGCCGCTCGGCACGCCGGACACCGGGTCGCGGGCGTGCACCTCGGCCAGTCCGACGTCCCCGTCACCGCCGCTCGCGCCCTGCTCGGAACGGACGCACACGTCGGGCTGACCGCGAACACCCCGGAGCACCTCGCCACCGTCGCCGCACTCCCTCGCGGCACCGTCGACCTGCTCGGGGTCGGCGTGGTGCACCCGACCGCGACGAAGGCGGACCACCCGCCGGCCCTCGGACACGACGGGTTCGGCCGGCTCGCACGCGCGACGGACGTGCCGTGCGTGGCGATCGGCGGGGTGACGCTCGACGACGTCCTGCCGCTCCGGGCAGCCGGTGCCGCGGGCGTGGCGGTCGTCTCGGGCATCTGCGCGGCGGCCGACCCCGGGTCCGCCGCGGCGGCGTTCGTGTCCGCGTGGGGCCCTGGACCCGACCACGGGGCGGAGGCGGGGCCGTCGGGTGGTGGCGATCCGTTCCTCCTGGCCGACGCGACGCACCACGGGGCGGACGCATGAGCGTCCCGCGCGTCCTGAGCATCGCCGGGACCGACCCGACGGGTGGGGCGGGGATGCAGGCGGACCTCAAGGCCATCGCGGCGCACGACGGCTACGGCATGGGCGTCGTGACCGCGCTCGTCGCGCAGAACACGCACGGGGTGCGCTCGGTGCACGTGCCGGACGCCGCCTTCCTGCGCGAGCAGCTCGACGCGGTGTCGGACGACGTCGTGGTCGACGCCGTGAAGGTCGGGATGCTCGGCACCGCCGAGGTCGTGCGGGTCGTGACCGAGTGGCTCCGCGAGCACCGCCCGCCGGTCGTGGTGGTCGACCCCGTGATGGTCGCGACGAGCGGGGACCGGTTGCTCGACGAGGACGCCTCGCGGGCGATGGCCACGCTGCTCGGGCTCGCCGACCTCGTGACGCCGAACCGGGCGGAACTCGCGGTGCTCGCCGAGCTGGCCACCTTGCACGGACGGGCCCCGGACAGCGCGGAGGACCGGGCGCTCACGATCGCCCGCACCTGGGACGTGCTCGTGCTCGCGAAGGGCGGCCACGACGACGGCGACACCTCGGACGACGTGCTCGTCGGGCCCGACGGGGTGCTCCGGACGTTCAGCGCGCCACGCGTCCGGACGACGAACACGCACGGCACCGGGTGCTCGCTGTCGAGTGCGATCGCGACGCTCGCGGCCCGCGACGGCGACTGGGAACTGGCCGTCGGCACGGCGAAGCGCTGGCTGACCGCGGCCCTCCGCGGCGCCGACGCCCTGCACATCGGCACCGGGAACGGTCCGGTCGACCACGGCGCGCTCGTGCGTGCGGAGCGGCCGGAGCCGAGGTGGACCGACCGCTGGTGGGACGACGTCGCCGAGGTCCTGCACGAGACGATCGCGTGCGACTTCCTCACCGGGATGCGCGCGGTTACGCTCGACCCCGAGGTGTTCGCCGCGTACCTGGCGCAGGACGTCCACTACCTCCGCGCGTACGAGCGGCACCTGGCGCTGCTGGGCTCGTGGACGACCGGGGCCGAGGCCGCGTTCTGGCAGGCATCGGCCCAGGGCTGCGCCGACGAGGCCCGCGACCTGCACCACCGACGCCTCGCCGGCACGCACGCCGAGGACCCCGTCCACCCGGTCTGCGCCGGCTACCTCGCCCACCTGCAGGCCGCTGCCGACTCCGGGTCCGTCGGGGTCCTCGCCGCGGCGGTGCTGCCGTGCTTCCGCGTGTACGCGTGGGTCGGGACGCAGATCGGCACCGTCGGGTCGGACCACCCGTTCGCGGACTGGATCGGCGCGTACGGCGACCCGGGGTTCGCCGAGGCCTCCGCGGACGCGACGGCCCGGGTCGAGCGGCTCGCCGCGGCGGCGACGCCGGCCGAGCGCGGAGCGATGACGCGCGCGTTCCGCGCGTCGACCGCGTGGGAGCTCGCGTTCTTCCGGATGCCGACCACGGGGGCGGGGCCGGGCGCCGGCCCGGAGTGTGCCGCCGGAACGACACGCTCTCGCTGAGCGCCGCGGTCCCTGGCGCGGAAGCGACAGGGTGCCGTCACGATTCGACGGCACCCTGTCGCTTTCGCGGGCGGGGGCGGGCAGGCGGGCGGCCGGGCCGACGGGTCGGGCAGGGCGCGCGGACGCGTCGGGCGGGGCGCGCGGGCGGGGCGGGCAGCAGCGCGGCCAGGGACGCGGGGTGTCGCGGACGGGAGGCGCGGTGCGGGGTCGACCCGCGCCTCCAGGCCGTCAGCGGGTCGCCGGCGGCAGCCGCACCAGCTCGACCGTCAGGTCGCGGCCGTCGACCGCACCGCGCATCCACGTGTGGTCCGGCTGGCGGCGCCGGTCCGTCGGCGAACCCGGGTTGAGCAGCCGCAGCCCCGACGGCGCGACCGTGTCCCACGGGATGTGCGAGTGGCCGAAGACGAGCACGTCGACGTCCGGGTACGCGGCCGTCATGCGACGCTCACGGCCCGTCGCGGCACCCGTCTCGTGCACCAGGGCGACGCGCAGGTCCTCGACGGCGAAGCGCGCCTCGAGCGGCAGGCGGTCGTCGAACTCGGGGCCGTCGTTGTTGCCGCGGACGCCCTCGAACCGCGCCGACCGGGCCTGGACGGCGTCGAGCGTCGCGAGGTCCACCCAGTCGCCGGCGTGCACCACGAGGTCCGCGGCGTCGATGTCCGCCCAGAGCCCGGCGGGCAGGTCCTTCGCCCGCTTCGGCAGGTGGGTGTCCGAGAGCAGGACGAACGAGGTCGTCACGGCGTGGTGCGTCCGGGCATCGGCAGCCCCGCCTCGTCCGCGGCGCCGAGCCGTTCGAGGAGCCCAGCGAGGAGCGCGATGTCGTCGTCCGACCAGCTCGCGAGCCGTTCGTCGAGCGCGTCGCGGTGCAGCTGCACGGACCGTTCGAGAGCGGCACGGCCGGCGTCGGTGGCCACGAGGGGCTTGGCGTTGCCGGTCCCGCCGTCGACCGTCCGGATGAGCCCGGCCGCCAGCAGCCCGGACAGCTGCCGCGAGATCGTGGAGCGGTTCAGCCGCAGGTACCGGGCGATGTCGATCGCCATGCAGCCCTCGTGCTGGACGACGAAGTCGACGAGGGACTGGTCGACGACGCTGAGGATCGCCTCCGAGCCGCGTGCCCGGATGCTCGCGCGGCGGGTGATGCGGGCGAGTTCCGTGTACGCGCGTCCGATGTCGCTGTTGCGGACATCGGGCCTCGGTTCGCTCATCGGACGGACTCCAGCCTGTCTGCGCCGGGACCTGCCGGCGGTGTTCGGTCCCGCCACCATACCGGCGGGTACGGATCGCGTCGGCTCAGTGACCCGCCGCGGCGGCCCGCAGGGCGGGGATGTCGAGCTTGACCATCTGCATCATGGCCTCGAAGACGCGGGCGTTGGCCTCGGGGTCGCCCGAGCCGGTCATGAGGTCGCCCATCATCGACGGGGTGACCTGCCACGCCACACCCCAGCGGTCGAAGAGCCACCCGCACCGGCTCGGACGGCCACCGTCGGCGAGCAGGGCGTCCCAGATGCCGTCGAGCTCATCCTGGTCGTCGACGTCCACCTGGAACGAGACCGCGTCGGTGTGCTCGTGCCCCGGACCGCCGTTCATCGCACGGTAGGGCTTGCCGAGGAGCGTGAACTCGACGACGAGGGTCTGCCCGTCCGGGGTCTTGCTCACGCTGTCGATGCTGCTGTCGGGGAAGAGCGACACGTAGTGCTCCGCCGCCTGCTCGGCCTGGTCGTCGTACCAGAGGAACGGGGTGATCGTCGGCATGGGCGGGGCCTTCCGGTTCGGCTCAGTCCGCAGCGCCGCGGCTGAGCAGGTCTGCCTTCTCGGGGTGCTCGTCGAACCACTTGCCGACGAACCAGCACATCGGGACGATGCGCCGGGTGGAGTTCGCCTCGACGTCGGCGACCGCGAAGTCGACGAGCTCGGCGGCGTACCCGTGCCCGCGGTGCTTCGGCACCGTGTACGTGTGCGGGAACGCGATCGCGTCGCCGTTCTCGCGGTAGTCGAGGACGCTCACGAGTTCGCCGCCGACGTACATCGCGTAGCGGTCCTGGTCGGCTTCGTCGCGGAACTCGTGGTCCATGCCGCCATCATGCACCCTCGGCGCAGGCGCGGGCGGCAGACGGTCAGGCCGTCGGGAATGGGCGGGTCGGGGTCGGGCGTTGGTCGGACACCATGACGACAATCGGCATCATCGGCGCAGGCAACATCGGATCCCAGCTCGCACGGTTGGCGGTGCGGAACGGACACGAGGTGGTGATCGCGAACTCCCGCGGCCCCGAGACCCTGGCGGACCTGGTCGCGGAGCTCGGCGCGGGTGCCCGTGCCGCGACCCGCGACGAGGCGGCGGCCGCTGGCGAGATCGTCGTCGTCACGACCCCGCTCGCCGCGATCGAGACCATCCCGGCCGGCCCCCTCGAGGGCAAGGTCGTGATCGACACGAACAACTACTACCCGCAGCGCGACGGCCACATCGAGGCGCTCGACTCCGAGACCACCACGACCGCGGAGCTCCTGCAGGACCACCTCCCCGGCGCCCGGGTCGTGAAGGCGTTCAACCACATCGGCGCCGCGGACCTCACCGGCCACGCCTCCGCTGCGGGCACCCAGGACCGTCGCGCGCTCGTGGTGGCCGGGGACGACGCCGACGCCAAGCGGGTCGTGTCGGACCTCATCGACCAGTTCGGGTTCGACGTCGTGGACGCCGGGCCCCTCGCCGAGGGCTGGCGCATCCAGCGCGACACCCCCGGGTACGGCCCGCGGCTGACCGTGGCGGAGCTGCGCGAGGCGCTCGCGTCCGCGGAGCGGTACCGCGACATGTAGGTCGCGACCCCCTGCGGGACGGGAGGCGCGGGTCGGTCCGGCACCGCGCCTCCCGTCCCGCAGCCGCCCGCCCGCCCGCCCGCAGCTGCGAGGCGAGACTCGGCCCCGCGGACAGTTCCGCGGCCGATCGACCACGAAACTGTCCGCCGAGCCGAGACTCGGCGTCCGCGGCGCGCCGGCGGTGCCGGCTCAGGCGCCGTCGAAGACCAGCGTCATCTCGGCGAGGTCGTCCTCGGACGGCTCCCACGCCGTCCCGGCCTCGGCGTTCTGCCGGATCTGCTCCGGCTTCGTCGCCCCCGCGATGACGCTCGACAGCCCGGGCTGGGCCAGCAACCACGCGAAGGTCGCCTGCAGCATCGTGACGCCGCGCTCGTCGCAGAACCGCTGGAACTCCTCGAGGATCTCCCACGGCGCGTCCTGCAACAGCTGCGGCTTCGCCGTGGTGAGGCGCCCGTCCGCGGGCCCGCCGGCCTTCGTGTACTTGCCCGTCAGCAGGCCGTTGTACAGCGGGAAGTACGGCAGGAACCCGAGCGCGTACGCACGGACGGCCGGCAGCACCTCGTCCTCGACGCCCCGGGCGAGCGGGCTGTACTCGTTCTGCGCCGACACGAACGCCGTGGTGCCGGCGATGGAGGCGGTGAGCTCGGCCTCGGCGATCTGCCACCCCGCGAAGTTCGAGTGGCCGATGTAGCGGATCTTGCCCTCGCGGACGAGGTCGTCGAGCACGGACAGCGTCTCCTCGATCGAGGTCACGTCGTCCGGGCCGTGCATCTGGTAGAGGTCGATCCAGTCCGTCCCGAGGCGCTTGAGCGACGACTCGACCGCCAGCCGCACGTACCGCCGGGAGCCGCGCACGCCCCAGTCCGGCCCGTTCACCCCCTGCATGTCCATGCCGAACTTCGTGGCGAGGACGATCTCGTCGCGACGTCCCGCGATGGACCTGCCGAGGAGTTCCTCGGACAACCCGCGCCGGCCGCCGTAGACGTCCGCGGTGTCGAACAGGGTGACGCCGGCGTCGAGGGCCGCGTGGACGACGGCGTCCGTGCCCTCCTGCGTCTCGGTCAGCGTGCCGGGTCGGCCGAAGTTGTTGCAGCCGATGCCGACGGTGGAGACGACGAGCCCCGACGGCCCGAGAGGACGGTGTTCGATTCCGGTCATGCCCCGACCGTACCGGCGACCCCGGAACTGGGGCTGCGCCAGCCGCACGGGTTGCCGTTAGAACTGACGATGGATCAGCCTACGGAGGGAGCACCGCAGTGGCATCGCATCGCATGCCGGACGAGGACCGGCCGCGTCGCGCCGTCCCCGACTGGGTCACGGCTCCCCCCGAGGGCGCGGCAGACGGCCTGGAGGCGCGCCCCGCCCCCGTCGCACCCGCCCCCGCTCCGGAGACGGCCGGCCCCGGCAGCACGCTCCCCGGACCGCCCGCCACACCGGCACTCGTCGACGACGACATCGTGGTGCCCGACTTCCCACCGGAGGAGCACCTCCTGCCCCCGGCCCCGACCTCGCCCGCGGTGCACACGGTCCCGTTCGACACGGCCTCGATCGGCCCCGCCCCGGTCTCGCCGATCGACGCCGTCGGTGCCGTCGGTGCCGTCGACGCCGTCGGTGCCGTCGGTGCCGCGTCCGTCACGCCGGGGGCCGCACCCGCTCCCGCCGCGCCGGTCGTCTCGGCGGGCCCCAGCGTCCCGGTCGTCGGTCAGCCCCGGTTCTCCGTGCCGGGCCTCGAGCACGTCGTCGTCGAGGGGTCGGAACCGGCTCCCTCGGGACCGATCGGCTACCGCACCCCCGCCCGGTTCGCCCACCAGCGCCCCGCCGCTCCGGCCGCCGTGGCTCCGGCGTCCGCCGCTCCGGCTGCGGCTCCGGCCTTCGACGCCGTCATCGCACCGCCGGCGCCCGGGGGCCCGGGCTCGACACCGGCTCCCCGGGCGGATGCACTGCCGCCGACCGAAGCGCTCCCCCTGATCGACCTGCCGACCCGTGGCTCGGACACGGGACGCGGCCGGTCGACGAGCCCACGAACGCCGAAGGGCACGAAGCCCTCGAAGGGCGCGAAGGCCGCGAGGCCCGCCCGGCCGCCGCGCACGAGGAAGCCGACCGCGAGGACCGCGACCGACGCGCCCCCGGCGGTGGACACGACCACCCCTGCTGTCGCGACGGTGTGTGGCGGGGGCGGGCCGCGCCTCCAGGCCGCCGGGACGACGCAGCGGGTGGGGACGACTCCCGGGGCCGTCCTCGGCGCCCTCGCCGGACTCGCCACCCTCGGACTCGGCGCGTGGTGGTTCACCGCCCCCGCGACGGTGCACGGCGTCGGGCTGGTGCTCGGCGTGCTCGCGCTCCTGCTCTCGATCGTGACGCTGCGGCGGCCCGAGGCGACGTGGCAGCGGCCGCTCGCGCTCCTCGGTGCCGTGCTCGGCGGGGTCGGGACGCTCGTGCTGCTGTGGGCCGTGGCCTCGGCGGTGCTGCCGCTCGTCGGGGTGACCCTGCCGGACCTCACCGGGACGGGGACGGTCCCGACGCTCGCGCCGTAGCGCGCCGCGCTGCGCGCTGCGCGCCCCGCGCGTTTCGTGAGCAGAAATGGTCGGGTGCGCGCCACCGACCCGACCATTCCTGCTCACGAAACGACCACGGCCGCCCCGCTCACACCGCGCGGACCACCCCGCGCGACAGGATCGCGTTCGTCAGGGCGTCGATCGGTTCCCGCTGCACCGTCGGGTTCGCGATGAGCACGTAGTCGACCGCCGGGAGGTCCGGCAACGCCAACCGCTGCGACACCTTCACGAGGTCCGCCGGGATCAGCGAGTGCGGGAACACCGCGACCCCGATCCCCGCGCGGACGGCCGCGAGCACCCCGTTCACGTCGCGCGTGTTGCAGGTGATCCGCCACGTGCGTCCGGCGGACTCGAGCGCGTCGATCGCCATCTGTCGACTGATGCTCGGCGCCTGGTACGCGATGAGCGGCACGGGCTCCCCGGGCTCCAGCGCGATGCCGTCCTGCGCCATCCAGACCATCTGGTCGGTCGCGACGCGGGTGCCCTCGGCGGACTCCCCCGCGGTCTGCTTGATGAACACGAGGTCGAGCTGCCCCGCGTGCACCCGGCGGAGCAGCGGTGAGGACTGGTTCACCGTCAGCTCGAGGTTCACCTGCGGGTGCAGCCGTCGGAAGTCCCGCAGGATCCGGGGCAGCTGCGTGATCGCGAGGTCGTCGGCCGCCCCGAACCGGAGCCGCCCGCGGGTCGCGGCTCCCGAGAAGTACGCGTCGGCGGTGGCGTGCGCCGCGAGGATCGTCCGCGCGAACCCGGCCATCGCGTCCCCGTTGTCGGTGAGCGCCACGCCCCGGGTGTCCCGGGCGACGAGGGTCCGGGAGACGGCCGTCTCGAGCCGCCGCACGTGCTGCGACACCGTGGGCTGGCTGATGCCGAGCCGGGCGCCGGCCTGGGTGAAGCTCCCGGTCTCGGCGACCGCGAGGAACGTCTGCAGCAGAACCGGATCCAGCACCGGACACCCTTCGTCGTGACGACCCCATTCGACTTCGCAATGGAGTGATAGCCACCATAGGGGTATCGAATGGGCCGCGCGCAGTTAGTTTCGAGTGGGTACAGTCCCGCCTGCTCCACCTCGACCTCCGGAGACCCCCGCTCGTGAGTGCGTCATCGACGACCCTCCCCCCGCCCACCGAACCACTGCCGATCCAGGCCACCAGACCACCGTGGCGCCACACCCTCATCGCCCTGTCGGTGCCGAACTTCCGGCTCTTCACCGCCACGAACCTCGTCGCGATGACCGCCGGCTGGATGCAGCGCATCGCACAGGACTGGCTCGTCCTGCAGCTCACCGGGTCGGTCGCGCAGGTCGGCATCACGGTCGCGTGCCAGTTCGCGCCGATGCTGCTGTTCGGGCTCCTCGGCGGGGTGCTCGTCGACCGGTTCTCCAAGCGCGCGCTGATGATGATCACGCAGGGCTCGTTCGCCGTGCTGTCGGCCCTGCTCGCCGTCCTGACGCTGTCCGGGGTAGTGCAGGCGTGGCACATCTGGGCGATCGCGTTCGTCGTCGGCATGGTCACCGTCATCGACAACCCCGCGCGCCAGGTGTTCGTCACCGAGATCGTCGGCCACGAGCACCTGCGCAACGCCATCAGCGTGAACTCGTCGGTCTTCCAGCTCGGCGGCATGATCGGCCCGGCCCTCTCCGGAGCGCTGCTCGTCGCGGTCGGCGCCGGCTGGTCGTTCGGCGTCAACGCGATCGCCTGCGTCGCCGTGGTCGTGACGCTCGGGTTCCTGAAGGTCTCGGAGCTCCACCGCACGCCCCCGGCACCACGAGGGAAGGGGCAGCTCGTCGAGGGCCTCCGCTACTCCGTCCGGAAGCCGACCATCATCGTGCCGGTCATCCTCGTGGCGTTCTTCTCGGTCTTCGCGCTGACGATGCCGGTGCTGCTGTCGGCCTTCGCGTCCGAGGTGTACGACGTCGGCGCCGGTGGCTACGGCGTGTTCAACTCCGCCGTCGCGATCGGCGCCCTGGCCGGCGCACTGCTCTCGACGCGGCGCGCCACCGTCCGGCTCCGCACCATCGTCGGCGGGGTGTTCTGGACGGGGATCCTGCTCGTGGTCTCCGGCTCGATCCCGGTCATCGCGCCGTTCACCGTCGCGCTCGTCGCCGTCGGGATGTCGCAGCTGCTCTTCCAGACCGCGTCGAACTCGCTCGTGCAGCTGTCCTCGAACGTGGCGATCCGAGGCCGGGTGATGTCGCTCTACGTCCTCGTGCTGCTCGGAGGGCAGGCGATCGGCGGCCCCCTCATGGGCCAGGTGGTCGACCACTTCGGGGCCCACGTCGGGATGGTCGTCGCCGGAGGCGTGCCGGCCGCGGCCGCGGCCGTCGTCGGGCTCGTGCTCGCCCGCCGCGGCGGGCTCCACCTGGCGGTGCGGATGCGGCACCACATGCCGGTGCCGTCGATCGTCGGGCACCGCTGACGCGTCGGACGGGAGGCGCGGTGCGGGCGGGCGCCGCGCCTCCCGACCGACGCGTGGTAGCGCTGCGCGCGCGCTCGCTGCTGCCGTCGTCGGCGCGTGCGCGTCGCTGCGCCGCTGCGCTGCCGCGTGGCGTCGAACCACGAAACCGACGT
>NZ_MJGQ01000004.1:0-88526 GCF_001865095.1 Curtobacterium sp. MCBA15_013 | reverse complement strand
TCCACGTCGGTTTCGTGGTTCCGCACCGAGCGCGCGCTGCGCGCCCGCACGCACACCGCCCCGCGCCGCGCCGAGCCGCGCCGCGCCGCACAAGCAACGTCACCCGGAACCGCGCGATGGCGCAGTTCCGGGTGACTTCCGTTGTGCGGAGGCGAACCGAACCGCCTAGTAGGCGACCCCGAAGCGCGCCTGGTGGTGCGCCGGCGAAGCGATCTCGTCGACGAAGGCGATCGCGAAGTCCTCGCCGGAGATGTCCGAGTTGCCGTCGGCGTCGGTGAGCAGGACGTCGTCAGTCGTGCGGTAGGTGCCACGACGCTCGCCGGGGTTGTAGCCGCCGAATGCAGCCGCCGGGCTCACGTAGAACCAGTCGACCTCGGTGTCCGACGCGCGGAGGGCCTCGAGGACCTGACCGTGGCTCTTCGCCTCGCCCTTGAACGCATCGGGGAACTCGGCCGTGTCGTACAGCGCTGGGCCGCCCTCGGCGACGAGCAGCGAACCGGCTCCGCCGACGATGCCGAGGCGCGCACCGGCAGCAGCGGCTGCGTCGACGAACGGCTGGAACGCGTCCTTCAGCTCGCTGCCGTCCGCCTGCACCGCGTGGAGCGCGACGACGATGACGTCCGCACCCTTCGTGACCTCGGCGACGAAGTCCTGGTCGAAGGCGTCACCCTGCGCGAGGGTGAGCCCCTCGGCCGGCTCGAGCTTCGAGGTGTCGCGGGCGACGGCGGTGACGGCGATGCCGCGGGAGAGGGCCTCGCGGGTGATGGCGGAGCCGGCGTAGCCGGTGCCACCAAAGACGACGATGCTGGTCATGGAGCAGTCCTTTCGTGGAACGTTGACACTCACCGTACAAGCGTTACTCTCTTTGAGTAAGTAGGCACCTCACGGTGCGTAACGGAGGTCGTCGTGTCAGCACTCGAGTACAGCCCCTACGCCGCCGAGTGTCCCTCGCGACAGCTGCTCGACCGCATCGGCGACCGGTGGAGCGTCCTGACGATCGGCACCCTCGCCGACGGTCCGGCACGCTACTCGGCGATCGCCACCCGCGTGCAGGGCGTCTCGCAGAAGATGCTCACGCAGACGCTCCGGGCGCTCGAGCGCGACGGACTCGTCACCCGCACGGTCTTCCCCGAGATCCCGCCGCACGTCGAGTACGAGCTGACCGATCGCGGCCGGTCCCTGCGCGAGGTGCTGAAGCCGCTCGAGGACTGGGCGACCTCGCACATGGACGACGTCGCGGTCTCCCGCGAGCAGTACGACACCCGGCCTCGCTGAGCGCTCCCGGAATCCCCGCGCGACCGCGGTGGTTGCCTGGGGACATGCGATCAGTCGTCTACTCGAAGCCCGGTGACTCGTCCGTCCTGACCCTCGAGGAGCGTCCGCTCCCGGATCCCGGTCCCGGCGAGGTCCGTGTCCGTGTCGTCGTCTCGGGCGTCAACCCCACCGACTGGAAGGCCCGTGCCGGCGGCACCTACGGCGACGGCCTGCCGTTCCCCGAGATCACGCCGAACCAGGACGGCGCCGGAGTCGTGGACGCGGTCGGCGAGGGTGTCGACGGACTGTCCGTCGGTGACCACGTCTGGCTGTACATGGCGGCTGCGAGTCGCCCGACCGGCACCGCCCAGGAGTACACCGTCGTGCCCGCCGCCCGTGCCGTCCCGCTGCCGGAGGGCACGAGCTTCGACGTCGGCGCCTCGCTCGGGGTGCCGGCGATGACCGCGCACCGTGCCCTCACGACGCACGAGCACGGTCCGGACCGGCTCGCTCCGGAAGCCCTCGACGGCAAGACGGTGCTCGTCGCCGGCGGTGCGGGAGCCGTCGGACACGCGGCGATCCAGCTCGCACGCTGGGCCGGCGCCACCGTGGTCACCACCATCAGCTCGGACGCGAAGGCGTCGCTCGCCACCGCCGCCGGGGCGCACCACACGGTGAACTACCGCGACGAGGACGCCGCCGCGCGGATCCGCGAGATCGCCCCCGACGGTGTGGACATCGTCGTCGAGGTCTCGATCCCGCAGAACGCCGGGCTCGTCGCCGAGGTCCTGGCGAACCACGGCGTCGTGTCGATCTACGCGAACAACGGCGGCGACGAGGCCACCCTGCCGATCCGCCCGAACATGAGCGTCAACGCCCGCTACCAGTTCCTGCTGCTGTACACGATCGGCGACGAGGCCCTCGCGGCAGCGGCCGAGGACGTCACCGCGGCACTGCGCGACGGTGTGCTCCCCGTCGGCGAGGACGCGGGCCTACCGCTCGTGCGGTTCGCCCTGGAGGACACCGCGGCAGCGCACGACGCCGTCGAGCAGGACACCGTCGGCAAGGTGCTGATCGACGTCAGCGCGGAGTGACGAAGCGCTGCGTCCGCCCGGGTCGGGTGGACGCAGCGCTCCGGTCGTCGGCGCCGCGGGGCTGGTTCAGCGGGCGAGCGCAGCGGCGAGGCGTGCCTCGAAACGGCGGCGGGCAGCGACCCGCTCCCGCTCGATGTTGGCGGCGATGACCTCGAGGTCTTCGTAGTCGGCGTCGGTCGTGTCGTCGGTCCAGTTCGGGGTGTACACCCGGGACCGACCGAAGGGCTTCGGTTCGGGGGTCACGATGGTCATGTGGGGATGGTACGTCGAGCGTCCGACAAATCGTGTGCGCATCACGGGCCTTTCCTGCGGTTGCGGTCGCGGTCCGGGAACGGGGTCGCGAGCGAGAACGCGATGGCCATGAACGAGGCCATCAGCGCGACGTACTTGGCGTCGAGGTCGGTGAACGCGTCCGGCGCCGGCGAGTCCACGGTGAGCATGCCGAACGAGTACTCCTCCGACCGGATCACGACCGAGACGTACGAGCGGTAGCGCGGTTCGAACCCCGGCAGGTCCTCGTCGGCGTCGACGTCGGTGGCACGGTCGCCGACCACCCGCGGGCCGCCGCCGACCAGCACCCAGTCGAGGTTGCGGTCGCCGTACGGGGTCCCCGCCCGGAACACGCCGGCGGTGTCCTCCGCACCCCCGTGCCCGATGGGCTCGAGGCCCCGCAGGTCCTCCGACAGCTGGTAGACGTTCGCACGGACGTCGGGCACACCGGGGAGCAGGTAGAACGCGAGGGCCACGGCGACCCGGTCCGCGAACGCCGGCAACTCCTGCCGGCGGTCCCGGCGGCGCAGCTCGGCGAACCGGGCGAGCCGCGTGGCGAGCTGCCCGAACGCGTACCGGACGGCCGTCCCCTGCTCGAGCTCGGTCGACCGCGCCACCGCCGCCGCAGCCGTGACCGACGCCTCGGCCCGTCGAGCGCGCACGACCTGCACGACCACCGCGGCCGCCAGCACGACCAGCCCGAACACGACGAGCGAGACCTTCACCCCCGGAGCCACGACGAGGTTCGGCAGCTGGAAGGCAGCGGTCGGCGCCGTCGCGACCACGATCGGCCAGACGACCGCTCCGGCCCGGCGTCGCCCACGACCCGTCGTGGCCTGGTCCCCTGTCATGTCGACGACGCTAGGACACCCCACCGACGCTGACGGAGTTGTCCACAGGGTGACGTTGTTGTCCCCTGCAACGCGGACTTGACCCCCGAACAGGGGGCGAGCACGATCGGGCCATGAAGCAGCGAACGAACCTCAGAGGCCTCGCCCTCGCCGGAGCCGCCGCAGCAGCCGCGGCCATGACCCTGCTCGGCGGTGGCCTCGGCGCGACCGCAGCGAGCGCCGCCACCGTCTCACCGCAGGTCATCGGCGGCGAGCAGGCACCGAGCACCCCGTGGGAGGTGCAGCTCGTCTTCCAGCAGGGCGGCACCGGCACGTACGGGTGCACCGGCGAACAGCTCAACGCCTCGTGGGTGCTCACCGCCGAGCACTGCGTCGACGGCACCACGGCGATGAACGTCTATCACTCGAACAGCACGACGAACCGGGGCGCGGCGACCGCGGCGGACCGGCTCTACTCCGCGCCGTCCGGGGACATCGCGCTCGTGCACCTCAGCACGCCGAAGGCCCTCTCCTCGTACGCCCAGCTCGACCTCGGGTACACCACGAAGAGCTCCGGCACCGGCACGATCCTCGGCTACGGCAACCGTGCGAACAGCGTGCCGACGACCGGGCTCTACCAGGCGACCGTCAACCTCACGGGGAGCTCGACGGACGCGTACGGCGGACGCGCGCAGCACGTCACCGGCGTGACCGGCGCCTCGAACCACGGCGACTCCGGCGGCGCGCTCGTCGTGAACGGCAAGGTCGTCGGCGTCTGCTCGACCGGCGACGTCGCCGACCCCGGCGCGAACACCCACGCCGGTTCGAACTACGCCGTCCTCACCCAGTCCGCCAGCTGGATCCGCTCGACCGCGGGCGTCTGACCCAGCGCACCCACCACGGGTCGGGAGGCGCGGTGCGGGCCCGCACCGCGCCTCCCGTCCTCCCGTGCGCACGACCGGTGCCGCGCTCGGTCGCTCTCCACAGGTCGCGTTGCGCGCCCCTGCGCGTCGTCTGCACCTGGTAAGCAAGACGCATGACCGACGTCTCCACGCCTGCGCCCGGAACCAGAGCACTCGTCCTCGGCGGTGGTGGCGTCGCCGGCATCGCCTGGGAACTCGGGGTGCTGTCCGCCCTGCAGGACGCCGGGGTGGACCTCGACGCCGCGGACCTCGTCGTCGGGTCCAGCGCCGGCAGCGTCGTCGGCACCTTCGTCCGCTACGGCGCGGTGCAGCAGGCGTACGACCAGCAGCACGCAGCCGTCCCGACGACCTACGAGGAGCCCGTCCCGATCGACGGCGAGGACTTCCAGCAGCGCATCGGCGCCGTGCTCGACGGAGCGTCGTCCGACCAGGACGCCCGTGCCCGACTGGGCCTCCTCGCCCAGCGCACCACCGACGGGCAGACCGACGACGAGCGCACGGCCACCTTCGCCGAGACCCTCCCGTCGACGGAGTGGCCGGCGAAGCCGCTCGCCCTCACCGCGATCGACGCGACCGACGGCACCTTCCGCGTGCTCACCGCGGCCGACGCCGTGCCGCTCCCCCGCGCCGTCGCCGCGAGCTGCTCGGTGCCGCTCGTCTGGTCACCGGTCGGGATCGAGGGCCGCCCCTACGTCGACGGGGGCATGCGCTCCGCCACGAACGCGGACGTCGCCGCCGGGTACGAACGCGTCCTCGTGATCGCGTGCGGTCCCGAGGGGCCGTCGCCGCTCGGGCCGTGGCTCGACGTCGCGGTCGAGGGGCTCCGGGCGGCCGGTAGCTCGGTCGAGGTCGTCGTCGCGGACAGCACCTCGCAGCAGGCCTTCGGCACGAACTCGCTCTCGCTGTCGACTCAGGCACCCGCCGCCGATGCCGGACGGACGCAGGGCGCTGCCGTGGCCGAGGGCATCGCCGCGTTCTGGGCGTGAGTTCTCCACAGACCGCCGAGTGACCGTGTCGGGTTCCGGGAGCGCCGCTAGCGTGGGTGCATGACGACGCCGTTCTCGGACCTCGACCAGTACACAGCCCTCCCCCGCGTGGACGGGATCGCGGTGAGTCCGGACGGCTCCCGGGTCGCGCTGACCGTCAGCGTGCTCGACGCCGACGGCACGGGCTACCGGCGGTCGGTCTGGGCGGTCCCCGGAACCTCGGACGCTGCGGCCGCTCCGGTGCGCTTGACGCGCTCGGCCAAGGGCGAAGGCGGCGTCTCGTTCACGCGCACCGGTGACCTGCTGTTCGTCTCCGGCCGCCCCGACGGCGACGGCGACAAGGACAGCGACGCCGCACAGCTCTGGGTCCTCCCCGCCGCCGGTGGTGAGGCACGACCGGTCACGAAGCTCGCGGGCGGGGTCGGTGGCGTCCTCGGCACCGCATCGCACACGGACACGGTCGCGGTCACGGCCGGGCTGCTGCCGGGTGCCGGCACGGACCGGACCGGCGTGGTCGCCGCCGACGCCGAGCTGCGCGGACGCCGGAAGGACCGGAAGGTGCAGGCGATCCTGCACGAGACGTACCCGGTCCGGTTCTGGGACCACGACCTCGGCCCCGACGAGACGCACGTGCTGACGCTCGACCTCGGGACGCTGCAGGAGAAGGCGGCCACACCGTCTGCGACCGCCGCCGATGCCTCCGATGACGAGGCCGGGCCGTCCTACCCGGCGCACCTCCCCACACTGACCGACCTGACGCCCGCCCCGGGGCGCTCGCTCGAACACGTTGACGGGGTCCTCACGCCGGACGGCTCGGTCGTCGTCGCCACGGTCGGCGTGCAGGAAGCCCGCGAGTCCCGTTCGACGATCGTCGCGTTCGACGTCGCGACGGGCACGCGCACCGTGCTGCTCGACGACCCCGATGTCGACCACGAGATGCCGACGATCAGCCACGACGGCCGGACGCTGGCGTGGGTCCGGACCGAGCGGTTCACACCCCGCGGTGCGACCGAGCAGGAGATCTGGGTCGCCCGGTTCGACGGGTCCGCGCTGTCCGACGCGAGGCGGATCGCGGTCGAGTGGGACCGCTGGCCGAACGAGCTCGTGTTCGCGCACGACGACGGTGCGCTCCTGGCGACGGCGGACCACGACGGTCGCGCACCGGTGTTCCGGCTCCCGCTCGACGGCGGCGCCGTCGAACAGCTCACCCACGACGACTGGGCGTACTCGAGCCTGCGCGTGGCGGCGGCGAGCGGGACCGTGGTGGCGCTCCGTGCCTCCTGGGCCGCGCCGCTGCACCCCGTCCGGATCGAGGCCGACGGCACCGTGACGACCCTGGCGACACCGGCGCCGCTGCCCGAGGTGCCCGGCCACCTCGAAGAGGTCGAGACGACCGCGGCCGACGGCTCCCGCGTCCGCGGCTGGCTCCTCCTGCCGAACGACGATGCCGGCACCGCCCCGTACCCGCTGCTGCTCTGGATCCACGGTGGTCCGCTCAACTCGTGGAACCAGTGGTCCTGGCGGTGGAACCCGCAGCTCGCGGCGGCCCGCGGGTACGCCGTGCTGCTGCCGGACCCCGCACTGTCGACCGGGTACGGACTCGACTTCATCAACCGCGGCTGGAACGCGTGGGGGCAGGCTCCGTTCACCGACCTCATGGCCATCACCGACGCGGTCGTCGCCCGTGACGACGTCGACGAGACCCGGACGGCCGCGATGGGCGGGTCCTTCGGCGGCTACATGGCGAACTGGGTCGCCGGGCACACCGACCGGTTCCGGGCGATCGTCACGCACGCCAGCCTCTGGGCACTCGACCAGTTCAACGGCACGACGGACATGTCGCAGTACTGGCAGTCGATCTTCGACGAGACCGGTCTGCACGAGAACGACCCTCACCGGTTCGTCGCGGACATCACGTCACCGATGCTCGTGATCCACGGCGACAAGGACTACCGGGTGCCGATCGGCGAGGGGTTGCGTCTCTGGTCGGAGTTGGCGGAGCACCACGCTGCGGACGACGGGACGATGCCGCACCGGTTCCTGTACTTCCCGGACGAGAACCACTGGGTGCTCAAGCCGCAGCACTCGGTGGTCTGGTACGAGACGGTGTTCGCGTTCCTCGAGCAGCACGTGCTCGGGGGCGAGTGGCGGCGGCCGGAGTTGCTCGGGTAGCGGGCGGGCTCCGCGCGGGCGCGCGGGGCGCCGGCGCGCGCGGCACCGGCGCGCGGCGTGTCACACGCGATCCGCGACACGGCACGAGTCGATCGACGCGTGGAATGTCGATCACCGCACCCATCACCCGTGGCCCGCCCGTGACCGCACGGTCTGCGACGTTCCGCGCGTCGATCGACACGCGGAACGTCGCGAACACCCAGCCCAGCCCAGCCCCGCCCGCCCTCAGACGAACGCAGCCTGCCCCGTGATCGCCCGCCCCACGATGAGCGTGTTCACCTCGCGCGTCCCCTCGTACGAGTAGATCGCCTCGGCGTCCGCGAAGAACCGCGCGACACCCTTCTCGAGCACGATCCCGTTGCCGCCCTGCACCTCGCGGCACCACCCCACGGTCTCGCGCATCTTCGCCGTCGCGAACGCCTTCGCCATCGCCGAGTGCTCGTCTGCCCCGGTGCCGGCGTCCTGCATCGCCGACGCCTGCGTGCACAGTGCGATCGACGCGGTGATGTTCGCGAGGGACTTCACGAGCAGGTCCTGCACCATCTGGTGCGCTGCGATCGGCTTGCCGAACTGCACGCGGGAGCGGGCGTAGTCGAGCGCGGCCTCGTAGGCGCCGACCGCGATGCCGATCGCCTGCCACGCCACCTCGGTGCGGGTCAGGCGGAGCACTTCGGCGGTCGCGCGGAACGAGTCGGCGTGCTGCAGCCGGCGCGACTCCGGCACCCGGACGTCGGTCATGACGATGTCGGCGTTCTGCACCCCGCGGAGTGCGATCTTGTCCTCGATCTTCGTCGCCGTGAACCCCGGGGTGTCCGTCGTGACGAGGAAGCCCTTCACCTGACCGTCGGCGACGTCCTTCGCCCAGATCACGACGACGTCCGCGAAGGTCGCGTTGCCGATCCAGCGCTTCTCGCCGTCGAGCACCCACGTGTCGCCCTCGCGCCGGGCCGTCGTGCGGAGCCCCCGAGCGGAGTCGCTGCCGGACAGCGGCTCGGTCAGCCCGAACGCCCCGACGAGCTCGCCCGAGGCCATCCGCGGCAACCACTCCTGCTGCTGCTCGTCACTGCCCGCCACCGCGATCGAGTTCATCGCCAGGCCGGACTGCACGCCGATGAACGTCGCGACGCTGGCGTCCACACGCCCGAGCTCGAGCGCCGCCCACCCGCGGTACACGGCCGAGTTCTCGAACTGCCGGACGAGCGGGATGGCCGGCCCGTACATGCCGAGCTCGGACAGCGGCTTGATCACCTGCATCGGGAACTCGGCGCGCGCCCAGTACTCGTCTGCGATCGGGCGCACGTCGGACTCGAGGTACGTGCGCAGCCGTCCGAGTGACTCGCGCTCCTGGTCGGTCAACCCCTCCTGGAACCGGTAGAAGTCGGACTCGAGGAGCGCGGGGATGGCCGTCGTCAGTGACATACACTGATCGTGCATCATTCTGCGAAACGTTGCAAGGGAGGAGCGCGTGTACACATCGGATTCTGCGCTGCGCGCGTTCCGGGAGGCGCGACACACCTTCATCGCCGGCTCACGCATCGACATGGGCGCGCTCGCCACCTCGCTCGGCGTGGACCGCACGTCGCTGTTCCGGTGGGTGGGCAACCGTGACCGGTTGCTGTCCGAGATCCTCTGGTCCCTCGCCGTGCCGACGTTCGACGCGGCTGCCGCCGCGGCTGCTCCCGCCGGAGCCCCGCGCATCGTCGACGTGCTCGACCGGTTCACGGCGGACCTGATCGACGCGCCCTACTTCCGGTCCTTCCTCACCCGCGAGCCCGCACGGGCACTCCGTCTGCTGACCACCACCGAGAGCGATGTGCAGAGCCGCTTCGTCGGCCGGGTCACCGCCCTCGTCGAGGAGCAACGCGTCGCCGGCGCGTTCGACCCGACGCCACTCTCCGCCGAGGAGCTCGCCCGACTGCTCGTCCGGATCTCCGAGTCCTTCACGTACGCCGACCTCATCTCCGGCCAGACGCCCGACCCCGAACGCGCACGAGCCACGTTCGAGTACGTCCTCCGACCGACCACGACAGGAGCCCGATGACCATCGCCGACTACCCCTTCGTCCGGCTCTACCCCACCCGGTGGAACGACAACGACATGTTCGGGCACGTGAACAACACGATCTACTACAGCGCGATGGACAACGCGGCGACGTACTGGTTCCGCGAGGAAGCCGGCCTCGACCCGTTCGCGTCCGAGTGGATCGCCGTGCTCGTGTCGTCGAGCTGCCGGTTCGTCGAGTCGGCGGTGTGGCCCGACGTCATCGAGGTCGGGATGCGGTCGAAGCACCTCGGGAACACGAGCCTGTCGTGGGAGTTCGGCCTGTTCCGGCAGTCCGACGGCGCGCTGCTCGCGACCGGGGAGTTCGCGCACGTCATCATCGACCGCGAGGGCGCTCGTCGGCCGATCCCCCTCCCGGACGACCTGCGCGAGCTGGTCACCGCCACGATGGCGACGCCCGCGGCAGTCCACTCCGACTGACGCGCACAGAACCAATGACCATTCGAACCGGGCAGAACCGCGGTTCGCTTGCAGTTTGGTTCTGCCACGACTGCCCGAACCAAGGCCGGATAGCTCGCGTCAGCCCTTCAGCGCCGCCAGCTCGAGGTTGATGTCGTCGGGGTCCTGCACCGACAGGATGACCATGCCCGCGTCACCGAGGTCGGTCACCTCGCCGTGCTCCACCCCCGCCGCGTCGAGTCGCGCAGCCGCCTCGTGGAGTTCGTCCACCGACCCGACGACGAAGCTCACGTGGTCGAGGCCGACCGTCTCCGAGTCGAACCGCTGCCCCGCCGGCGCGACTGGACGGAGCCCGAACACCTGGTCGCCCAGACGGAAGACGCTGCCGCCGTAGAAGCGCTCCCGGTCCTCGCGGACGCCCGGCTCGTCGACCTGGTCGCTGAAGTCGATCGCGGGGTCGGTCCCGAGCAGCCGCTGGTAGAAGGCCTTGCTGCGGTGGATGTCGGTCACGGTCACACGGACGTGGGCGAGTGCGGTGGGTCGGGCGAACGGTTCGGTCACGGGGAGTGCTCCTCAGGGAAGGGGCCGGCAGGGTCCGGCACCACCCCGACGCAACGCGCCCCACCTGACCGGACGCCCCGACGGTGCGGCGACCGGACAGCGCGCCGCGTCGAACCACGAATCCGACATCGTACCAGGCCGGTGCCCTGGTTCGATGTCGGTTCCGTGGTTCGAAGCGAGATCGCCCGCACGACCACCGAGCGCGGCGGCCGCCGCGCTAGATCAGGTCGTCCGTCAAGTGGTTCGGCGTGCCGAAGCGGTGCGCCGTGATCGACACCGCCTGCTCCCGCACGAACGGCAGGACCTCGAGGCGCCCGGCCTCGGTCACCGGCTCCCCGTACACGGCCACGTCCGGCCGCCCACCGATCGCCGTGTACAGCGCCGACGTGTCGCCACCGATGAGCCGCACGCGCCCGGACGGACCACTCGCCACCGCCGAGGCGAACGCCGCGTCGGAGTGCGACTGCGTCAGCGACCGGACGTTCGGCAGCGCCCGGACGGCCGATGCGACACCGGCCGGCAGGGTCGACACGGTCGAGACGTCGATCGTGGCGCCGGCTCGGACGGCCGCTGCGATCACACGGACGAGATCAGCGACCCCGTCGGCCGACGACGACGATGCCAGGCGCACCCGCACCGCCGGGTACGGCAGGTACCGCGCGATGTTCCGCTCCGCCGTCAGCGCGGACACGTCGGTCGCCGTGCCGAAGAGCGACGCCCACGCCTGCTCGTCGGACGCCACGGCCCGGTCGAGCGACGGCGACGCCACCCCGGCGGCACGGACGAACGCGGCGACCGCGGACGAGGGAGACGAACCGGACGCGGCCGGAGCAGGCGCCCAGGACCCGAGTCCGAGCAGGTAGTTCAGCCCACCGGCCTTCGTCCCGGCACCGACGGCCGACTTCTTCCACCCGCCGAACGGCTGGCGGCGGACGATCGCGCCCGTGATGCCACGGTTGACGTAGAGGTTGCCCGCCTCGATGCGCCCGAGCCAGGTGCCGATCTCGGCGCGGTCGAGGGAGTGCAGGCCCGAGGTCAGGCCGTAGTCGACCTCGTTCACGATGTCGATCGCCTCGTCCAGCGTGCGCGCGGTCATGATGCCGAGGATCGGCCCGAAGTACTCCGTGCGGTGGAACGCCGACCCGCGGCGGACACCGTCACGGACGCCGGGGCTCCAGAGCGTGCCGGAGTCGTCGAGCTTCGCGGGCTGCACCGCCCACGACTCCCCCGCGCCGAGCGTCGTCAGGCCGTCCAGGAGCTTGCCTGCGGCGGGCTCGATGACCGGCCCCATCTGCGTGGTGGGGTCGGTCGGGTAGCCGACGGTCAGCGACGACACCGCGTCGATGAGCTGCGAGCGGAAGCGTCGCGAGGTGGCGACCGAGCCGACGAGCACGACGAGGGACGCGGCCGAGCACTTCTGCCCCGCGTGCCCGAAGGCCGAGGCGACGACGTCCTTCACGGCCAGGTCGAGGTCGGCGGACGGGGTGACGATGATCGCGTTCTTGCCCGAGGTCTCGGCGAGCAGCGGCAGGTCCGGCCGGAAGGACCGGAACAGCGAAGCGGTCTCGTACGCCCCGGTGAGGATCACCCGGTCGACGAGCGGCGACGCGACGAGCTGCTGCCCGAGGTCGTTCTCCGACACCTGCAGGAACGCGAGCACGTCGGCCGGGGCGCCCATGGCGTCGAGCGCGGTCTCGATGATCGACGCGAGGACGGCACCGGAGCGCTCGGCGGGCGGCGCGGGCTTCAGCACGACGGCGGACCCGGCGGCGAGCGCGGCGAGGGTGGACCCGGCGGGGATCGCGACCGGGAAGTTCCACGGCGGCGCGACGAGCGTGAGGGCGGCCGGGGTGAAGGACGCACCGTCGACCTCGTCGAGCTCGGACGCGAGCGAACCGTAGAAGTGCGCGAAGTCGATCGCCTCGGACACCTCGGGGTCGGCCTGGTCGATGGTCTTGCCAGTCTCCGACGCCATCACCTCGACGAGGGCCGCCCGGTTCGCCTCGAGGGCGTCGCCGACGGCGTGGAGCACCGCGCCACGCGCGGCACCGGACCAGGTCCCCCAGACGGCACCGGCGTCCCGGACGCGACCGAGCGCGGTGTCGAGCGCCGTGGCGGAGTCGACCCGCGCCTCCTGGACGGCACGGACGCCGAGCGTCGACGAGGCGACCCGGTCCGTGATGGCCGCACCCCACGATCGCACCGCGGCGACCGACGGGTCGCTGTCCGGCGTGTTCTCGAAGTGCCCCGGGCCGGGGCGACCGACGGCGGCGTAGCGGTCGGCGACGCGGTGCGATGCGGGGGCATCGAGCCCACCGGGCAGTGCGAGGGGGGCGAGCGACGTGCGGAAGCGCTCCTCTTCGCGGGCGAACAGGGCGGGCGAGGACACCAGGGAGAACACCGCGGACATGAAGTTCTCCTGCGACGCGCCTTCCTCGAGGCGGCGGATCAGGTACGCGATCGCGACGTCGAACTCCTGCGGGTGCACGACGGGCGTGTAGAGCAGGAGCGATCCGACGGTGTTCTTGACCGCTGAAGCCTGCCCCTGCGCCATGCCGAGCAGCATCTCGAACTCGATGCCGTCCCGGACGCCGCGCTCCCCGGCGAGCAGCCAGGCGTGCGCGACGTCGAAGAGGTTGTGGCCGGCGACCCCGACGCGGACGTTCTCGATGCGCGACGGCGTCAGCGCCCAGTCGAGCACGCGCTTGTAGTTGGTGTCGGAGTCCTGCTTGGTGTGCCAGGTGGCGAGCGGCCAGCCGTGCACCGACGCCTCGACCTGCTCCATCGGCAGGTTGGCGCCCTTGACGAGGCGGACCTTGATGCTGGCGCCACCGCGGGCACGGCGGGCGGCGGACCACTCCTGCAGGTGCTCCATCGCGGCGAGCGCGTCGGGCAGGTACGCCTGGAGCACGATGCCGGCTTCGAGGCCGAGGAACTCCGGCTCGTCGAGGAGCTTCGTGAAGACCGCGATGGTGAGGTCGAGGTCCTTGTACTCCTCCATGTCGAGGTTGATGAACTTCGCCGGGGACGCCGATGCGGCACGGCGGAACAGCGGGCGGAGCTTCTCGATGATGTCCTCGACCGCGTGGTCGAACGCCCACGGGGAGTGCGGGTGCACGGTGGAGGAGACCTTGATCGACACGTAGTCGACGTCGTCGCGGGCGAGGAGCTTGTGCGTGCCCTCGAGTCGGCGGGCTGCTTCGCCCTCGCCGAGGACGGCCTCGCCGAGCAGGTTGACGTTGAGCCGGACGCCGTCGCGCTTGATCTTCGCGATGGCCGGCCCGAGCTTGGCGTCGGTCGCGTCGACGATGAGGTGGCCGACCATGTCGCGGAGCACGCGGCGGGCGATCGGGACGACGATGCCGGGCAGCGCCGGTGCCATCCCACCGCCGAGTCGGACGAGCCCGCGGAGCGCTGCGGGCAGGAAGCCGGGCGCACCGGGCGCGATGGCACGGAGCTTGCGTGCGGCGACGCCGAGGTCCTCGGGGCGGACGACGCCGTCGACGAACCCGACGGCGAAGTCGAGGCCGGCGGGGTCGGCGAGCACTCCGGCGAGCTGCTTCGCCGAGCCGTCGACCGGGTAGGTCTCGGCTTCGGCGAGCCACTGTCGCACGAGCGCGACGGACTGGTCCGCGAGGGCGTCGTGGTCGGTGGCGGGGTGCTCGTGCAGGGTCGTCATGGCATCAGTGTGGAGCCCGCCATGCTGAAGCGGAAGCAATGTTTCGTGACGGATACCCATCAGCGACACTAAAGTGTCGGCATGCTCGACGTCCGCCGCCTGGTCCTCCTCCGGGAGCTCTCGATCCGTGGCACGATCGCCGCCGTGGCCGAGGCCGTGAACTTCACGCCGTCGGCCGTCTCGCAGCAGCTCTCCGCCCTGGAACGGGAGGCCGGCGTACCCCTGCTCCGCAAGGCCGGACGGCGGCTCCAGCTCACCCCGCAGGCCGAGGTGCTCGTCCAGGCTGCGGGGCACGTGCTCGACGTCCTCGAGCGGGCGCAGTCCGAGGTCGAGGAGACCATGCCGACCGTGCAGGGTCGGATCCGGGTGGCGGTGTTCCAGTCCGCGGCGCTCGCCCTGATGCCGAACGCGCTGCACGCGATGGCGACCGAGCACCCGGACGTCCGCATCGAGATGGTGCAGCGCGAGCCGGAGACCGCACTGCACGAGACGTGGATCCGGGACTTCGACATGGTCATCGCCGAGCAGTACCCGGCGCACGCGGCACCGCGGCTTCCCGGACTGCAACGCGAGGACCTCACGACCGACGCCGTCCGGCTGGCGTTGCCCCCGGTCGAGACGGCCCTCGCGCCGGTGTCGTCGATCGAGGACGCCGCGGCGCTGCCGTGGGTGATGGAGCCTCGAGGGACCGCGTCGCGGCACTTCGCCGAGCAGGTCTGCCGTCGCTGGGGCTTCGAGCCCGACGTGCGGTACGAGACCGCCGACCTGCAGACGCAGATCCGGCTGGTCGAGTCCGGCAACGCCGCGAGCCTCATGCCGGACCTCATGTGGACGGGGCGGACGACGACGTGCCGGTTGGTGGAGCTGCCGGAGCACCCGCGGCGGACGATCTTCACGGTGGTCCGCGCGGCCGGGTCCTCGTCGCCGGCGGTCCGCGCCCTCCGCTCGGCCCTCGAGCGCGCTGCCGCGGCCGTCGGCGACTGACCCGAGCGCGACTGACCCGAGCGCGACCGACCCGAGCGCGGCCGACCCGAGCGCGACCGACCGGTCGCTCCGTCGTCGTTACCGGACCGAGACGTACCGGGTCGTCAGGATCGTCGGCGCCGCGACACCTCCAGGATGAGGGCACCTCCCGGTGCCCCGCACAGCATCCAGGGGGATCCCATGAAGCAGTCCTGCACCGCCAGTGTCCGACGCGGCGCCGCCATCGGCGCAGCCGTCGCCATCGTCACCGCCTCCTCGGCGTTCGGCATCGGCGCGACGAGCGCGATGGCCGACGAGGCTCCGACACCGCTCACGCCCGCCACCACCGTCACGGCCGGCACGTCCGACGGCTCGGGAGGCGCGGCGAGCGACCCGACGTCGGCCACCGCTGACGACACGGGGACGACTCCCCCCGTGGTCACCGACGACCCCGCCGAGTCGCCCGAGCCGGCCCCGACGTCCGACCCGACCACGGACCCGACAGCAGCACCGGAGCCGTCCGCTCCCGCCATCGCACCCGCGGCGAGCGCGCCGGCCGAGGAGGCTCCGGAGCAGTCCGCCGCCGCGGCCCTCGCCTTCCCCGAGGGCACGAGCGCCGACGCCCCGCTGGTCCTCACCGCGACGGTGGGCGACACCGTGTCCCGGACGTTCACCGCGACGGGCGGGTCGGGCACCGTGACGTACAAGGTGCGCGGCGCGAACGGCAGCCCGGTGATCGGCCAGGGCGACTTCAACAGCGACTTCTCGTTCGACGGGACCACCGGCACGCTGTCCGGGTCGCCTCGGTACGCCCTGCGGACCTACACGTTCCAGGTCATCGCCACGAGCGGCTCCGAGACCGCCGTCGAGTACGTCGAGCTCACGGTGAAGCCCGGTGCCCCGGTCGGCGTCACCTTCTCGGTCTCCGCGCAGCAGTCCTCCGGCCTGTGGCAGGTCGAGCCGGACGGCACGATCTGGGAGGAAGCGGTCGGCAAGGGACGAGTCCGCATCGTCTCCGACGTCCCCGTCGCGACCGGGACGACCCTCTCCCTGGCTGGTCTCGCGGTCGACGCCTACGGCAACCGCGTGACCGGGAGCGACCAGGACGACGACTACCCCCGGTCGACCGTCACGAGCACCGTGGCGTCCGACCGTGCGGTGTGGGACCCGGCGGGTGCGAACCTCGTGACCTTCACCGAGGCGGGCACCCGCACGGTGACCGTCTCCGAGGGCGGCGTGTCCACGTCCTTCACGGTCGTGGTCACCGACGAGCCGTTCGCGTTCGTCGACCCGTCGTCCGCCGACGCCCCGATCGCCATCGCCCCGACCGCGGGCGAGCAGTTCACGCGGACGTTCGACGTGTCGGGAGCGACCGACCCGTCGGACCTCCGCTACGAGCTCCGCGGGGTCCAGGGCGAGCCCTTCGACGACACGTACGCCCGGAACGGGCTCGACCTCGCCATCGACCCGACCACGGGCGTGCTCACCGGGACCGGCACGGCGGCGACGTCGTTCCGCTTCCAGGTCGTCGCGACGAGCGGCGGGCAGGAGGCCGTCGCGAACGTCGAGGTCACCGTCTCGCCCGCGGCCTTCGCGAAGCTCGTCGTCGCGGTCCTGCCGTCCGACCGGGACCCGGAGTCGGAGACCTGGTCGGTCGACGGCGACACGATCACGCACATCACCCCGGACGGCGGCTCGGAGGTCGTCGACGCGGTCCCCGCACGGCAGGGGCAGCGCATGCTCGTGCTCGCGGTGCCGGTGGACGCCTACGGGAACGCGGTCGCCGACCACGACGACCTGACCATCACGAGCGACGTCGCGAGTGACCGGATCGCCTACGACCCGAGCACCGCCGCGACCTGGGTCACGTTCGAGCACGCCTCGCCGCACGTCGTGACCGTCGCGTACCAGGACCGCACGCAGGACATCCGGTTCGACGTGACCCCGACCGCGGCGACGGCGGGAGCCACCACGAACACGGGCTCCGGCCGTCTCGCCTACACCGGCGCGGAGACCTCGGGTCCCCTCGCCTGGGCGCTCGGACTGCTCGCCGCCGGCGGCGGTCTGCTGGTCCACCGGCTGCGTCGCCGTCGCGCCTGAGACGCGACCGTCCGGCGGACCGGGAGGCGCGGTGCCAGCTGGCACCGCGCCTCCCGTCATCGTCGGTCCGCCTGAGTGAACCGGAATGCCCCGGGGACGCCTGCGGTCGTACCGTCGTCGCTGACAGGAGCGGATCGCCGCCCTGCACAGAACGACCAGGGGATCTCATGAACACCACCACTTCGTCGCGCCGTCGCGCGGCCCTCGTCACCGCCGTCGCGGTCGCCGTCGCCGCAGCCGGTTCGACCGCCGTCCTCGGCGTCGACGCCGCATCCGCCAGCACTGCGGTCACGAGCCAGCACGCCGCGGCGACGCCCGCGCCGCTCGCCTTCACGCAGAGCTCGTCCGCCGCCCACCCGATCGCGCTGACCGCGACCGCGGGGAAGGCGTTCGCGTACACCTTCACCACCAACGCGAAGGCGGGGTCGGTCGCCTACGCGATGGACGAGCCGGCCGGGCTGACGCCGGACTCGCCGCGCGCGTCCGACCACTTCTCGGTGAACACGAACACCGGCGTCCTGTCCGGCACGGGGGTCGAGAGCGGTATCTGGGACTTCCAGGTCGTCGCCCTCCGCAACGGCGTCGAGGCCCACGCGTACGTGCAGCTCACCGTGCGCCCGGGGGCGGCAGTCGGCGTGCGGACGTACGTCTCGCAGCCGAACACGACCGCGCCGATCTGGTACATCGCGCCGAACGGTGTCGTCCGCCAACGGCTGACCCCCACGAGCAAGGCGACGGTCGTCAAGACCGTCCCGGCGGTCCGGCTCGAGCAGCTCATCGTCACCGGGGTCGCGGTCGACGCCGAGGGCAACGTCATCAAGGCTCCCGACGAGGGCGGCGACGTGTCCACGGTCACGAGCAACGTCACGTCGGACCACGTCACCCGGACCGGCGCCCAGGACACGATCACGATCAGCGGTGCGTGGTCGCACCGCCTCACCGTGACCCAGGAGCACGCGCACACGTCGTTCACGGTCTCGGTGGCGCACGCCGCGCACTGAGTCGACCACGGGGAGCCGCGGGTGGCGCGCTGAGCAGCACGCCACCCGCGGTTTCCCGCACACACCCCCAACCCAGGTCACATTTCGTGCTCGGTGCTCCCGATCACGCGCGCGTACCCCTACGATCCGATCAGGCCGAGGATTCTCGGCAGATTCTTACGATCCGGCACCCGACCGGACCTGAACACCTGGGGGAACACGTGCGCCGCAGCACTTCCACCGTCCGACGCGCCTGCGCGCTCGGGACCACCGCCGCGCTCATCGCGCTGACGACCGGTCTCGGCATCGCGACCGCGACGGCAGCACACGCCGAGGGCGCCGACACGTCGGTCCCGACGCAGACCGCGCCGGCCGACCCGACGCCGACCGACGCGCCGACGGACACCACGCCGACGGACGCGCCGACCGACCCGGCACCCACGGACGCGCCGACCGACACCGCGACGGACGCGCCGACGAGCACCACCGCACCGTCCGCTCCCGCACGGAACCAGACGCCGTCGGCCGCGTCGACGGACGCACCGGTCACGCCGCTGGCCGCCGACCCCACCGTCACCGTCTCCGGCGACACCAAGGTGGGCTCGCAGCTCACGGCGGACACGACCGGGTTCGACGAGGACGGCTCGTTCAAGTACGTCTGGACCGAGGCCGACGCCGGCCCGACGCCGACGACGATCGCCAAGACCAAGACCTTCACGGTCGACCAGACCGAGGCGGGCAAGCAGCTCGTCGTGACCGTGACCGGCGACCTGCCGGGCGGCGGCAAGGAGACCGTGACCTCGGACCCCTCCGCGGTCATCACGCAGGACCCGGTGTTCGTCGACGCGGACGGCAAGCCCATCACCGAGGGCACCGAGGCGGACGTCGACGTGTTGCCCCTCGAGGCGACCGCCGGTGACCCGTTCTCGTACACGTTCCGCGCCCAGGGGTACCCGGCGCCGACGTACAAGCTGGACTGGTACTACGGCGACGAGGAGGACTCCGCTGACTCGATCGTCGAGTCGAAGTCGCAGGCCGACTCCATCGCGATCGGGTACGGCTTCGAGGAGGACGACGACTTCACCGTCGACGACCAGCTCCCCGAGGGCATCACGTTCGACCCGACCACGGGCGAGCTGAGCGGCACCGCCACCCTCGCGTCGTTCTACGACTTCGCCGTCACGGCCACGAGCGGTGACGTCTCGACCACGCAGTACGTCGAGCTGACCGTCGACCACGCCGCCGCGTTCGGCATCACCGCGTTCACGACCGACGAGAAGTCGATCACCGCGCGGGACAAGCGCATCTGGCTCATCCAGCCGGACGGCTCGATCTACACCGTCGACCTGTCGACCGACGAGGACGGCTTCCCCGAGGAGCTCACCCTCACGCCGACCGGCCGTCCCACCGTGGCGCAGGGCGGCACGCTGATCGTGTCCGGCTCGCCCGTCGACCGCTTCGGCAACGACGCGTCGGACTTCGACGACGAGGGCAACCCCACGTTCGTCCCGACGGTGACCTCGGACGTCGCCACCGACGTGGTCGCTCCGTACGAGGAGAACGGCGCCGAGGGGCAGGGCGTCTTCGGCGTCACGTTCCCGCACGCGTCGATCCACACCCTCACGGTCGCGAGCGGCGCGCTGCAGCCGCTCTCGTTCGCGGTCGACGTGCGTCCGACGACCCCGACGGTGGCCGTCGTCACGCCCACCACCGCGAAGGGCCAGCTCGCCTACACCGGTTCCGACGCGACGGGTGCCCTCCCCTGGGCCCTCGCGCTCGTCCTCGCCGGCGCCGGTCTGATCGGTGTGCGCACGCTGCGCCGCCGTCACGCCCAGCGCTGACGCCCAGACGCCTCCCGCCAGTCGCGTGCCCGCGTGACTGACGGGAGGCCCACCTCGGCCCCGCCTCGCCCCTCACCGGCGCGGCGGGGCCGTTCCCGTCATCCGGTGGGTGTCGGTCGGTAGCGTGGGGACCATGCCCACGCTCCTGCACATCGACTCCTCGGCCGACCTCGCGCACTCCCGCTCCCGCGCCCTCACCGCGGCCTTCGCGGACGCCTGGCGCGCACGCGGCCCGGAGTACACGGTCGTCCGACGCGACCTGCACGTCGACCAGCTCCCCCACCTCGAGACCTCGGCGCTGCACTGGGCCGCCGCGGACCGCACGGACGACGAGGTCGTGGCCCCCGAGGCCGACGCGCTCCGGCAGGAGGTGATCGACGAACTCCTCGGCGCCGACGTCGTCGTGGTCGGTGCGCCGCTGTACAACTACACGGTGCCGTCGACGCTCAAGGCCTGGATCGACCGCATCCACGTGCCGGGTGTCCTCGCCGGTGCCGTGCAGCCGCTCGCCGGGCGTCCGGTCGTCACCGTCGTCAGCCGGGGTGCCACGTACGACGCCGGGACCCCGACGGAGGGCTGGGACCACGGCTCCCCGGTCCTGCACCTCATCCTCGGGACCGCGCTCGGCATGAAGCCGTACCCGATCACCGTGAGCGCGACCCTGGCGGACCGGCTGCCCGACCTCGCGCCGCTCGCCGACCACGCCGCCGCCGAGTTCGCCGACGCGAAGACGACGCTGGAGCGCCTCGCCGCGACGCTCGGCTGACGCGGGGCGCGGCGGCCGCGGCGGCCCGCACAACCGAAGTCCATCCGCGCCGCGGCGATCCACGGCGCGGATGCACTTGCGTTGTGCGACGGCGGTGCGAACCGCGGCGCCGAGGCCGCCGCGACCGGCGGGGTCAGGCGGGGCGGACCTCGTCCGCGCGACCGAGCAGCGCCGCGTGGAACGCCGTCTGCGTCAGCGCGCTGGCGAGCAGGAACCCCGTCATCGACTCGATGCCCCCGCTGAAGGGCACCCGGGACGCCACCTCGTAGAGCGTCGGCGAGGACAGGCCGTCGAGCGCGTCGGCGACGTGCCGCGACCGTTCCTCGCGGTGCCGCGCCAGGGTGCGGGCTCGACCGACGACGTCGCGGAAGCGGTACTCGTGCCCCGGGCAGACCTCGAGGTCGGCGTAGCCGTCGAGCCGTCCGAGCGAGGCCAGGTAGTCGCCGAGCGGGTTCGTGGCGGTTCGGCCCCCGAGCCCGATCCCGGAGTTGATGCGGGGCAGGACGTGGTCGCCGGTGAACAGCAGGCCGTCCTCCGCGTCGACGAAGCAGCAGTGCCCGGCGGTGTGCCCGGGGGTCCACAGCGTCCGGATCGTCCGACCGGCGACCGGCAGCACGTCGCCGTCCTCGAGCAGGAGGTCCGCGAAGGGCTCCGCCGTCCGACCGAGCCCGATCCGTCGTCCGCTCCCCCAGGCCTCGACCACGCCGGCGCGAAGGTGCTCCGGCAGTCCCCACGTCGCGATGTCGGCGTCGTTCGCCGCGGCGTCCGCCCGCTCCCGGTGCAGCGCCTCGACCTCGAGCCGGTGCATGGCGACCCGGGCGCCCGTGGCCCGTCGGATCGCCGCCGCGGCACCGAGGTGGTCCGCGTGCAGGTGTGTCACGACGACCAGCCCGACGTCGTCGAGCGACCGCCCGATCGCAGTGAGGCCGTCGCGGAGCACGTCGAGACCGTCGTCGGCGGTCCACCCGGGGTCGATCAGCGCGAGCGACCCGTCGGAGCCCTCGACGACGTACACGAGCGTCGCGTCGGGCACCCCGAAGCGGAACGGCACCGCGAGGGTCCAGATGCCCGGGCGGATCTCCTCGACTGGCGGCAGGAGGCCGTCGCGGAGCGCGGCGGCCTGCACGGGGCTGATCGGTTCCGGTGCCGGCGCTGCCGGCGGGGGCACGGTCGTCACGCGACCACCCTACCGAGGTGCCCGTCGCGACCGGGGCGAGCCGCGCCTCCAGGGCCACGGCCACCGGACGACGGACCGACACCTGCCGGACGGACGCGGCCGCCCGAGTAGACAGGACGCATGGAGATCGCACCGATGCTCGCCAAGGCCGTCCCCACCGTCCCCGAACCCGACAGCGTGCGCGGCGGACTCCGGTACGAGCCGAAGTGGGACGGGTTCCGCGGCATCGTGACCATCGACGGCGACGACGTGGAGATCGGCAGCCGCGGAGCGAAGCCCCTCACCCGCTACTTCCCCGAACTCGTCGAGGCCTTCCGCGCACAGTTCGGTGGCCGCGAGCACCCCGTGGTCCTCGACGGCGAGGTGATCCTGCGCTCCGGGGACGCCGGCGCGGAGCGGCTCGATTGGGAGGCGCTGTCGCAGCGGATCCACCCTGCGGCCTCGCGGATCGCGAAGCTCAGCGCCGAGACCCCCGCGCAGTTCGTGGCGTTCGACCTGCTCGCGGTGGACGGCACGGAGCTCCTGGACCTGCCGTTCGACGAGCGTCGGTCGCGCCTGGACGCGCTGTCGCAGGACATGTCCGACCCGCTGTTCGTCACCCGCACCACGCTCGACGTCGACCTCGCCCGCGAGTGGCTGACCACGTTCGAGGGCGCCGGGCTCGACGGTGTCGTCGCCAAGCCCCGGGCGAAGCCGTACGAGCCGAACAAGCGCACCATGCTCAAGGTCAAGCACCACCGCACGGCCGACGTCGTCGCGATCGGGTACCGCGTGCACAAGAGCGGGACCGGCGTCGGCTCGCTGCTCGTCGGGTTGTACGGCGACGACGGCGAGCTCCGGCAGGTGGGCGGCGTGTCCGCCTTCTCGGACAAGCGACGGGTCGAGTTGGTGGACGAGCTCGACCCGGTGGTCCTCCGGGATACGGACGGGAGGCCCGTCACCGGTGACGGGGAACGCTCGCGGTTCTCGTCGGGTCGCGACACGTCGTTCGTCCGGCTGGCGCCGTCGCTGGTCCTGGAGGTGCGGTACGACCAGATGGAGGGCGACCGGTTCCGGCACACGGTCCAGTTCGAGCGGTGGCGTCCCGACCGCGAGGCCGCCTCGTGCGGCTTCGACCAGCTCGAGGTCCCGGCGGCGTACGACCTCGACGCCGTGCTGCTGTCCGATTGACGCTCGACGATTGATGTAGTTAGGCTAACTAGGTAACTTCTTCCATGCGGATGCATCCGCATCGAGCAGACGGGAGCGGGACATGATCATCGACGGCATCAGCGACGCCCACCGCGGGACGTGGTCCCGGTTGACGCGTCTGCACACGGCGAGCGTCTCGCTCCCGACACACACCACGCGCGTCGCCGAGCCCGAGGGCCGCGCTGAGGACTGCGCCGCCGTCTGACCCGTTCAGGCCTTCTTCGCGCGTGACGGCTGCACGCGCGGCGGCTCCCCCGGCATCTTCGGGAAGTCCGGCGGGAAGGGCAGTTCGCCCTCGCCGTTCTCCAGGTCGCGCTCCCACCACGCCAGCAGTGGTGTGATGCTCGCGGGATCGTCGTGCATCGCCTGCCACGGGTCGCCCGTGGTCCGCAGCCGCTCCGGCACCGACCGGATCGTGAACGCCGTGGGATCGGCGTCGTCGAGTTCGTCCCACGCGATCGGCGTCGACACGGCCGCGTGCGCGAGGGCACGGGGACTGTACGCACCGGCCATCGTCCGGTCGCGGTTCGCCTGGTTGAAGTCGACGAAGACGCGCTCCCCGCGCTCCTCCTTCCACCACGCCGTCGTCACCCGGTCCGGCATCCGTCGCTCGAGTTCGCGTGCGGCGGCGATGACCGCGTGCCGGACGTCGAGGAACTCGTACTCGGGCAGGATCGGCGCGAAGACGTGCAGCCCGCGGTTCCCGCTCGTCTTGATCCACGCCGTCAACCCGACCTCGTCGAGCACCTTCCGGAGCTCGTGCGCCACGGGGACGGTGTCGTGGAAGTCGGTACCGGGCTGCGGGTCGAGGTCGATGCGGAGCTGATCCGGGTGGTCGGGGTCCCCGGCGCGCGAGGCCCACGGGTGGAACACGACGGTGTTCATCTGCGCGGCCCACACCGCGACGGCCGGCTCGTCCACCACTAGTTGCGGGTGCTGCCGGCCGCTCGGGTAGGTGACGGTGACCGCGCGGACGTACTCGGGTGCACCCTTCGGCGGGTTCTTCGAGAAGAACTGCTCGCCGTCGACGCCGCCCGGGAACCGCTGCAGCGAGATCGGGCGGTCGCCGTTGGCCCGGACGAACGCGTCACCGACGGCGACGAGGTACTCCGCCAGGTCGAGCTTCGTGATGCCGGGCTCGGGCCAGAGCACGCGGGAGGGGCTGCTGATCCGGACCTCCCGGTCGCCGTCCGGCCCCGGGACCGTCAGCGTCGTCGCTTCGCTCGCCATGCAGCGGACCGTACACGGGCGGGCCCGGGCCCGGCCGCAGCCCCGGTCCGGGTCGGGGTCAGGGTCGGGGTCGAGCGGGCGAAGTACGTCACGCTCGGCGCGCCGCACCTGCCGGTTCCGCCCGCTCGGCGAACCGCGCGCGGCATGTCCCGCCCGCCCGGGGTGCACGATGGACGGGTGAACGCGTACCTCGGGGTGGACCTGGCATGGGGACTCGGCACCGCGACCCGCGCACCGAACGAGACCGGACTCGTCGCGATGGACCCCGACGGAGCGGTCACCGACGCCGGCTGGGCCCGGGGCGTCGACGCCGTCACCGACTGGATCGCCGGACACCTCGGCGAGCGCTCCCTCATCGCCGTGGACGCCTCACTCGTCGTGACGAACCCGACCGGCATCCGCGAGGCCGAACGGCAGGTGGGCCAGCGCTACGGCCGGTGGAAGGTCGCGGCGAACCCGACGAACCTCGCGTCGGCGGCGAGCGCCGGGGCCCGACTGCTCGAGCGGCTGACGGCCCTGGGCGTCGGGTACGTGTCGTCGACCGCAGCGATGCGGGAGCGCACCGGTCCAGCGGTGTTCGAGTGCTACCCGTACACGACCCTCGTCGGGGTCGAGGAGCTCGGCTACGACGTCGAGCGGCCGCGGTACAAGCGTCTCGACCTGCACGTCGCGCCGGCGATGGCCCGGGCACGACGGGCGGAGGCGTTCGACGAGCTCGTGCGTCGGCTGCGCGAGACGCCGCTCGACCCACCGCTCCGGCTCGATCCGCATCCGCTCACCCGGGCGCTCGCCGAGCCCTCCGGGATCCACGGGCCGACGCACAAGCACCGGGAGGACCTGCTCGACGGGGCCCTCTGCGCCTGGACGGCCGCGTTCTGGGAGCGGCACGGCGACGACCGCGTGCAGATCCTGGGAGGCGATCCGTGCCTCCCGTCCGACGCCGTGGACGAGGCGGGCCGCCGGCCCGTCGTGGTGGCGCCCGCGCGCCCGTCGCAGCGGGCGGCGCCCTCGTCCGGTGTGCCGGACGTGTCGGGCTCGGTCTAGTCCGTCGCCGACGAGTCGTCGGACACGATCACCTTCGCGATCAGCGTGCGCAGGGGCCCCAGGTCGCCGAGCATGGACCGGCGTGCCGCGTGGTGGTTCTCGGCCGTGGTCGCGTTCCTCCAGTCGAGGACGATGCCGTACTCCTCGGCGAATTGCCGCCAGAACTCGCGCTGGGTCCGGCCGTTGCCCTCCATGAAGGGGTGGATGGCGTTCAGCACCGCGAACTGCTGGGTCAGGAACTCCCGAGGATCCGCGCGCATGCCGTCCGCGGTGCCGAGCACGTCGTCGAACTGCTCCATCCTCGACGGGATCAGCTCGGGAGGGAGGAACGGCTCGTCCGGGTGCTTCGCGATGCCGTCCAGGCGGTACTCGCCGGCCCACTCGTAGACGTCCTGGAAGAGGAACGCGTGGATGCGACGGACCCGGAGCGAAGGACGGAGGTCCGACAGACCGTCCACGTCACCGAGCAGGAGGTCGAGCTCCCGGTCTTGGACCTCGGGGACCTCGAGCGCCGCGAGTTCTTCGCGGGTCGTCGCACCGAGCTTGTTCCGGAGGACGTACTGCTCGTCGTGGTAGCCGCCGACGGGACGAGGGTTCACCGGCGATGGGCGATGGCCCGGAGTTCCTCGCGGCTGATCTCCCCGTTGGCGAACCGCTCCATGTTCTGGATCCACTCGGGATTGTCCTTGAAGCCTTCGAGGCGTCCCGAGTGCACGACCGCAGCGACGGCACGCGTGCGCTTGGCACGCTCCGCTCCGCTGACGGTTCGAGTTCGCTTGGGCATGTCCCGATCCTACGCCGGGACCGTCGGGGATTCCAGACGCGCGGATAGGCTTGCGCGGTGAGCACCACCACCGAACCCCTGCGCATCGGGCTGGTGTCGCTGCACACCTCCCCCGGCGACGAACCCGGCTCCGGCGAGGTCGGCGGCATGAACGTCGTCGTCCGCCACCAGGCCGAGGCCCTCGCCGACCGCGGCCACCACGTCGACATCATCACGCGCCGCTCGTCGCCGACGCAGCCGGACTCGGTGTCGCTCGTGCCGGGCGTCTGCCTGCGGTTCCTGTCGGCGGGGCCCGCCGAGCCGGTGCCGAAGGGCGAGCACGACGCGTTCATCGAGCCGTTCCGCCGCGAGCTCGAGCACCTCGGCCCGTTCGACGTGCTCCACTCGCACCACTGGTTCTCCGGCGCGGCCGCACTCCCCGTGGCCCGCGAGCGGGACATCCCCCACGTGCAGTCCTTCCACTCGATCGCCGCGGACAGCGACACGCCGCTGTCCGAGGGAGAGCGCCCGGAGTCCGACGGACGGATGGCCGGCGAGCGCATGCTCGCGCACGAGTCCGACGCGGTCGTCGTCGTGTCCTCGGCCGAGGCCGACACCGTCCGCACGCGGCTCGGCGGCGAGACCGGGCGCATCTGGATCGTGCCGCCGGGCGTCGACGGGTCGGTGTTCCGTCCGTCCGCCGCCGGCGCCCGCCGCGCGGACGTCCCGTACGTGGTCGCCGCCGCGCGGGTGCAGCCGTTGAAGGGGCTGGACCTCGCGATCGAGGCGATCGCCGGCATCAGCCAGGAGGCGCGACCCACCCTCGTCATCGCCGGGGACGCCTCGAGCGAGGCGGGTGACTACGTGGACGAACTGCGTCGGCTCGCGGCCCGCCTCGGGATCGCCGACCGCGTGACGTTCGTCGGTCCGCAGTCGCGGGCCGACCTGGCGTTCCTGTTCCGGGGCGCGGCAGCCGTGCTGGTCCCGTCGCACTCGGAGACGTACGGCCTCGTCGCGCTCGAGGGCTCCGCGTCCGGGGTGCCCGTCGTGGCCGCCGCTGCCGGAGGACTGCGTGAGGCCGTGGTCGACGGCGAGACCGGGGTCGTGCTCGAGTCCCGCGACCCGGCCGTCTGGGCGGCGGAGACGGAGCGGATCCTGACGGACGCGTCGTACGCGGCGTCGCTGGCCGCGGCCGGACGGGAGCACGCGGAGCGCCTCAGCTGGGAGCGCTCGGCCGCCGGGCTCGAGGACGTGTACCGCCGGGTGCTGGGACGCGCGTGACCGGGGGCGGGCGGTTCGACGCGTTCTGGGCAGCGCTCGACGCCGTGCCGGTCGCGGACGACGCCGAGGCGCTGTACGACGTGTCGACCGCTGCCGGGCGGCTGCGTCGGGCGAACCTCGAGCGGTACCTCTCGACCGCCGGGGCCCGGGCGGACACGCTCCTCGTCGCCGAGGCTCCCGGGTGGCGCGGCATGACGAACACCGGCGTGCCGTTCACGAGCATGCGGGAGCTCGGGCTGGACTACCTCGTCCCGCCGGAGCCGACCGCGCCGTGGGAGGCCTCCTCCCGCGTCGTGCAGGCTGCCCTGGCGTCGTGGCACGGTGCGCTCCCGATGACGTGGGCGATCTTCCCGCACCACCCGTTCGCCGCCCCGGACCGGCTGACGAACCGGACGCCACGGCCGGCCGAGGTCCGGGAGGGCGCACCCGTCGCGCTCGCGCTGCTCGATGCGATGCGGGCGGGTCCGGGCGGCGATGACGTCCGGGTCGTCGCGGTGGGGCGGAAGGCGCAAGGGGCGTTGGCGCTGGCGGGGATCGACGCCGTGGCGGTGCGGCACCCGGCGCAGGGCGGGGCCGCGCAGTTCACGGAGCAGGTGCTGGCGCTCCGCCGCTGAGCGCGGGCGCGGCGCGGCGCGGGCGGGCGCGGCGAGACTCGGCCGGGCGGACAGTTTCGCGGCCGATCCCGCACGAAGATGTCCGCGCAGCCGAGTCTCGGCTCGCGGGGGCGGGGCGCGGCTCAGGCGGAGCGGACCTCGACGCCCTTCGCGGCGAGCCGCTCGACCACGTGCGCGGGCAGCGGTGCCGCGGCGTACACGGTGCCGAGGGCCGGCAGGTCGAGCACGTCGTCCCAGTTCTGCGGGTCGTACCGGTCGTCCGAGCCGTCCCACCCCGGGTGCACGTCCTGCAGGACCTCGAGGTCGGAGTCGACCGTCAGCTCCGTGACGAGCGACAGCTGCGACGGCAGGAGGTCGAGGTCGTCGTAGTACTCGCGCGCACGGTCGTCCTGCCCTTCGACGTCGAGGTCCTCGTCGCTCTCGTCGTCGTCCCCGGCGTAGGGCTGGAGGACGTCGAGGTCGTAGCAGAGCACATCGAGCACGAGGAGCTTCGCGTTGAAGTCGGCGAACTCCACGGGTTCCTCGGTCGTGTTCGTCTCGTCGTGCATGGCTGGGAGCGTAGCCGTCGCCACCCGAGAGCGCCCGGGGGCGCTGGCACGTGTCCGACGGAGCACGAGCATGTTGCGATCTGCGGCGATTTGCCTGTGAGACTGGACAGGATGACCCGAAGCGGAACAGGCTGACGCATGGCCACCACCAACACAGAGCGCCCGCAACAGGAGCAGCCAGAGCTCCGGCGGGTCATCGGTCCCAAACTCCTCCTGCTCTTCATCGTCGGGGACATCCTCGGCACGGGCGTCTACGCGCTCACGGGTCAGGTCGCGGCAGAGGTCGGCGGAGCAGCGTGGCTCCCCTTCCTCATCGCGTTCGCCGTGGCGCTGCTGACGGCGTTCTCGTACCTCGAGCTCGTCACGAAGTACCCGCAGACGGCCGGTGCGGCGCTGTACGTCCACAAGGCGTTCGGCATCCACTTCGTCACCTTCATCGTGACGTTCATCGTGATGTGCTCGGGCATCACCTCGGCGTCGACGGCCTCGCGGGCGTTCGCGGCGAACCTCGGCGCCGGCTTCGGGTTGGAGCTGCCGAACGCGGTCGTGATGCTCATCGCGATGGGCTTCATGCTCGCGGTGATGGCGATCAACTTCCGGGGCGTCAGCGAGAGCGTGAAGACGAACGTCGTCCTCACCCTGGTCGAGCTGTCCGGTCTCGTGATGGTGATCCTCATCGGGTTCTGGGCGATCGCCGGCGGCAACGCGGACTTCTCCCGCGTGGTCATGTTCGACACGCCGGAGGACAAGTCGCTCCTGCTCTCGGTGTCGACCGCCACGTCGCTGGCCTTCTTCGCCATGGTCGGGTTCGAGGACTCGGTGAACATGGCCGAGGAGACGAAGGACCCCTCCCGCATCTTCCCGAAGGTCATGCTCACCGGCCTCGGCATCACGGCCGTGATCTACGTGCTCGTGTCCATCTGCGCCGTGGCGGTCGTGCCGATCGGTGAGCTCGCCGGCAACGAGACGCCGCTCGTCACCGTCGTGCAGACCGCGGCCCCGGACTTCCCGATCGCCGACCTGCTGCCGTTCATCTCGATGTTCGCCGTGGCCAACACCGCGCTGATCAACATGATGATGGCGTCGCGACTGCTGTACGGCATGAGCAAGCAGGGCGTCCTGCCCGGCTTCCTCGGCAAGGTCTCCCCGGCCCGCCGCACCCCGTCCACCGCGATCGTCTTCACGACGCTCATCTCGCTGCTGCTGATCGGCTGGGTCTCGCTCGACCCCGACTCCCCCATCGTCGTCGTGCTCGGCGGCACCACCTCGCTCCTGCTGCTGTCGGTGTTCGCGGTCGTGAACGCGTCGGTGCTGGTGCTGCGCCGCGACAAGGTCGACCACAAGCACTTCCGGGCCGGGGTCATCGTGCCGATCATCGGTGTCGTCACCTGCCTGTGGCTCGTGCTGCCCTTCTCGTCCGGCCGCGACCCGCAGCAGTACCAGATCGCGGGCGCGCTGCTCGCGCTCGGGATCCTGCTGTGGATCGTGACGTGGTTCACCCACGGGCGGAAGCAGACCGAGAAGGCACCCACCGGCCTCGTCACCGAACCGACGAAGGTCCAGCGCCCGAACGAGCCGGCGCAGACGCACGACCACGACCACCGCGACGTCTGACCCGCGAACGACCGAGCCGGTCCTCGGACACCCCCGATCGGGCGGGTGCGGTTCCCAGGCGGCGCACGTAGCCTCTTCGTGCTCCGCCTGACCCGCCCCGCTCGAGAGGACCCG
Source organism: Curtobacterium sp. MCBA15_013 (assembly GCF_001865095.1). NCBI lineage: Bacteria > Bacillati > Actinomycetota > Actinomycetes > Micrococcales > Microbacteriaceae > Curtobacterium > Curtobacterium sp. MCBA15_013. The sequence goes on along the minus strand of NZ_MJGQ01000004.1, from coordinate 58,071 downwards.
CCATGCGCCGCGTCGGCATCACCCTCGCGTCGGTGTTCGGCGCGGGCGTCGTCGCGATCGGCATCGGCGTCGTGGTGGTCGTCGTCATCGCGGTGAACTCGCTGACGGGTGCCGCCAAGGGTGTCGTCGCGGACCCGACCCCGACCTGCCCGGACGTCGCGACGAGGACGATCGGCGGCATCGTCGTCCCCGCGGGCCCCGTCGGCGGGTTCTGCCAGGACCGTCTGGTCAACGCCGCGTACGTCATCAGCGCCGCCCAGGCCATGGGCATCGGACCGCACACCCAGGCGGTCGGCGTGATGACCGCCATCGGGGAGTCGAGCCTGGTGAACCTCGACCACGGGGACGCCGCCGGACCCGACAGCCGCGGGCTCTTCCAGCAGCGGGACAACGGCGCCTGGGGCACGTACGAGCAGCGGATGGACCCGTACACCGCGGCGTCGATGTTCTACACGAAGCTCGTGAAGATCCCCGGGTGGAAGACCATGACCCCGACCCAGATGGCACATGCCGTCCAGATCAACTCGGACCCCGACCACTACGCGAAGTTCTGGCCCGAGGCGAAGTCCGTCGTCGAGGGCCTCACCGGGGAGACCGTCCCCGACACCGCACCCCAGGGCTGACCAGCACGTCACGAGGCGAGCGGGAGCGGACCGTCGTCCACCGGCTCGACCGGCTCGACGTCGTCGAGCGACACGATCGCGACCCCGCCGGTGTGCACTGCCACCTGCGCACGGAGCCGGACGTGGTGCTCCTCGAACGCGCAGGCGCACGCGTCGACCCACTCCCAGTCGACCGGGAACAGCCGGGACTCCCCCGGGCGCTCCCAGACCAGCACGACCTCGGCCGCGCCGACCTGCACGAGGACGTCCCCGACCAGCGCGGCGAAGTCCTCGACGTGTTCGTCGGGTTGCCACGGCAGGTCGGAGATCGGCATGACGAACGACACCGGCACGGCCCGTTCGTCGAGGAAGAGCACCCAGCACTGCCGGGTGATCGGGCGTTCGACGAGCGCGGTCACGAGGTCCACCACGTCGTCGTCGGTGCGGGCAGGGGTGCGGATGAGGCGGTCGAGCATGTCGGTGTCTGGCATGCCCTCAGCGTCGCCGACACCACCGCACCGCACGGCGACCAGTCGCCCATCTGTGGACGACCGCCGCGCGGGGCCGCCCTGTGGAGGAACGACCCTCAGATGCCGTGGGTGATCGCGCTGTCGACGAGCAGGATCGCGCCGAAGAACACCGCCACGACGGCCGCGACGCCGACGAGGGCGAACGGCCACGAGAGCCGCCGCCGAACCAGTCGCAGCACGCACACCACGAGCGCCGCGACGAGCACGAGGGCGACGAGCACCGGCCCGACGTAGACGACCGCGCCACCGAGGGTCTCGTCGCAGGAGTTGCCGGGAGCGCCGCACGAGCTGAACGCCAGCGACAGGAACACGATCCCGCCACCGGCGACCACCGACTCCGCTGCCAACAGCACCAGCAGCACGACCGTGGCGACCACGTCCGCGACGCGACGGCCGCCTGCCAGGGGGTGTCGCGCCTCCCGTCCGAAGGCCGCCGGACCGGACCCGAGCGGATCCGCGACCACGGGGGCTTCCATCACCCTCGCCGCCCGCGCGTGGACCAGAGGGCCCAGGCGATGAGGACCGGCTGACCGAACAGGCGGCCGATGCGCTTGACGTCCGTGTCGAGCCCGAAGGCGTCGCGTCGGTTCAGCCACTGGGAGATGTTCCCGGGGAAGATCGCGGTGAAGAAGAGCGCGGCGACCGTGCCGACGAAGCGACGCGAGCGACGGGGTGCGAGCACCAGGGCGCTGCCGAGGCCGATCTCCGCGATGCCGGAGGCCAGGACCGTGGTGTCCTCGTCGAGCGGGACGAAGTCGGGCACCTGGGCGCGGAAGTCCTGCCGGGCGAAGGTGAGGTGGCTCGTGCCGGCGAAGACGAGCGCGAGGCCGAGCAGGACGCGGAGGAAGGATCGCATGCCTCCATCGTGCCCGTGCCGGACGTCCACCGCACGCGCCGCACGGCGTGCCGGACCGCCACCGCCCCGCTAGGTTCGGACGCATGGGAACAGCCTCCCGCGACCACGAGCCACCCGCAGCACCCGCCGTCGTGGCCGCGCTGCTCGGTCCGATGGCGCTCTACATGGGGTTCATCGTCCCCGCGGCCTCGATGGGGCGGCACGTCGTGCTCGGTGCGGTGTTCGGCATCGTGTGCATCGCCAGCGGCTGGCGCGCACTGTCGATCGCACGACGGAGGCAACGAGGCGTGCGGGTCTGGTCGTGGATCGGGATCGTCCTCGGCGTGCTCGGGCTCGTGATGCTCGTGTGGCAGTTGCTCGTCATCGTGACCGGGGGCGCCTTCCCCTCCCCGTTCTGGACGCCGTACGCCCACCGCTGACGCGGCCCCTCACCACCCGAGCGTGCCCGGCGCCCCCTTGAACGGTCCGACGACCCGCGAGGTGATCCACCCTCCGTAGAAGTCCCCCTCCTGCGCCTGGACCACCTCGCCGCCGACCTCGCACGAGTCCATCGCCGAGGGGTAGATCGCCACCCGGTCGCGCAGCTGCTCGTAGCCCGGCTCGGGCGTCGGGTAGTTCCACGCGGCCCGCGGAGCGACCACGTCCCCGCCCACCACGTCGAAGTACCGCGCGCGCCCCTTGAACTCGCACATGCTCGACCCCTCGGCCGGCCGGAGCTCGAGGTCGGCCATCGGCACGTAGTACACCGGCGGGTGCGAGGTCTCGAGCACCCGCACCGCGTCGGTCGTGTCCACGACCACCTCGCCGCCGAGCCGCACGACCACGCGTTCGGGCACCGGCTCCACGGCGGGGGGCCTCGGGTAGTCCCACACGGACTCCTGGCCGGGGGCGGGCTCGGTACGGTTCGGTCGGCGCATGGGTCACGTCTACGCCGCCTCCCTGCCCGCGGGCCTGGAGGCGCGGCTCGCGCCCGCCCCGCCGGCCCGGCCCCGTCCGTGGTCGCCCCGGGCGCGGGGCGCGGCGGACGCGCGGCCCCCGCAGGGTGCAGAGTGGGCGCGTGACGACGACGACACGCACCCTCTTCCGACGGAAGCCGATCGAGACGATCGACGACGAGACCGGTGGCGACGGCGGCCTGAAACGGCACCTCGGCCTCTGGCAGCTCACCGCGATCGGCATCGGCGGCATCATCGGCGCGGGCATCTTCACCCTCGCCGGCACGGTCGCGAACGGCGTCGCCGGCCCCGCGGTCCTCATCAGCTTCCTCGTCGCCGGTGTCGCGAGCGCCGCCGCTGCCCTGTCGTACGCCGAGTTCGCCGGCCTCATCCCGAAGGCCGGCAGCGCGTACACGTACGGCTACGCGGTCCTCGGGGAGATCGTCGGCTGGTTCATCGGCTGGGACCTGCTGCTCGAGTACACCGCGATCGTGGCGGTCGTCGCGATCGGGATCTCGGGCTACGTCGGGTTCCTCGTCGGCCAGTTCGGCATCGACCTGCCCGCCTGGATGCTCGGCGCACCGGGCACCGGCGACGGCCACGTGATCGACGTGTTCGCGATCATCCTGTGTCTGCTCACCGCGTTCGTCCTCACCCGCGGCATCCGCAGCGCCGCACGGTTCGAGTTCGTCGCCGTCGGCATCAAGGTCGCCCTCGTCGTGCTCATCGTCGTGCTCGGCGTGTTCCACATCAACAGCGCGAACTACTCGCCGTACTTCCCGTTCGGCTTCGGTGGCGTGATGACCGGTGCCGCGACGGTGTTCTTCGCGGTGTTCGGCTACGACGCGATGTCCACCGCCGCCGAGGAGTCCACCGACGCCCGCAAGCACATGCCCAAGGCGATCCTGTTGTCGCTCGGCATCTCGATGGTCCTCTACGTCCTCGCGACCCTGGTGCTCACCGGGATGCAGAAGTACACCGACATCGACCCCGCCTCGGGCTTCTCGTCGGCGTTCGCCTCGGTCGGGCTCGGCGGCGTGGCGAACATCATCGCGATCGGCGCCATCGTCGGCATCATCACCGTGCTCGTGACCTTCATGCTCGGTGCGAGCCGCGTCTGGTTCTCGATGAGCCGCGACGGCCTCATGCCGAAGTGGTTCGCGAAGACCGACCCGAAGCGCCACGTGCCGACCCGCGTCACGTGGATCCTCGGCATCGCGTCGGCGATCCTGGCCGGCGTGCTCCCGATCGGGGTCGTGGCCGAGCTGACGAACATCGGCATCCTGCTCGCCTTCGTGGTGGTCTGCTCCGCCGTGATCGTGCTGCGCTACCGCCAGCCCGACCTCGACCGGCAGTTCCGGCTGCCGTTCATGCCGGTGATCCCGATCATCGGCGTCATCGCGTCGCTGTGGCTCGTGACGTTCCTGCAGTGGGAGACGTGGGTGCGCTTCGCGGTCTGGTTCGCGATCGGCCTCGGCGTGTACTTCGGCTACTCCCGTCGGCACAGCAAGCTGGCGACCGGCGAGGCGACGGGCAAGCCGATCGTCTGACCGGACGGGCTACGCGTCCCGGCGGTGCTTCCCCTTCGCCGCCGTCGGGTCGGCCATCGGGTGGTTGCGGAACCACCGCAGCAGCTCCCGGGACCGGCCGGTGTCGGCGCTCTGGTCCCCCGAGGTCAGGAAGTCGCTGAAGCCCTCCGGCGTCGCAGCGCCCTCGACGTCGCGGTCGTACGCCATCGACCACTCCGGGAAGCGCCGGGTGTGGATGGACTCCTCGGCGAGGAGCCGCACCTCGTCGTGACGCTCGTCCGCGAGGATCCGCTGGTACGTCGACAACACCTGCTCGTACGGTCCCTCGAGCAGCTGCATGAACCGCCCGTTGCGGTGCACGAGCAGCCCGGTCAGACCGTCGGCGGTGTTCCGGGCACGGGCGTGGGCGAGCACCTCGTCGAGGGCGTCGTCGTCGAACGGCTCCGTGGCCGCGCTCATGTAGACGAGTGACTGCAGCATGCCGTCGATCCTGCCCGCTCCCGCGCGCCCGCGACTCCCCCAGAACGGGACGCCGGACGTCCTACGACCGGATCTCGCGCATGTTCTGGGCCTGCCACCCCTCGGGGACCGACGCGCGGAAGGCCTGCAGCGCCTCCTCGTAGGTCTGCCCGGTCGCCTCGTGCGGCCTGGTCTCCTTGGAACGGGCGATCGCACGCACGGTGGTCTCGCCGGTGGCCTTGCTCGTGACCGCGTTCACCTGCTGCAGCTCGAACCCGTGCAGGTCCAGGGCCTCGACCGCCGCCGTGCGCGCCGCCTCGATGTTCTCGCCGCTGCCCTCGGCCTCCGTCGTCGCGGTCGAGCGCAGTTCTCCTCGCAGTGTCGTCACCCACCCAGTATCGCGGCCCCCGGACAGGGTCTGTCGCACGCGGGTGCCGCACGCCATCATCGGGAACGCCGATCCGACAGGAGTCCCATGCGCCGCACCACCCTCACCGCCGCACTCGTCGTCAGCGTCGCCGCCGTGGTGTCGTCCCTCGTCGGTGTCGCGCCGGCGCAGGCCGTCGGGATGCCCGCAGCGATGAAGGCGCAGTACGACCACCAGTACGGCACGTTCACCCCGTTCACGAAGTCGGGCAGCCGGAACGCCACGATCGTGCTCCCGCAGAACGCCCGCAGCGGCATCATCGTCGCGACGTTCACCCCGGCGGATGCCGAGCACACCGAGTTCGAGGTGCACGAGCTGAACAGCAAGGGCGGCCCGACCGGGTCGAACCCCATCGGCCAGGGCGGCAAGTACACGGGCCGCGTCGCCTACGGCACCGACTCGTGGCGGAAGCCCGCCGCGCTCAAGGTCGAGGCCAGGGGGCAGTGGATCCTGCGGTTCAGCCAGGTCTCGAGCGCCCCCGCCCTGACGACGTCGGGGCACGGCGACAACGTGATGCTCTACTGGGGCTCCTCCGCCGCCCGGCAGTTCCGGTGCACGACGACTCGTGTCGCGACGTGCATGCTCCGCGAAACCCTGCTCCGCAACGACTACGAGACCATCCCCGCCAGCGACAACGGCTCCGGCAAGGACCTCTCGAAGCGGATCACCCTGTCGAAGGGCCCGTCCGTCCTGCAGCTGAACGCCGGCAGCACCTGGTCGATCCGCTGACCCGGCGAGCGCCGGAGGTCGGTGGCACCTGGCACGATTGACCCGTGCCAGCCGCCCCGATGATCGACGCCGTCGACGTCATCCGTTTCGTCGGGCCGCAGGCGTTCGGCCGCGCGCGGGACCTCGCCCGGGCGGGCCTGGTCGACGACGCCGTCTGGCACGACGACGACGGCACCGTCACCGGCGCGGTGTCGGGCTCCGCCGACGACCCGTACGAACTCCGCATCGAGACCAGCCCGGCCCGCGGCGAGTTCGTCCGTCCGGTCCGCAGCACCTGCACCTGCCCGCTGGGCGGCGACTGCAAGCACGTCGCCGCAGCCCTGCTCACCATCAACGCCCGCGCACTCGCCGCAGCCGCCGGCCCGAAGCCGGAACAGCCGGCTCCGCCGCCCTCGGACTGGAGGCACGACCTCGCCCGCCTCGCCGGCGACGACGAGCAGGTGGCCGAGCCGCAGGGCACCCCCATGGGTCTGCAGTTCGAGTTGCGTGACGCGGTCTCCGCCCGGCTCGCCTCGCGTGCGCGAGCCGCCGGTCGCGCCCTGCCGACGGCCTCGCGGTCGGTGCGGCTCGGCGTCCGCCCGGTGACCCGCAGCGACGCCGGCAACTGGGTTCGGGGGCAACTGACGTGGGGCACCCTCCCCTACTCGATGAACCGGCTCGGCCTCTCCCCCGAGCAGCACGCCTGGTTCGTCCAGTTCGCCGCGCTCCATCGCGCCGGCCAACTCGCCGGGCTCCCGGGCGAGGCCGACTGGATCCACCTCGACGACTTCGGCAGTCCGCTGCTCTGGCCGCTCCTCACGCAGGCACCGGCCCTCGGCATCGCGTTCGTCACCGGCAAGCGCGAGGGCGGTGCCGTGCTCGGTGCCGAGGCGCGTGTCCTCCTCGACGTCGCCCGGCAGGACGGCGGGCTCGTGATCGGTGCGAGCGCGGTCCTCGACGGCCGACCGGCGGCTCCCGGCACGGCCCGGACGATCGGCGACCACGGCGTCTACGTCTTCCGCGAGAGCCCCGAGTTCCACGTCGCGTTCGCCCCGACGGTCACCCCCGTGCCGGAGGACCAGCGGCGCATGCTCGTCGACGGCGCCCGGATCACCGTTCCGGAGCCCGAGGTCGCGGAGTTCCTCGCCGACTGGTCCCCACGGCTCCGTGGCGCGCTCGGCCTCGTCAGCGCCGACGGCTCCGTCGAGCTGCCCGAGCGCACGCCGCCCGAACTCGTGCTGACGGCGACGTTCGAACCGGCCCGGGCGCCCCGGACGGACGACCGCGTGCACCTGCAGTGGCGCTGGCACGTCGACGCGCGGAAGGACCCCGTCGCGCTGCACGGACCCCTCCCGGACCTCGCCGGGCTGCGCGCGGCCGACGACACGGCCGGCCCGACCGGACCCGGCGGCGGACTCGCGTGGTTCGAGGACGGCACGATCGACGGTGCCGACGTCGCGGTGTTCGCGAACGAGCTGTTGCCGGAGCTGCCGGCGCTCGGCGTCCGCACCGTCGTACAGGGCGAACGCGTCGACTACGAACGGCTGACCGGTCGGCCGCACATCCGCGTGACGACCATGCCGTCGGACAAGCACGACTGGTTCGACCTCGGCATCTTCGTGTCCGTGAACGGCAAGCAGGTGCCGTTCACGCCGCTGCTCCGGGCGCTCGCGAAGCGGGACCGGCGGATGAAGCTCGTCGACAACTCGTACCTGTCGTTGTCCGACCCCGCGTTCGACCGGCTGAAGGAGCTCATCGACGAGGCGCGCGACCTCGACGAGTGGGAGCCCGACCAGCCGATGACCGTGACGCCGCTGCAGGCCGGGCTGTGGTCCGAGTTCGACCAGCTGGCCGACGAGACCTCGCACGACGAGCGGTGGGAGGCGATCGCGGCGGGGCTGCTCGGGGCGACGCCACCGGAGTCGGTGCTCGTGCCGGACTCGGTGCACGCCGAGCTCCGGCCGTACCAGCACACCGGGTACGCCTGGCTGTCGTTCCTGCTGTCGCACGGGGTCGGCGGGGTGCTCGCGGACGACATGGGTCTCGGCAAGACGCTGCAGGTCCTCACGACGATCGCCGCCGCGCGGGAGTCCTCGCCGGACGCGCCGCCGTTCCTCGTCGTCGCGCCGACCTCGGTCGTCGGCAACTGGGCGGCCGAGGCAACCCGGTTCACGCCGTCGCTGCGCGTCACGACGATCGGCGCGACGACGCTGAAGGACCCCGGGCTCGTCGCACGCGCTGCTGCCGCGTCGGACATCGTGGTGACCTCGTACGCGCTGCTCCGGCTCGACGCGCAGGCGTACACCGACCTGCCGTGGGCGGCCCTCGTGCTCGACGAGGCGCAGTTCGTGAAGAACCCGCAGTCGCAGACGCACCGGGTGGCGGTCGACCTCCGCGCGCCGGTGAAGTTCGCGATCACGGGCACACCGCTCGAGAACGGGCTGACGGACCTCTGGGCGCTGTTCCACATCGTCGCGCCCGGGCTGCTGTCGTCGTGGTCGCGGTTCGGGGACGACTACGTGAAGCCGCTCGGTTCGCCGGACCTCCGCGGGGCCGCCCGCCAGGAGCTCACCGCGCGGCTCCGACGGCGGATCCGGCCGCTCATGCTCCGGCGGACGAAGGAGAGCGTCGCCGCCGACCTCCCGCCGAAGCAGGAGCAGGTCGTCCGGGTGACGCTCGACCCCGCGCACCGGACCCTGTACGAGACGACGTTGAACCGGGAGCGCCTGAAGGTCCTCGACCTCATCGACGACCTCGCGAAGAACCGGATGATCGTGTTCAGGTCCCTGACCCTGCTGCGGATGCTCGCGCTGTCGCCGGCGCTGGTCGACGGTTCACGAGAGGACCTGTCCTCCGCGAAGCTCGACCTGCTGCTCGACGAACTCGAACAGCTCGCCGCCGAGGGTCGCCGCGCCCTGGTGTTCAGCCAGTTCACGTCGTTCCTCCGCATGGTGGCCACCGCCCTCGACGACCGGGGCGTCGGCTACGAGTACCTCGACGGCTCGACGAGGCGCCGCCCCGAGGTCATCGACCGCTTCCGGAACGGCACCGCCCCGGCGTTCCTCATCTCGCTCAAGGCCGGTGGCTTCGGGCTGACCCTGACCGAGGCGGACACCGTGTTCGTGCTCGACCCGTGGTGGAACCCCGCCGCCGAGAACCAGGCGGTGGACCGGACGCACCGCATCGGCCAGACCCGGTCGGTGAACGTGCAGCGGTTCATCGCCGAGGACACCATCGAGGAGAAGGTCCTCGCGCTCGCGGCGAAGAAGGCCGAGCTGTTCGCGACGATGATCGACGACGACGCCCTCTTCGCCGAGGACCTCACGGCCGACGACATCCGCTCCCTGCTGGCCTGACGCGGCCGAGGGTCAGCGGGCGAGGGCGTCGATCGCGGCGACCTCGTCGGACGACAGCTCGATCCGGGCGCCGGCGGCGTTCGACCGGATGCGCTCGGGGTTCGACGACTTCGGGATGACGACGAACCCGTGCGCGACGTGCCACGCGACGATGACCTGCGCGCTGTCCGCGTCGTGTGCGGTCGCGATGTCGACGAGCGTCGGGTCCTGCAGGTTGCTCGCCTTGAAGGGGCTGTAGCCCTCGAGGACGACCCCGCGGGACGCGAGCCCGTCGGCCACGGCGCGGTCGAACTCGACGGGGCTCCACTTGATCTGGTTCACGGCCGGGGTGACCCCGGTGGCGCTGACGAGCTCGTCGATCTGCGCGAGGGAGTAGTTGCTCACCCCGACCGCCTTCGTGAGGCCGTCCGACTGCGCCTGGACGACCTGCTCCCACACGTCCGGGCGTGCCTCGCCGTTCGGCGGCCAGTGCACGAGCCAGAGGTCGAGGTGGTCGAGGCCGAGCTGGTCGAGGCTCTCCTCGATGGTGTCCCGCACGCGGTCGGCGTTGTCCGGCGGCAGCTTGGTCGTCACGAAGACCTCGTCGCGGGCGAGACCGGACTCGGCGACGGCCTTCCCGACGCCGCGCTGGTTGCGGTACCCGGTGGCGGTGTCGATGTGGCGGTACCCGGCCGCCAGTGCTTCGCCGACGGCGGCGGGCGCCTCGGCGTCGGGGATCTGCCAGGTGCCGAAGCCGAGGAGCGGCATCGACCCACCGGTGACGGACACGGACGGGTTCGCGTAATCGGTCATGCACCCGTGTCTACGCCGTGCCCGCGGGACGGTTCAGAGCGAGGCGGTCCACTCGGCGACGGTGACGACCTCGGCCTGCCGCGGGAAGACCTTCTCGGTGAGGACGCGGTGGACCTCCGCGTCGCCGTCGGCACACGCGTCCGAGAGGACCGTCAGCCCGAAGTCGAGGTCGGCCGCCTGGCGCAGCGTCGAGAGGACGACGCCGCTCGTGGCGATCCCGGCGAGCACGAGGTCGCGGACCTCGAGGCCGCGGAGCAGCACCTCGAGGTCCGACCCGGCGAAGGCACTGACGCGGAGCTTCGTCACGACGAGGTCGTCGTCCCCGACCCCGAACGCGCTGTGCACGTCGGTGGACCCCGGAGTCTGGGCCCCGATGCGCTCCCGCATCCCGCCGAACATCTTGTTCGTGCGCGCGGCCTCGGGTGCGCCCGGCCGGAACGCCACACGGACGAAGACCACGGGGATGCCGCGCTCCCGGGCGGCCGAGACCGCTGCCGTCGCCGCAGCCAGGGCCTCGTCCGTGCCGAGTCGTTCGACGATGCTGTTCTGGTAGTCCATGACGAGGAGTGCGGTGCCCACCTCGTGGACGCTACTCCGGCGGGCCGGGCGGCCGACCCTCCGCCGGGGTCCGGGGCGATGTCCGACGTGTCCGGCATCATCGTCGGTGCACCGCACCACCGCACCACCAGGAGCTCCACCCACGCATGACGTCCCGCCGACGCCGCACCAGCACCAGCCTCACGTCCGTCCTCGTCGTCCTCGCACTCGCCGTCGGCGGGTACGCCCTGCACACCGCGGGCATCATCGCGCCCGACGCCGAAGCCGCACCGGCGTCGACCAGCGCGCCCACGGGCACCGACGCCCCCACCATCGAGACGGAACCGGGTGCGCCGGGGACGACCCGCGCCTCCCGAGCCGACGCGCCGAGCGCGACCGACGCCGACGCCGACGCCGACGCCGCAACAGCAGCCACCGCGCGGGCGGAACTCGCCGCCCTGCCGGTCAAGGGCAAGGCCCCCGCCACCGGGTACGACCGGGTCGGCGACTTCGGCACCGCGTGGCTCGACGTCGACCGGAACGGCTGCGACACGCGGAACGACGTGCTGGCGCGGGACCTCTCGGCGATCACCCGCCAGGGCCCCTGCCGGGTGCTCACCGGGACGCTCGTGTCGCCGTACACCGGGGCGACGATCGGCTTCGTGCGCGGCGAGACGACCTCCACGCTCGTGCAGATCGACCACGTCGTCGCACTCGAGAACGCCTGGCGGACCGGGGCCCAGCAGCTCTCGCAGCGTGAGCGGGAGTCGCTCGCCAACGATCCGGCGAACCTGTTCGCGGTGGACCAGCACTCGAACGCGCAGAAGCGTTCCGGCGACGCCGCGACCTGGCTGCCGGCGGACAAGTCGTTCCGGTGCACGTACATCGAGCACCAGGTTGCGGTGAAGACGAAGTACCGCCTGTGGGTGGCCCCCGCCGAGCACGACGCGATGGCGCGGATCCTGCGGACCTGCTGAGCACGGCCGCAAGACAACAGGTGTAGCCTATCTCCCGTCGATGCGAATGCATCGTTCGGACTCGCTGCTCCACCGCGGACCCCGAGCCCTTCACCGTCGAAGACCTCAGGAGGCCTCCCCATGACCGCAACCAGCTCCCCCGCAACCAGCTCCCCCACGGCCCGCTTCACCGACCGCGTCGTCCTCATCACCGGCGGCGGCTCCGGCCTCGGCCGTGCGACCGCCGTCCGTCTCGCCGCCGAAGGCGCGAAGCTCTCCCTCGTCGACGTCTCCGCCGAGGGACTCGAGGCCTCGAAGGCCGCCGTGCTCGAGACCGCCCCCGACGCCGAGGTCCTCACCACCGTCGCCGACGTCTCGGACGAGGCCCAGGTCGAGGCCTACGTCACCGCCACCACCGAGCGCTTCGGCCGCATCGACGGCTTCTTCAACAACGCCGGCATCGAGGGCAAGCAGAACCCGACCGAGTCGTTCACCGCCGCCGAGTTCGACAAGGTCGTCTCGATCAACCTGCGCGGCGTGTTCCTCGGCCTCGAGAAGGTCCTGAAGACCATGCGCGAGCAGGGCTCCGGCATGGTCGTCAACACGGCGAGCGTCGGCGGCATCCGCGGCATCGGCAACCAGTCCGGCTACGCCGCCGCGAAGCACGGTGTCGTCGGTCTCACCCGCAACTCGGCCGTCGAGTACGGCCGCTACGGCATCCGCATCAACGCCATCGCCCCCGGCGCCATCTGGACGCCGATGGTCGAGAACTCGATGAAGCAGCTCGACCCGGAGAACCCCCGCAAGGCCGCCGAGGAGTTCATCCAGGTCAACCCCTCCAAGCGCTACGGCGAGGCGCCCGAGATCGCCGCGGTCGTCGCCTTCCTGCTGTCCGACGACGCCTCGTACGTCAACGCCACGGTCGTCCCGATCGACGGCGGACAGTCCGCCGCGTACTGAGTCACACAGCCCGGCGCGCGGCCACCTCGACGTGCGCTGGGCATCGGCCTGGAGGCGCGGCGCACCCCCGCCCCGCGTGGCAGGCTGCGGACATGGCTGAGCAACTCACGGTCCCGCAGGCGTTCGCGCTCCTCCAGATCGAGTCCGACGGGCGGAAGTCCACGGACGTGCAGACCCTCGACGCCGGGCTCGCCGGTGCCGTCCTCGCGGACCTCGCCCTGCGCGGCGTCGTCTCGCTGCAGGACGGCTTCGTCGCCGTCGTGAACGGTGCGGCCATCGGCGACCCGGTCCTCGACGGCGTCGTCGGCACCATCGCGGCCGCCGACAAGCCCCGCAAGGCGAAGTGGTGGATAACCCGCATCGGCAAGCGACCGCTGCGCGACGACGTGTTCGCCGGGCTCATCGCACGCGGCCTCATCACGCTCGAACAGGGGAAGACGCTCGGCATCTTCCCCACCACGAAGTACCCGGAGCGCGACGGTGGCCCCGAAGCGCTCCTCCGCGCCGGCATCGGCGACGTCCTCGCCGGGCGCGCCGAACCCACGCCGTTCGCCGCCGCCGTCATCGGCCTGCTCGACGCGACCAGCACGCTCCGCAAGCAGTTCGGCAAGGTCGACCGGGCGCTCGTGAAGGAGGTCACCTCGGGCGGCTGGGCCAGCCCCGCGGTCAAGGCCGTGCTCGAGGACATCCAGACGGCGGCGATCATGGCGACGGTGGCGGCGAGCACCGCCGCGACGACGGCGACGATCTCCTCGAGCTGAGCCCGACCGGCGACGTCGGCGCCGCGCGAGCAGGTTTCGTTCCGGGCCCGTGACCGTTCCGGTTCGCGATCCCCGGCTCCTCCGAACCAGAACGGTCAACCAGTGGGCGCGGTTCCCGGTCGCCGTCCTGCGACGTCGTGACGACCCCGTCGGCCGTGACAGCATGGTCGACGACCCCCGGGAGGGAACCGCATGAGCACCAACGACCAGACGGGATCCGCATTCGGCCGCGGCGTCGACAAGACCCCGCCGACCGCCGCCGCCGAACTCCGGAGGCGCATGGCGACCTCGCCCGCCGGCTTCCTCCGCAGCGCCGCGTGGGTGCCGTGGCGACCCGCGGACGCTCCCGACGGCGGAAGCGTCGCGCACGTGGTCATCCGGGAGAAGCCGTTCGTCCCCGTGTTCACCGACCCCGCCGAACTCGCCGCCGGCCTGCCCGACACCGAGGGCCGTCCGGTGTCGATGTCCGAGCTCGTGACGGCACTGCCGGAGGAGTTCGGCATCGTCGTCGACCCCACGAGTGCCGCCGAGGCGAACTTCCTGCACGCCGACGTCCTCGCCGGCATACGCGCGCAGATGCAGAGCGGTGTCCACCTCGACGAGGACCCCGACCAGGGCTGACCCCGTCGCCTAGCGGCTGCTCGGACCGGGCTCGACGAGCTCGATGAACCGGGACAGCAGCGACAGCCCGGCGATCGAGGGCGGCAGGCCCGTCGCCAGCGCCGGCGAGTACACGAGGTACGCCGCCCACTTCGCCCGCGACAACGCCACGTTCAACCGGTTCGGCATGAGCAGGAAGTCGAGCCCGCGCGGGATGTCGGCGGCGCTCGACGCCGCGAGCGACACGATCGACACGACGGCCTCGCGCCCCTGGAACAGGTCCACGGTGCCGACCTGCGTCCCCCGCAGTCCTGCACGGTCGAGGGCGTCACGGATCACCGCACCCTGGGCGTTGTACGGCGCGACGACGATCACGTCCTCGTCCGTCAGCACGCGTTCGGTGTCACCGTCCACCCACCGCCGACCGACGACGTCCTGCGCAAGCGCGACGACCCGAGCTGCTTCCTCCACCGAGGACGTGGTGTTCCCCGCGTGCACGATCGGCTCCGGGTGGACGCCCGCGTCGATGCCGTCGAGGTGTCGCCCGGACACCATCGACGCGAGCTGCCCGTCGTACGACAGTGCCGACACCGACGCCGTGAGTGCCGGCTCCATCCGCCGGGTCCGCGCCAGGAAGTACCCGAACGCGTCCGGCAGCACGTGCTGGCCGTCGGCGAGCCAGCCGAGCGCCGATTCGTCGACGGGCTCCGGGTGGGACCCCTGCGACACCTGCGGCAGCTGCTGCGGATCCCCGAGGAGGAGCAGACGCGTCGCCGCGATCGAGGACGCGATCGTCGGCGCGAGGGAGAACTGCCCGGCCTCGTCCACCACGAGCAGGTCGAGGGAGCGGCGCGGGATCGTGCCCTCGTTCGCGAAGGTCCACGCGGTACCGCCGACGACCCCGCCCCTGCCGGTCTCGGCGCAGGACGACAGGAACGCAGCCACGGCGGCGTTGTTCTTCACGGGCGTCCACGGTGCCGACTCGACGTCGTCCGGGTCCGCTCCGGCCCGGGGCACCTTCACCACGCGGTCGGCGGGCACCCCGGCCTGCACGACCGACGACAGGAAGTTCTCCGAGGTCGCGTGCGACTGCCCGACGACCCCGACGCGCCAGCCGTACTCGCGCACGAGCCGCGCGACGACGTTCGACCCGACGTACGTCTTGCCCGTCCCCGGAGGGCCCTGGATCGCCAGGTACGACCGGTCGAGGCCGAGCAGCGTCGCGACCACGGCCGACACCGTGCCGTCCCCCTGCACGGGGACGATCGGCCCCCGCGGCGGGACCCGGCGGAGGAGGTCGAGCGCCGGATCGGGCAGCATCGCGGGCAGGGCGTCGAGGACTTCTTGTCCCCACTCCGCGATCGCCTCGGGCTGGGGCTTCGCCCGCGGTGGTGCCGCCGGCGCGAGGGCGACCGGGAAGTCCTCGTGCGGCGAGCCGCCGACCGGCAGGCTCTCCTTCACGAGCACCTCGAAGCCGTCACCGTCCTCGAACGCGTCCAGCACGACGGCGCGGGCCGACGCGCCCTTCGAACCCGGCGCCGGAGCGGCGATCGACGGCGGGAGCGGGTCGTCGTAGACGAGGTGGGGCGTGCCTCCTGGACGGAGCCGCGAACCGGGCGCGAGCGTCCCCGACAACCGGATCTCTCGGGACTGCGACCGGGCACGCGGCAGCGTGTCCCAGTCGCGCTCGACCGACGCCCGCTCGACGACCAGCACGTCGCGGGTGTCCGCCCACTCGTCGACCGGGTTCCGCAAGCGGTCGAAGTGGTCCTGCCAGAAGGTCTTCGCCTCGCGCCGGTGGTAGTCGATCGCGGCTGCGGCGAGCGCCAACGCCGTCTGGTCGGGCGTGCGGTCGAGGGCGTCGACCCCGTCGAGCTGCGCGGCGAGCGCCGTGTACACGGGGTTCGGTTCGCGGTCGACCGGGATCGGCGGGAGCAGTTCGTCCGCCTCGGCAGCGACGGGCGCGGACGAGGACGCGCGCGCTGTCGCTCGGAGCGACAGGAGCCAGTCGCGCAGCCGGAGGGTCGACCGGCAGTCGTAGGCGTTGTAGTCGGCGACCTCGTCGAGCATGTGCTGCCCGGCGGTGGCGTCACCGTTCCGGAGCTCCTCGATCGCGTCGACGTACGCCGTGATGCTGTCCGCCGCGTTCGTCACATCGCTGAGCCGCAGGTCCGAACCCATGTAGAGCGGCTCGAGCTTCTTGATGGAGTAGCTGCGGCTGCCGACCACGAGCGCCTTGCGCACGATCGGGTACAGGTCGACGAGCACCCCCGCACGGAGCAGGTCGTCGACGGCCTCTTCACCGACGCCGTGCCGGGCGGCGAGGGACAGCAGGTGCGTGCGCTCGTACGCCGCGTAGTGGTAGATGTGCATCCCCGGGTACTGCTGCCGCCGAGCCTCGATGAAGGCGAGGAAGTCCAGCAGCGCCTGGCGCTCGTCACGGATCGTGTGCGCCCAGAACGCCGTGAAGCGCGCCTCGGGGTCGACGAGCCCGAACAGGTAGTCGAGTCCCCAGTGGACGCCGTCCTCGGTGTAGAGCGGGTCTCCCTCGAAGTCGAAGAACACGTCGCCCGGGTCCGGCGTCGGGATCGCGTCGAGCGCTCGGGCGTCGAGCACCTCGAAGAGCGGCTTGGTCGTCCCGGTCGCCTGGGCACCGTCGGCTGCGGTCCGCGCGTGCTCGGTGTCGACCTGGAGGCGCGCCTGACGCACCAGCCGCGCTTGCGTCCCGCGCGGGAGACCGGGCACGGCCGTGGTCCGGTCAGCCAGCTCGTCGATCGTCCGCACCCCCTGCCGGATGAGCTTCGTCCGCTGGTCGAGTCGCATGCCCGCGACGAGGACCAGGTCACGGTGCTCGGCGACCTGTGTCGTGCACACGTCGCACCGGCCGCACGACGAGTACCGCGGGTCGGCCCACTGCAGCGGCTCGGTCTCGGTCATCCGCTCGGCGATCACCCGCTGGAGCTCGGCGCGCTGCGTCCGGTACACCGGTGCGATGTCGGCGAGGTCGTGCGTGGTGGTCGTCCGGTCGCCGAGCACGAGGTGGACCTGCTCGCCGGTGGGGATGCCGTGCGCCTGCATCTGCTCGGCGTACGCGGCCAGCTGCAGCAGGGCGCTGATCTTGGCGTGGCGGGCGAGCTTGGTGTCGTACACCTCGTACTCGCCGCGGTCGTTCCGCATGATGAAGTCCGCGAAACCGATGAAGCCCGGCGCCTCTACCGTCGGCGGCGCGAAGAAGGTCGGTTGGTAGAGGACGTCCGCGCCGTCCTGCATCGCTGCCCGTGCGGCGGAGGCCGCCGCCGGGTACTCGGGCGGTGCAGGGCGGTCGAACTCGACGACGTCCCGGGTCTCGCGGAGGATCGCGAGGTAGTCGAGCTCGTGCTGGTCCCCCAGGCGTGCCGTGCGCTCGAGCATGTCGTCGTGCGACTCGGGCAGCGGCTCGCCCCGGCCGAGTTTCACGTCCATGCGCCGGAGGAACGCCCACTCGCAGGCCGCCCACGTCGAGAGGTCGCTCGGACTGAGCAGGACCTGCCCGTCGCCGCCGATCTGCATGCGTCTCCCCCGTCTCCTCGGTGCCCTGCGAGCCTAGGCCCGCCCGCCGACACCATCCGTCCGGACGAAGCGCGGCCCCTCGTAGCCGTCCCGGGACACCCACGCCGTGAAGTCCGCGAGCGACCGCACCCAGTGCCCGCGCTCCCCGTACAGCGCCTGGTAGACGACCACCGGCTCCTCGGTCTCGACGTCCCGCGCCACGAGCACCACCTCGTACTCGCCGCCCTTGAAGTGCCGGTACCGCCCAGGCGTCACGTCGTCGACCATGCTCCCGATGCTAGGGCCGTCGCGGTCCCTAGACTCGGCTCCATGACCGAGCCGGCACGCACCGAACGTGGTCTCGACCGCCTCGTGAACTTCTCCGACGCGACCGTCGCCATCGCGATCACGATCCTGATCCTCCCGCTCGTCGACCTGGCCGGCGAACTCAGCGGGGGCCGGGGCGCCGGAGACCTGCTGCAGGAGCACTGGCCAGCGCTCCTCGAGTTCTTCATCACGTTCTGGGTCATCGCCCGCTTCTGGACGCTGCACCACCAGGTGTTCGAGCACGTCCGCTCGTACAACATCCGCGTGATGCAGCTCAACTTCGTGTGGCTCGTGAGCATCGCGTTCCTGCCCTTCGCCGCGAACCTGCTCAACACCGAGGTCGAGGGCGACCGGGTGGCACACGCCCTCTACCTGGGCAGCATGGTCGTGACGAGCCTCACGCTGACCGCGATCGAGTGGGAGCTCCGCCGCTCCCCGGAGCTGCTGTCCTCGCCGCTCGGCGATTGGCGGAAGGGTCCGATCGCCGCCGTGCTGCTCGCCCTCGCGCTCGTCCTCTCGATGATCTTCCCGTCGATCGGCTTGTACTGGGTGCTCCTCCTGGTCCTGCAGGGCACGCTGGGCCGACTGCTGCCGAAGCCCCGCACCTGACCCGACCGAACCGGACGCCGCGGCCCACCTGCCGCGGCTCGTCACACGCGGTCATGTCGATGCTCCCGAGCGTCTGAGGACATACCGTCGCGACATGACCGTCGCCGCAGCAGTCGCCGTCCTCGTGGGAGTCCTCGCACTCGCCACGGCCCTCGGCCTGCTCCTGCGCGCGCGGACCGGCCGGGCCCGCCCCACGCGGACGAACGAAGCCCGCACCACTACTACTACCGACCCGACGACCGCCGACCTCGCCCCAGCCGAGGCCTTCGGCACCGAGGCCACCCTCGTCCAGTTCTCCACGCCGACCTGCGCCCGCTGCCCGGCCACCCGTCGCCAGCTCGACGCCGTCGCCGCCGAGCACCCCGGCGTCACCCGCCTCGAGATCGACCTCGCGGAACGCCCCGAGCTCGCCCGACGCTTCGCCGTCATGCAGACCCCCACGGTCCTGCTCCTCGACCGAGGCCGCGCGGTGCACACCCGGTTCGGCGGCCCGCCACGACCCGCAGACCTCACCGCCGCCCTCGACACCGTCCTCACAGCAGCAAGAGCAGCAGCAGCACCAGCAACGACCCCCGGAGACCAGTCCCCATGACCGCCACGAACGACCCCGCCCCCGGCATCGACCCCCGTTCCCCGAGGTTCGGCGCCGCCATCACGACCGTCCTCCTCGCGGCGACGATCGTCCTCACCCTGATCCCCGCGACATGGCCGATCGGTATCGCACTGCTCGCCGTCATCGTCGTGTTCTTCGCCATCGGCGGCATCGCCGGCATCCGCCGCCACCCCTACGGCGCGCTGTTCCGCCGGCTCGTCCGCCCGAGGCTCGGCCCGCCCGCCGAGCTCGAGGCCCCGGAACCCCCGACCTTCGCCCAGCAGGTCGGCCTCGTCATCACGGCCCTCGCCCTCGTGCTCGCGCTCGTCGGCGTCCCGTACGCGGCCCCCGTCGGTGCGGCGATCGCACTCGTCGCCGCGTTCCTCAACGCCGTCTTCGACGTCTGCATCGGCTGCCTCCTCTACGTGTGGCTGGTCCGCGCAGGCGTCTTCCGCCGGCGGTCCGCGGTCTGATCACGGGCCTGGAGGCGCGACCCGCCCCCGCGACGCAGGTCGCGTCGTCGAGGTGATCCGCGCCTCCTGGCATCCGTGCCCGTCTCGTAGGCTGACCGCATGGGGGACCACACCACACCACTGCTCAAGAAGGTCGCGACCTACCTCGCCGACCACGAGAACTCCGGCGCGGCCGACATCATCCTCGGCTACTCGCCCCCGACCAGCTCCCGCCCGAGCCGCCGGATCGAGGTCGGCGGACGCCTCACCCTCACGCCCGAGGTCATCTGGTTCACCGCCCACCCGCTCAACTACGCTCGCTCCGACTTCGGGATCCCCGTCGAGGAGATCGCCCGACTCGACGACGTGTCGAGCGGCCTGCGGAAGAAGGTCCGGATCACCCTGCGGAGCGGGATCGAGCCGACCTTCCTGATGTGGGGCATCCCCCGCTTCATCGAGGCGGTGGAGCGGGCGCGCAGCGCGCTCTGAACGGACGGACTGGAGGCGCGGCTCGCCTCCGCCCCACAGGTGGCGGCGGAGGATCCCCCCACGACATCCTCCGCCGCCACGACCCGAGCGCGCGACGGCTCAATGCGTCGCGAGCGCCTGCTCGCTCAGCGCGACCAGGTCGTCCGCGCGGAGGCTCGGCCACCCCTGCAGCAGCTCGCGCCACTCGGCCGGCAGCGCAGCCGCGCCGTACAGCGCACCCGCGAGCCCGCCGGCGATCGCGGCCACCGTGTCGGTGTCGTTCCCGGTCCGGACCGCGCGGACGAGGGCGTCCTCGAGCGACGAACTCCGCTTGACCGCCGAGTACGCGGCCTGCATCGCGGACACGACCCACCCGTTCGAGTCCGTGAAGTCGACCGGCTCGGAGTGCTCTGCCGTGACGAGCCGGTCCACCCACAGCCGACGCTTCTCGAGGTCGAGCAGGTCGAGCCCGCGCAGCACGTCGAGCTCGCCGGTGAGCGCCGCGTGCCGGATCGCCACGCACCAGAGCACGCACGCGTCCCCGGCGTCCGACTCGTAGTGCGTGAGGTCGCTGATCGCCCGGGCGGCCTCGGCGAGCCGGAGCTCCTCGTCGGCCGCGTCGGTCAGGTACCCGAGCACGAGCGGTGCCGTCCGCATGAGCGATCCGTTGCCGGCCGACTGCCCCTTGAACTCGTGCTCCTGCCGGGCCGCAGCGCGTGCGTGGGAGGCGACCCGCGCCTCCAGACCCGTGAGGACGTTGCGCGTCTGGATGCCGACGTCGGGCGCGGAGACCGCCCACGCTGCCCAGGCCGCGACGAGGCCGTCGAGCGCTTCCTCGGAGGCCGGGTCGCCGCCGCGCGCGAGCGTGCGGAGGATCGGGACGGCCATGCTCGTGTCGTCCGTCCACTCCCCCGGAGCCCAGCCGAACGAGCCGCCGCCGGCCATCCGGATCGGGGTGGGTTCGGGGACGGCGGGGCGGAACTCGTAGCCGGCGCCGAGCGCGTCGCCCGCGGCGGAGCCGATGACGGCGCCGATCGCCCGGTCGGTCTGTTCGGTGGTCAGCATGGCCGCCTCCTCAGGTTTGCGCGGAATTGCGTAAAATCGAGTCTGCACGACCGTCGCAGTTTGCGCAAGTGTGCGTAAACTCGCTGTCGTGAGTTCATCGGAGTACCGCGATCCTTCCGGCAAGCGCCTGGTCGACTACCCGCGACCATCCGTCGCTGTGGACACAGCGGTCCTGAGCGTGCCTGTGGGGGGATCGTTGTCCGTCCTGCAGGTGTGCGACGCGACCGACGGCGACTGGCGACTGCCGGGGACGTTCGTGCACGAGGGCGAGCGGTTGGCGTCGGCGGTCCTGCGCTCACTGTCGGACAAGGCCGGCGTGACGGGGCTGGCGCCGACGCAGCTGCACGTGTTCGACGACCCCGCGCGGGACGACCGGGGATGGGTGCTGTCGGTGGCGCACCTCGACGTGGTGCCCTTCGCCGCACTGTCGTCGCTGAACCCGTCACAGGCGCGGCTGGTCCCGGTCGACACCGCGACGGGGATGGTGCACGGGCACGACGACATCGTGGCGTTCGCGGTGGCATCCTTGCGGGCGTCGTACGCTGTGGCACCCGATCCGCGAGGCCTCCTGGCCGAGCCGTTCACGATGTCGGAGCTGCGGCACGTGCATGAGGCCGTCCGTGGCGAGCGGCTCCTGCCCGACTCGTTCCGCCGGGCGATGCTGCCGCTGCTCGTCGACACGGGGTCGCGCGCTGCCGCGGGCCCGGGCAAGCCGGCGAGCCGGTACCGGCGCGCCTGAGGCCGCCTGCTTGGTGAGCAGAAACGGTTGGGTCCGAGGCGCCGACCCGACACTTTCTGCTCACGGAACGCGCCGACGAAACACGAAAGTAACTTGCAGCACTGGCGAGTGTCGGTGCAATGCGCTTTCATGGAGCGCATGACGATCGCTGACCGTACCGACCGCGCCGACGCGTTCGCCCTCGTCCGGACCCAGTCCGGTGCGATGCCGACGAGCATGCGCGCGATCGCCGATGCCGTCCTCGACGACCCCGGCACCGCGGCCACCACGAGCGCCGCCGAACTCGCCGACCGTGCCGGGGTCTCCCCCGCGACCGTCTCCCGCTTCGCCCAGCACCTCGGGTTCGCGAACTTCGCCGCACTCCAGCGCAGCATGACCCGGGCCGTCGAGCGCGGCATCCACGAGCGGCGCGAGACCGAGATCCACGCGGGCGTCAGCGTCGACGACGACGTCACCACCGTGATCGCGAAGGTCACCGAGGACGTCCGCGCCGTGATGAGCGACACCCGCGCCACGCTCGACCCGTTCACCCTCGAAGCCGCAGCGGTCCGCATCAGCGAGGCCCGGCGGGTCGTTCTGTACGGCGTCGGCGCGAGCGGGATCGTCGCCCGCGACCTCCACTTGAAGCTCGAACGCATCGGCATCGCGAGCTCGATCGCGGACGACCCGCACAACGCCCTGACCCTCGCGAGCGTCCTCGGCCCGAAGGACGTCCTCGTCATCACGAGCCACTCCGGCACCACGGTCGAGGCGCTCGAGGTCGCCGCCGTCGCGCACGAAAGCGGCGCCACCGTCGTCGCGATCACCGGCCACGCCACCTCGCCGCTGACCCACCACACCGACCACGTCCTGCTGGGCGTCGCCGGCGCCGAGAGCGACCTCCGCCCCGCCGCGATGGGCAGCCGGATGAGCCAGCTCGCCATCGTCGACGCTCTGTTCATCGTCGTCGCCCAGCGCACCGACGAACGCTCCCGCCCGCTCCTCGCGCGCAGCCGCCACGCGGTCCGCACGCACCACCGTTCCTGAATCGAGCACCATGCACCACCACGACGACCTCCGCGAGGAGCTGCAGCACCTCGCGACCGAGGCCACCGACTCGTCCCTCGACGACATCGACCTCGTCTCCACCCTCGAGGCTGCCCAGCGCATGAACGCGCTCGACCGCAGCGTGCCCGCGGCACTCGAGCCGTGCCTCCCGGCCATCGCCCTCGCTGCCGACTCGATCGCCGCAGCGTTCTCGCGCGGCGGCCGCCTGATCTACGTCGGTGCCGGCACGCCGGGCCGGCTCGGCGTCCTCGACGCCAGCGAGTGCCCGCCCACCTTCGGCACCGATCCCTCGCAGGTCGTCGGCGTCATCGCCGGCGGTTCCGTCGCCCTCACCACCGCCGTCGAAGGCGCCGAGGACGACGAAGCAGCCGCCGTCCGCGACCTCGACGCGCTCGGCTTGACGGCCGACGACGTGGTCGTCGGGATCAGCGCGTCCGGCAGGACGCCCTACGTCATCGCGGCCATCCTGGAGGCGCGGCGCAGGTCCGCCCTGTCGGTCTCCGTCGCGTGCAATCCCGACTCGGCCGCAGGGCGGGAAGCCGACATCGCCATCGACGCTGTCGTCGGTCCCGAGTTCATCGCCGGGTCGACCCGCCTGAAGGCGGGGACCGCGCAGAAGCTCGTCCTCAACATGCTCACCACGCTGGCGATGGTGCGCAGTAACAAGACGTACGGCAACCGGATGGTCGACGTGCGTGCGACGAACGAGAAGCTCGTCGCGCGGTCGTTCTCGCTCGTCCAGGACGTGACCGGGGCCGCTCCGGCCGATGTCGCCGCAGCGCTCGATGCTGCGGACGGTGAGGTCAAGACGGCCATCGCGATGATCCTCACCGGGTCGCCCGCGTCCGTCGTCCGTTCCCGGCTCGCTGCTGCTGACGGTTCCTTGCGCGCCGTCATTTCCTGATTTCTCTCGTTCGTCCTTCCTTCCCCCGAGGAGCACCATCAATGACCGATGCACAGCAACTCGCACAACAGATCCTCGACACCGTCGGTGGGTCCTCGAACATCGCCGACGTCGAGAACTGCATGACCCGGCTGCGGGTCGAGGTGGCATCTCCTTCCTCTGTTGATCTGCCGGCGCTCCAGGCCACCGAGGGGGTCATGGCAGCGATCGCCGCCGGGTCCAACCTGCAGATCGTGCTCGGGCCGGGGTTGGTGGACCGGGTGGCTGATTCGCTCGGGTCCTTGCGTGCTGCTCCTGTTCCGGGTGCGCCCTCGGCTTCGGTGTCGCCCGAGGAGCTGGCGGCGCGGGGCGCGTCGATCAAGGCATCCGCCCGTGCCCGTTCCGACGGCCGCACCATGCGTGCCATCCGTCGCATCTCGGCCATCTTCATCCCGCTCATCCCCGCGCTGATCGCCTGCGGGCTCATCGCCGGGATCAACGGCATCCTGACGAACCTCGGGTGGTTGCCCGGGGTGACGCCGTTCCTCGGCGTGCTGTCCTCCGGCTTCCTGTCCCTGCTCGCCGTGTTCGTCGGGATGAACGCCGCGAAGGAGTTCGGCGGGACGCCCATCCTCGGCGGCGCCGTCGGCGGCATCATCGTCGCCGCCGGTGTCGCGAACGTGACCGTGTTCGGGGAGACCCTGGCGCCCGGGCAGGGCGGTGTACTCGGAGCGCTGGCCGGCGGCATCCTCGCCGCCTACGTCGAGCGCTTCATGCGGAAGGTCACGCCCGACGTCATCGCGCTCATCGTCGTGCCGACCGTCACCGTGCTCGTCGCCGGCTCCGTGACGCTCGGCATCCTGATGTCCGTCGCCGGCGTCGTCTCCGTCGCCATCGGCACCGCGGCGACCTGGCTGCTCGCGAACGGCGGGGCCTTCGCCGGGTTCATCCTCGGCGGGCTCTTCCTGCCGCTCGTCATGACGGGGATGCACCAGGGGCTGATCCCCATCCACGCGACGCTCATCGAGCAGACCGGGTGGACCGTGTTGCTGCCCGTGCTGGCGATGGGTGGTGCCGGGCAGATCGGTGCGTGCATCGCGCTGTGGGTGCGGTTCCGGTCGAACGCCTCGCTCGTGCGGACCATCCGTGGGGCGCTGCCGGCCGGGTTCCTCGGGGTCGGCGAGCCGCTGATCTACGGTGTGACGCTCCCCCTCGGGCGGCCGTTCATCACCGCCTGCATCGGTGGGGCGTTCGGTGGCGGGGTCGTCGGGCTGTTCGACCAGCTCGGGCACTCCGTCGGGGCGATCGCCATCGGGGCGTCGGACCTGTCGCTCATCCCGCTGTTGGACGGGTCCTCGGGGTACGGCTGGGCGTTGCTCGGGTACGGGTCGGGGCTCGTGGTGGCGTACGTGGTGGGGTTCGTGGCGACGATGTTCTTTGGCGTGTCGGACTCGGTGCGGGCTGATCTGGAGGCTCAGTCGGCTGCTTCGCCGGGAGACCCTGTCGCGCCGGACGCGCCGCTCGATGTGCCGATCGCGGCTGCGTCAGTTACCAGTCGCTGATCGTTCGCTCCCTCACCGGGTCGTTCGACACCCGTCGATCCACAGATCCGCGCCTCGGTCCTCGCAGCGATGACCGGCCGACGAGGATCGGGGCGTGGAGGAATGGGAAGCGGACGACGCTCGGCGACGACACATGGCTCGCTTCGGTCGGCGCGACACGGCGCCCGAGCTGGCGTTGCGTCGAGAGCTGCACCGGCGAGGCCGGCGGTTCTTCGTCGACCGTCAGGTCAGTCGGCAATGCCGCGTTCGGCCCGACATCGTCTTCCCGCGAGCACGGATCGCCGTCTTCGTCGATGGATGCTTCTGGCACTACTGCGAGGAGCACGCGCACCTTCCGAAGGCGAACGCTGAGCTGTGGCGTCGGAAGTTGCTTGCCAACCGCCAGCGCGACGCTCAGAACCAGGCGATCCTGGTGTCGGAAGGCTGGCGTGTGTTGCGATTCTGGGAGCACGACCGTCCCGAGGATTCCGCCGCGTCCGTCGAGCACGCCCTCGATCAGTGGAGTGCGATCGCTGGTACTGCGGTGAGCCCGCCGGGCAGGATGGAACGCATGATCGAAGTCGTCGCCGGCGTACTCACCCAGCCCGACGGTCGTGTACTCGCCTGCCGAAGAGCGCCGGGTCGATCTGCGGCGGGACAGTGGGAGTTCCCCGGCGGGAAGGTGGAGCCGGGAGAATCCGCTGAGGAAGCCCTGCGACGAGAACTGCGCGAGGAGCTCAGCCTCGACGTCGTCATCGGCGAGCCGATCGACCGCTCCGTCACCCGTGTGGGCAGCATCGACATCGACCTCGCCACCTACCGAGTCGCCTGGGCGACGGAGGAACCATCGTCGAGCACCGACCACGACGAGTTGCGCTGGGTGTTCCCCGCTGAACTCGATTCGCTCGGATGGGCCAAGCCAGATCTGCCCACCGTGCGTATCCTGAACACCGCGGCTACGGCCTGACGTCCTGGAAGTCACCGCTCGAGATCGGCCACCAAACCGTGATCCCGACTGAGGTGCACAGCTCCACCATCGAGGGTCGGGGCTCGGACGGTAGGAGGATCGCCGGGGCCACCGCCAGACCACGACGTCCCGCGACCGCCGTGTAGTCGAGCACCTGCCCGATCGCGGTTCGCACGTAGGCCCGCGCGGTCGACTTCTTCGCTTCGACGACCTGGCCGAGCGTCGGGACGTAAAGGTCAGGCACGATCGTCACACCGTCCTCCGTGAGACGCAGCACCTGCACGTCCTCACCCCGGGCGCGGAGCCATTCACCGAAGCGGGTCTGCAGCTCGAACTCGCGACGGGAGACGGACCGCACCGACTCGCCTTCGTCGACCCGGCGCACCTGGTACTCACTGAAGTCGAGCGGTTGCCAGAGGGTCGTGACCGGAGACGCCTGGGTCTCGGGCCCTCGGCTCGAAGCGCTGCCCTCCTCATCGGCGAGAGCGGGCAAGAGCGACGTGTCCGCGTCGACGGCGACGAGGTTGAACACCAACCCGTCCCGTTCAGGGGAGGCGCCGGTCCCGGGAAACCTCTCCCAGGTGTAGGGCGGATCAGCGAGCGCGAAGCTCCCGACGTAGGTCACGGTGCCCTGACCGCGGAACACGCGGATCGGGCGACCGATCTCCTCGGATTCCGCGAGGGCCTTGTTGTTCCCAGTGAGCTTCTGATCACCGTGCTGCCCTTGTCCGGTGTAGCGGAACACACCATCGGCGCGGAGACCCTCGTGCACGCCGTAGCCGTGCTCTCCACCGCCGTCATTCGTGAAGACGAGCATCTCGTCCGACTTCACGACGCGCGTGATCCCGTCTTGACGGCTGCCCCCACCGAGACGGTCGTGCAGTGCGCGCCGGCCGATGCTCATGCCGATCGGGATGTCCCAGACCATTGCCATTCCCCTCGTTATGGGAACGGTAGGCGAACGGCTTCCCGACTTGCCAGGGCGCCTGCGCCCCCAAAGAGGGTGCAGGCAAGAACATCGGGCACGTTCGAGTTCCTGAGGACAGCCGTCGACACGACGGAACGACCAGGCTCACCTGACCGGGAGCTGTTCGACTGGCATTCAAGATGCGGAGCGCTACCGAGGTCCGGCGGGTCTGCGAATGGCGGAGGCCGGAACTGACCAACTCCGGTCGTTCAGCGCACTTGACTGCTCATGCTTCGCATGGAGGCGCAGGCCGCGGGGACTTCCGCGACATGTACGCGCGCAAGTGCGCTCGCAAATCGGGGTCACTGACGTACACGAACGTGCCACGCACTCCCCGCGTGAGGAGAACAGAGTAGATGTTGGAGACCAACCTCAGCAGATCGGCGTCGGTGTAGGTGATTCCGAGCCGCGGGTTGTTCTCCATGCCCTTCTTGTCGAAGTAGTTCGACCGGTCGAACACGATCCCCTGCGTGACCGGGTCGAATCGCAGGTCAGGGCCGATGATGACCCCGACGTAGTTCAGGTCGTACCCCTGCACAGTGTGGATCGAGCCGACTTGGTCGACCGCACCCGCTGAGCTGATCCAGTCAGTCTGTGTCTGGTTCCACCGGAGCTCTCGACCGTCGATCTCGATGTCCACGGCGCTCTTGTCGTGCTTGCTCTTCCACTTCCAAGCGTAGCCAGCGACGAGCCGCGAGAGACCTACTTCGTCGTCGCGTGCCCGGATGGCGTCGTGCATCTCGCCCAGGTCGTCGAACATGCGAAAGTCGTACTCGCCGAACGTTCTCGGCGCCGGTGATTCCCCACGCATGATCGCACGCACGTAGGACACGTAGTCGGCCCCGCCTTGCACTCGCATCTGGGTGAACAGTCGGTAGTACCGATCATGTCGCTTCGCTGTGTCGACGAGTGCTGATTGCAGCTGCTGCGGTAGATCGGCCGGCCGCACACTCTGCTCAGAATCGAGGAGGAATATCTGGTGCGTGCTCCGGTCCCGGATCCAATCGAGTTGGGTGTAGTGATCTTCATCAGCCCCGAAGAGTTGCTGATTGATCTCGCCGAAGCTCTTGTTCTGCGGTCCCGATGCCTGATTCGCGCGGTGGTTCAGTCGGTGCGACTCGTCGACGACCAGTAGGTCCCACTTCGCAGCACTCTTCCCGACTTCGAAGGGACTGAGCACCATCGTCTTCTCGAGGCCAGGGGTCTTGCGGAACACTCTCTTCAACGAGGAGCGGAGTGCCTGCTGCGGCACGACGAGACCGATGCGAAAGTCAGCCAGCAGGTCACGGTTGTCCTCGGTGAAGTAGTCCGAGAACATCGAGTCGCCGTCCACCTCGTCGACCCCGACGCCGTTCGCGATGTCTCGGAGAAGCTTGAGCAAGTAGACGGCGACGATCGTCTTGCCCGTTCCCGGGTCGCCCTGCACGACGATGGTGCTGCTGGAGCCGGTCAGCAAGTCGTCGAACAGCCCCTCGAGGATGTCCTCCATCACGACGGCCTGATCGCGGTTGAGCGCCTTGAACGGCGAAAGCTTGAACAGCTCGCTGTTCTCGATCTCGGCGATGCTGCGTGTGAAGAGTTTCTGCTCGCGCAGCGCTTCGAAGATCTCCTCGAAGGTCTCTCGGTACCTCGCCCGGTCGTAGTAGTCCGCGTTGACGACACCCTTGTTGCTGTTCAGGACCGTGTACTTGTCATCGCCGGCGAACAAACCGATCAGTTGCGACTCCAGGTCCAGACACACTGACTTGTTGAAGGTGCTGTCGAGCACCAGGCGCACTGCCTTCAGCGACCGACGGTCTGCGGAATCGAGGTGCTGCCGCATGCGGGAAGCGGTGTTGAGGGTCTCGCCGACGTACACACGCTTGCCGTCATCGAGGATGTAGACCACCGGCCAGTTCAGGAACCGAGGGTCTTCTTCGCGCCACAGCCGCAGGTGTCGCTCGTTGAACGGGAGCTGCGCGATGTCAAAGCTGGTCATACTTCGTGCTTCGTCCTCGGGCCTGATCGATCGGGTACTTGTCCCGAGTGATGGCGAGTTTCTCGCGGACGATCTCCGCGGGATCGAACCCGAGTCGATCGGCGAGGAGATGGCAGTACGTCAGGACGTCAGCGAGTTCCGATCGGACTCGATCAATGTCGGCGTCCGGGGTCCACTGGAAACACTCGAGTAGCTCCCCGGCCTCGATCGAGATGCTCTTCGCCAGGTTTTCCGGTGAATGGAACTGCGCCCAGTCTCGCTCTTCGACGAACGCGCGAATCTCCCCGCGCAACCCCTCATCGCTCATGTCGGCACGGTAGCAGGCCGGTGGCGTCTCGCAGCCGAGCGACGGGGGGGCGAGGAAAGGCGACTCCCACCCGAATGGGTGCTGTCCCGACTCCTCGCTTCACGGGAAGATGGACGGCGCGAGCGACCACGATGTGAGGGGAACACAGTGCTACGTAGAGCCGAGAACGTGTCGATGAGGCATCGCGTGAACTTGTTCACGCGCAGAGGCCGGGTCGAGCTGACCGTCGGACGCTCGACCTACTACGTGGGTGCAAAGCTCCGGAAGGACGAGCTCAGCGAGGCCTTCGCTTCATCTGATCGTAAGCCGGTCAAGATCGGGCGTGTGAAAGAGCGCCAGTACTGGTGGTTCCGCGGGCGATGGTTCTGGGACAACGACGCGCTTCTGCCCGAGCAGGTCTTCGCGTTGCTCGAGACCAGGGACCGACGCCAGGCCGCGACGATCGCTCGAGCACACACCATCGCAAACAGTCCGTCGCAGCCCGCGGAGCACCGACGCGGCGCAATCCCGAGGGACGTGAAGCAACTCGTCTGGGCTCGCGATGGCGGCCGATGCGGCACCTGCGGCTCGAACATCGAGCTACAGTTCGATCACATCATCCCGGTCTCACGCGGCGGGAGCAGCGAGCCAGAAAACCTCCAGGTGCTGTGCGGACCGTGCAACCGGCGCAAGGGCGTCGCCGTCGGTTGAGTGACGAGCGCCATCAGCCGTGGCGGAATCGAGAGACTGGCTCCGTGACGCGCTCTGAAATCAACCTCGCTCGAGCGCTCCCCCTCATCATGACGTGGATCATGATCGCTTCCCTGGTCGGGTGCGCTCAGACCGGTCAACATCGAGAATCGGCATCCAATGCACGAGGCGACGTGGTCGCTTTTGTCAAGCGAACGATGAAGGCTGCCAGCGGTGATTGGACCGCGCTCTCAGACGGACCCGCATCGTCGGAGCGCTCGACGGGCAACGGCAGCTCAGGCGTCACGTTCTCGTGGGGCCAGGAGCGGACCGGCGCTACGGATCCAGAGCCGCTCGTCCGTGCGGTTGCGAAGACGTGGAAGCAGCACGACTACGACGTCACGATCAAGCAGGACACGATCGACGACGGTCGGCCGCTCTGGTCAGCTGTCACCACGGGCCAGGCGGTGGAGTCCATCTCGGTCAACACCAGTCCGCGACGCGTCTCGATCGAGGTGCAGTCGGCTTGCGGGACGGGCGACATCGCAGACTACGAGTGACCGACGACGCAGCACGCGCGCGGAGGCGCTGAGCACGACCACCGCAGCGGACGGGAGACAGGGCTCCAACCGGCACCGCGCCTCCCGACCTTCACGACCTCGTCACATCACCACGTCAACACGAACCTTCCCCGCGTCCCCCCAGCCTCGAGCCGCTCATGCGCCTCCCCAGCCCGCGAGGCCGGCAACACCTCCGCAACCCGCGGCGTCACCGTCCCACTCTCCACCGCATGCCGTAGCTGCTCGAGCTTGTCGAACGACCGGTACTCCGCGAACACGGCAATCTGCTCGAACCGGATCCCACGAGCCCCGTCGCCCTCCCACCCACGCACGTCGAGGAACACTCCCCCGTCGCGCACTGCATCGACCACCGGAGCCCGCTGCACCGCAGCATCGGCGAGCGCATCGACCCCGTCCGGCACGAGCGCACGCACCGCGGCAGCGAACCCGTCTCCACGCTCCACGATGTGCGCCGGCCCGAGCGACCGGACCAGCGCTTCGTCCGCAGGCGCAGAATCCGCGATGACAGTGAGTCCAGCAGCGACCCCGAGCTGCACGACGTAGTTCCCGAGCAACCCCGCAGCCCCGGTCACGGCGAGCGTCTGCCCCGGAGCGAGCCCCGCCCGCGAGAGGATCTGCAACGCCGTCAGCCCGTTCATCGGCACGGTGGATGCGAGCGGGAGCGACGTCCCCCGAGGGATCCGCGTGAACGACCCGACCGGCGCGACGAGCTCCTCGACGTACGCACCACCGTGGGCGCTGAGCGGCAGCGCGATCGCCATGACCTCGTCGCCGACCTCCCATCCGGAGACGTCCGGCCCGACCTCGTCGATGACCCCGGCGGCATCCATCCCCGGCACGTACGGCGGCGACGCCTGCGAGCTGTCCCGCTGACCGGCACGCACACCGGTATCGGTCGGGTTCACGGCGAACGCCTGCACCCGGATCCGCACGGACCCCGCACCAGCGTGCGGCTCCGGCACCTCGTGGACGGCGAGGGCCTCCGGCCCTCCGAACTGTTCGACTCCTACGACCTTCACCGTTCCGGTCTACCGGACGTCGCTCAGCCGTACCCAGCGAGCGAGCCGGTGGCGGTGGTCGGGACGCACCATCCGTCGGACTGGAGGCGCGGATCACCGCCGCCCCGCGCCTCCAGTCCGGCACTCGGCCGGCTACACGGCGGGGGCGAGCGCCAGCTGCTCGCGCGCCACCACGGCGTCGGCGGCCGGGGGCCGGCCGTACGCCTCGCGGTAGTCCCGCGAGAAGTGGGAGGCGCTGCGGTAGCCGACGGCGGCCGCGGCGCGGGCGGCGGTGTCGGCGTGCAGGACCATGCGGCGACGCGCTTCCCCGAGTCGGGTGCGCTTGAGGTACTGCGCGGGTGACATGCCGGTGGCCTGCTTGAAGCGGGCGAAGAGGGTGCTCTCGCTGACCCGCAGTTCGCGGGCGAGGCGCTCCATCGACCACGGTTCGTCCATCCGCCCGGTCAGGAGTGCGGTCGCTTCCGTGACCAGTCCGGCGTCGGCTCCGGCTCGGTCGAGTGCGGCGGTGATGCGCGGCGCCTGCGCGGTCTGCAGCAGGCGGAGGATGATCTCGCGCGAGACGAGGGGGAACAGGACGGGGATGTCCTCGGGGGCGTCGAGCAGCGCGAGCAGTCGGCTGACGGCATCGGCGAGCGGGGTCGTCCACTCGCCGAGTCGTGGCAGGTCCGTGCGGCTCGTGCTGGACATCGTGCTCGACATCGACGCCACGACCTCGCCGACGACGACCGGGTCGAGCTTCCAGACCGCCGAGACGAAGCCGTCGCTCCCTGCCGTGTCGATCACCCCGGCGACCACGGGGAGGTCCACGGGCGTGATGATGAACCGCTCGCGGCCCCAGACATGGTCGTCGTCCCCGACGATCGAACGCTTCCGGCCGCGGAGGACGACGGACAACGACGGGACGTACCGCCGGTCGAAGAGTCCGGTCGGCTCATGGACGCGGGAGACGGTCAGGCCGAGTGCTTCGGCCCGCTGCACCGAGGCGGGACGGGCGACGGTCTCGACGGTGGCCGCCCGGTCGAGCACGGCGGCGTGCCGCGAGGCCACTTCCGCCGCGCGGTCGAGGTGCTGCGCCGTGCGATCGTCCACGTGCCCACGCTACGCAGTTCTCCCGGCGCCGAGGAACTCGTGCGGGATCCGGCAAGGTTCCCGCTGGATCGGGCAAGGTGCGGGGCTGCCCGGGGATCGAGCATCGATGCATGACCACTGCACTCCACGACCAGACCACCGTCCGCACCGCACTCGTGACCGGCGCCTCGAGCGGCATCGGTGAGGCAGTCGCCCGTGAGCTCGCGGCCGCCGGCATGACCGTCGCCGTGCACGGCCGCGACGCCGTCCGCACGCGTGCGGTCGCCGACGACATCGAGCGCCAGGGTGGCCGAGCCCTCCCGATCGTGGCGGACCTGTCCGCGGGTGCTCCCGACGTCCGGGCGTTCGCCGCCGCGGCCCGGGAGCTGCTCGGCGGTCACGTCGACGTCCTCGTGAACAACGCCGGCGTCTACCCCGGCGGTCCGACGGAGTCCCTGTCCGACGACACCGTCGACACGCTGCTCGCGACGAACATCCGCGCACCGCACGTCCTCGTGGCCTCGCTCGCTCCAGCCATGGCAACGCGAGGGTCCGGCGTCGTCGTGAACATCGGCTCGTGGATGGCCCGGGTCGGGGTGCCGTTCATGGGCCTCTACCCGGCGACGAAGGCCGCGGTCGAGCAGCTGACCCGGGCGTGGGCGGCCGAGTACGGGCAGCGCGGGGTGCGGGTCGTGACGGTGGCGCCGGGGGCCACGGCGACGCCGGGGAACGCGGACTCGGCGGACGTGCTCGCGGCGATGACGCAGGGGACGCCCGCGGGAGTGCCGGTGCAGCCGGTCGACATCGCCCGCGCCGTCCGGTGGGTGGTGTCGGACGAGGCGGCGTTCGTGACCGGCGGGACGCTCGACGTCGACGGCGGGATCGCGTCCACGCGCCTGCGCTGAGGGCACATCGCTGCGCGTCAGGGCGCCCCGGACGGGATGCAGTCGCTCTCCACCAGCAGCACGTTGTCGGCCCTGAGCCACGAGATCGTGGCGTCGGCGGAGTAGACGCTGAGGTCGAGGTGGCCGTTCCGCTCATCGAACCCGGTGTGGTCGCCCTCGGCCGTCCACGCCGTCCGCAGGGTCTCCGCGGTGCTCGAACGGTCGACCACGTCTCCGAGTCGGACGCGCTCGTGGAAGGCCCGACAGGTGTTGCCCGCGGCGGTCGTGCCGCTCGTGGACCAGGTGCTCGTCCGTACGGCGCTCGGCGCCACGTCGAGCAGCTGCAGCGCATCGTCGACGTACTCCTGCATCTCCTGGCCCGCTTCCTCGGCCGATCCGGGCCCGTAGCCCGAGTCCAGGTCGTCGAGTTCCTCCTGCCGCTGCTGCTGTGCGTACCTGTCGGCATCGCGGGCAGCGCGCGGGAGGATCTCGAACGACGGGACGATGACGAGCAGCACGACGGCGAGCTAGCCGACGCCCGCCACCACCGTCGCTCCCGATGCCGCCACCTCGAGGACTCGATCACGGAGCGCTCGGATCCCGGCGATGAGCGCTGGGACGGTGGCGAGCAGGCCGATCACGATCGCCACGATCTGCGGTCCGGCCGCAGCCCCGCCGTCGCTCGTCGATCGCCACGCGGAGCTGATCTGCACCACGAACGACAGGAAGAGTGCGATCAGGACTCCGATCGGCGCGACGACGATCCCGAAGATCAGCCGGTTGCGCCGGAGCCGCAGGTCGTCAGCCGTCGCGCTCTCCCCGGCGGTGGACTCGGGTTCCCCGGCCGTCACCGGTAGTCGTCCGGGTCGCCGAGGACGCAGCGCGAGTCCACGTTGACGTGCGCGCGGACCTTGGTGGCTGCCATCGAAGCACGGGGCTTGCCGTCGGCTCGCGCCACCACGGCGTAGACGTGACCGGTCTCCGGGTCCATCTCCGTCTGTGTCTTCGACAACTCGTAGCCCTCGCGCTCCCAGTGCTCACCTGCCTGTGCCACGAGCGTCCCGGGATCGTCCGGCGCGTCCACCTCGACGTAGTACCCGAACTGCACGGCCCGCGCCCCGTCGATCCGGCAGTCGTACGCGGCCGCCTTCGGCACCTCCTGCGGCCACGTGTCCGGGGCCAGCGCGAGCACCGACCGGAATTCGATGATCGCTTGCGATCGTGCCTCTTCGATCGTCATGGGCTGTCCCGCTCTCGTCGTCCCGCACCCGGAGAGCGCGAGGCTGGCAGCACCGGCGAGCGCCGCGAGGGCTCGGCCCGGGCGGCTCACACCACCCACGTCATTCGTCGTAGTCGTCGACGGACCCGCTGGCGCACGGCGACGTGATCCGCACGACGACCGAGGTCGCGTTCACCTGGTAGGCGGCACCTGCGGCCCCGTCAGCATCGGCCGTCGCCGAGTAGAGGATCCCGCCCTCGCCGCCGAAGTCCTTCTGCGACGGTTCGACCGTCAGCCCCTCGGACTTCCACAGGCGCTGGAACGTCTGTGCGACCGATCGGGCATCCGTCTCGGTCTTCACCGGCACGAAGTAGCCGAAGCGGACGCCGCCCGGGCACTTCTCGGCAGACGGTTCCGGTGTCTCCGGCCACGGCACGTCGACTGCCGCCTCGGTCTTCAGCAGCAGTTCCACGGCCGCGGCCTTGGCTTCCTTCGGTGTCGGCATCGATTGGCCCCCTCCAGCGCATGCCGTCACGCCGAGGGCGACGAGCGCCGCCACGACGATGACGATCTCCGTCTTCCACTGCACCCTCACGGCTGCGTCACCTCCGCCACATCGGACAGCGTAGGGGTACCGATGTCCAAGTACCCTCGGTCTCCTGATCCCTGTCCCGCGGTGAGTCCGTGGATGTTCACGCGGTGTGTCCCGGTTGTGTCGATCCTCGTCACCCCGTCGAAACCGTCGGCGGGGTCGAGCCGGTGCGGGAAGCTGTACTTCCGTCCGATGTAGGCGATGTCGCCCTTCTCTGCTGCCTGGGCCGCGTACATGTGGTCAGCGTGCGTGGCTGCCGCGTCAGGTACGGAGGACGGGATCCCAGCGGAGCCGAGGGTGACGAACGAGTGGACACCGAGATCGGGATTCCGGGCGAGCGTGAGTGCCGTCGTCGTGGATCCGTACGAGTGCGCGATGACGTTCAGTTGCGCGTCGGGCCGTACAGCGCGGAAGGCGACCAGGTCGGAGGCGAGCTTGGATGCCCCACGGTCAGCGTACGTCTCGCCCAGAACGCCGAGGTTGCCTGTGCTGGCTGCATTCGGCGGCGCCTCGTACCCGATCCACGACACGATCGCTGTGTCCGCCCCGACCTGCTGCTGCGTCGCCAGGACGTTCGCTCCGGCTCGCATGTACTGGGTCGTGTCAGCGAGCGATGACCCCATGCCCGGCACGAGGAACGACACGCCGTCGGCCGTGTCAAGGTCGCCGACGGAGAAAGCACCGAGCGGGGGCGCACCGTCGTGGAACGTGATCATCTGCCGCGGAACCTGGTCCACCAGGTCGAGTTGGGTACGCGCGCCGGCGCTGAAGTTCTTCAGCTGGTCGTACCGCTCCTGCGCCGAGATCAGCTCCCGTTGGGCGGCAGCCTGCGCAGCCCGCCCGACCGCCTTCCCGTACTTGTCCTGAGCATCGCGCAGGGCGCCGCTCGCCTGCGCGCACGCCCGCTGCGCACTCAACCGGTTCGCCTGGTCCCGCGCCCAGTACGGCACGCCGTTCAGGTTCCCGATCACCGCCGGCAACGCCGTGATGAGCGCGTCCTGCGCCGCCGAGTGCTCGCCGGCGGACCCCCGACCACCGAGTCCGTCCCACCAGGCCTGCACGGTCTCGGGCGGCATCCCGGCGAGCCGATCACCGACCGACCGGTCCTGCGCCGCCAGGACCTCGGGCGGCATCCCGGCGACGGCAGCGAGGAAGTCGGCGTCGCTCATCCTGCCGAGCGTCCCCGAGTACGAAGGCGCCACGCCGAGGACGTCGGTGGCGGACAGCCCGGCCGACGCAGCACGGTCCGCCGTGGCCCGTCGTCGGACGAGTGCATCCCACTCGGCATCGAGACGGGATGCGGTCGCTGCGAGGTCGTCCGCGTCGGACTGCAGCCGGCGAGCCTGTCGCGCGTCGGCATCGGTAGCGTCCTTCGCCGAGACGGCCAGCTTCGCCGCGGAGAGGGACAGGGCGGTGATGGCCGAGTCCATGGCGGTGGTCAACTGGGACGCACGGATGCGCTCGGCCTCGTCCTGGATCCGCTGCACTTCGTCGGCGTAGGTACCGAGCACGTCGATGGCGGCGTCGAGTCGACCGATGATGCGCTGTGCTGCGGGTGCGATCGTGCCGACGGTGGCGGAGAACCGGTCCTTCGACGCGCCCTCCCAGTCGGCTGCGTCATCGGCGGCACGAGCAACCGTCGTGGCTCCGGTGCGGAGGTCGTCCTGGCGGTCGGCGAGTGCGCGGGAGAGCTTCGTGACGGCGGCCGGGTCGCCGGCGAGCGGGTCGGCCGTCATCCCGCACCCCCGGCCTTGCCCGCGAGGTCGTCGTCGGCGTCCTGCACGAGCGACTTCGTGTCGTGCGCGTACTGCCCGAGCGTGCGACTGGTGTCGCCCAGCCACGCGGCCGATCGCTGCTGCGCCACACGGAACGTCGCGAAGGCCGCGGCCACGTCGTCGGCGCCGAAGGCCTCGCCGTCCGCCGGCATCGAGGCCCCCTCGAACGTCTTCGTCGCCGACTCCAGGGCGTTGTACACGCCGTCGAGCGTGCTGTAGGAGACCCGTAGGTCCGCCATCGTCTCCCCCTTCCGACGCCGCACCCACCGCGGCGCCCCCACCGGCAACATATCACCCACGTTGCCGGACGCAACCAGCCTGTGGACGACCGGTGCACGGCCAGGCCGCACCGCGCCTCCAGTCCGGCGGGCCATCCTCCGATCGGAGGATGCGACGACCACCGCACCGGCCGATCCCCTCATCGCATCCAACGGTCAGGCTGGACCCATGCCCGACACCCCCGCCATCGAAGTCCACCACCTCACGAAGCAGTACGCCACCGGCAAGCGCGCCGTGGACGACGTCTCCTTCGACATCCCCCGCGGCGAGACCTTCGCGCTCCTCGGCCCGAACGGCGCCGGCAAGACCACCACGGTCGAGATCCTCGAGGGCTACCGCACCCGCACCGACGGTGACGTCCGGGTGCTCGGCCACGACCCCGCCCGCACGAGCCGCAGCCACAACGCACGCATCGGGATCGTCCTGCAGACCAGCGCCGAGTCCCCCAACGTCACCGTCGCGGAACAGCTCCGGCACTTCACGACCCTGTACCCGCGGCACCGCAGCGTCGAAGAACTCCTCGAGAAGACCGGCCTCGAGCCGCAGCGCAACACCCGCATCAGCAGACTGAGCGGCGGCCAACGTCGGCGCGTCGACGTCGCCCTCGGCATCATCGGCCGCCCCGAGGTCCTCTTCCTCGACGAGCCCACGACCGGCTTCGACCCGGAGGCCCGGCGCCGCTTCTGGGACCTCATCGACGAGGTCAAGCGCGAAGGCACGACGATCCTCCTCACCACGCACTACCTCGACGAGGCCGCACACCTCGCCGACCGGGCAGCGGTCATCGCCGACGGCCGGCTGCTCGACATCGCCCCGATCGACGAGATCGGCGGCGCCGAGGCCCGCACCCCGCGCGTCAGGTGGCGTGACGACGTCGGCGAACCCCACAAACGGCGGACGAACGAACCGACCGCCCTGATCCGGAGCACCCCGGAACCCATGCACGACCTCGAAGTCATCCGCCCGTCCCTCGAGGACGTCTACCTCGGAATGGTCGGCCACCGATGAGCGCCACAACGACGAACACGACCACCGCGAACGCCGCCACGATCGGCGCGCACCGCATCGGCTACGAACTCCGCTCGTACTTCCGAGCGCCCGACGCCGTCTTCTTCACCTTCCTCTTCCCCATCGTGATGCTGGCGCTGTTCTCGGTCGCGTTCAGCAGCGCGCCGGACATCCAGGCGGGACCGAACGTCAGCGTCGACTACGCCACGTACTACCTGCCCGGCCTGGTCGCGACTGGCATCCTGCTGTCCGGCACGCAGTCCCTCGGCGTCGACATCGCGGGCGAACGCAGCGACGGCACGCTGAAGCGTCTGGGCGGCACACCCCTGCCGGTGGTGAGCTACTTCATCGGCAAGATCGGCATGGTCCTCGTCACGACGGTCGTGCAGACCGCCCTGCTGCTGGCGATCGCGAGCCTCGTCTTCGGCGTGGACCTGCCCACCGACGGCGGCGCGTGGGCGCACTTCGCGGGCATCATGCTCCTCGGGGTCGCGACGAGCTGCGTCCTCGGCATCGCGATCTCGGCGCTCCCCCGCGAGGGCCGCCGCGCCACCGCCACGATCGTCCCCATCGTCCTGGTCCTCCAGTTCATCTCCGGCGTCTACCTCCCCTTCACGCAGCTCCCCGACTGGCTGCAGAACGTCGCGTCCGTCTTCCCCCTGCGGTGGATGGCGTCCGGCATGCGGTCGGTCTTCCTGCCCGACGCGTTCGCGTCCGCCGAGCCAGGAGGCGCGTGGCACCTCGGCCTGGGAGCCCTCGTCCTGACAGCGTGGCTGGTCGTGGGCGCGGTGGCCTGCCTGCTGACGTTCCGGTGGAATCGCAAGGACGCGTGATCCGGCCTGTGGAAAACCGCTCGGCGGCATCCGGGCGATGGGATGCTGAGGCCATGGACCGCATCACGGCGCACCGCAACTGGGGCCTGCACGTGGCGTTCGGCGTCACGATCGCCCTCGTCGCGGTGATCACCGTGCTCGGGTGGTCCCCGTGGACGGACCGGTGGCCGGCGTTCGCGATGCTCGGCGTCCTCGCCGTGGCCTACGCGGCGTACGGCTGGCGCGGCTACGAGGTCCCCCACGCTGCCGCCGGCTTCGTCCCGCTGCTGGTGCTCGCGGCGCTCGTGCTCCCCGCGGTCGTCCCGAGCACCGCGCTCGTGCAGTGCATCCTCTTCCCCGTCGCGTGGTGCCAGATCGACCGGACACGGACGGCGGTGGTGGTCTCGGTCGCGATCGGCGTCGCCGCGGGGATCGGGCTCCAGATCGCGAGCGGCCCGGACAGCCTCGTCAGCACGGTCCTCATCGAGGGCGTCAGCATCGCGGGTGCCTGCGCGCTCGGACTCTGGATCACCCGGATCGCCGAACTCTCCGACGAACGACGCCGCCTGCTCGACGAACTCCGCGCGACCCAGGACTCCCTCGCCGAGGCGCACCGCAGCGCCGGCGTGACGAGCGAACGCGAACGCCTCGCCCGCGAGATCCACGACACCGTCGCACAGAACCTCGCCGGCATCGTCATGCTCACCGAGCGCGCCCGCGGGGACCTCGCGGCCGAACGTGTCGACCGACTCGACGAGCGACTCACCATCCTCGAGGAGTCCGCGCGCGCAGCACTCGAAGAGTCCCGCACCCTCGTCGCTGCGGGCGCTGCCGGGGTGGCGGGCGACGGACTCGGCGCCGCCCTGCACCGCCTCGGCGAGCGGTTCACGCGCGAGACCGGCATACCGGTCACGGTCGAGGCAGCGGACTGCGCGCTGGACCGCGACACGCAGGTGGTGCTGCTCCGCGCCGCCCAGGAGGCACTGGCCAACGTCCGCGCGCACGCCCACGCCGCCACGGCGCGGGTCGCACTGCACGTGGCAGCCGATCAGGTCGGCCTCCGGGTCTCGGACGACGGCGTCGGCTTCGACGCATCCCTCCCGACCGCCGGCCACGGGTTGCGGGGCCTGCGCGAGCGGCTCGCCCTCGCCGGCGGCACCTGCGCCATCACGAGCGAGGCCGGACGTGGCACCGTCGTCGAGGTGACGCTGCCCACCGGGGCCGAGCCGCGCCTCCCGGCAGTCGACGCACCACTGACGGAGGTGCACCGGTGATCCGCGTCGTCGTGGCGGACGACCACCCCATCGTCCGCGCCGGCATCGTCGCGCTGCTCCAGGACGCCGACGACGTCGAGGTGGTCGGGCAGGCGAGCGACGGCGAGGCGGCGGTCGCGATCACGCTCGCCGAACGACCCGACGTCGTCCTGATGGACCTCCGGATGCCCGGCCTCGACGGCGACGACGCCACCGCGCGGATCCTCGCCCGCGAGCCGAACGTCCGCGTGCTCATCCTCACGACCTACGAGTCGGACGACCAGATCCTCGCCGCGATCGAGGCCGGTGCCGCGGGGTACCTGCTCAAGGCGGCGCCGGAGTCGGAGATCCTCGCGGGCCTCCGCGCGACGGCACGCGGTGGGACGGCACTCGCACCCTCGGCCGCAGCTGCCCTCGTCCGCCGGGCGACCGGCAAGCCCACGACCGGGCCGACACTGTCACCGCGCGAGCTCGAGGTCCTGCAGCTCGTCGCGCAGGGCAACTCGAACCCGGCGATCGGCCGCACGCTCTTCCTCAGCGAGACCACCGTCAAGACGCACCTCGGGCACGTGTTCGAGAAGCTCGGCGTGAACGACCGGACGCGCGCCGTGACCCGCGCGATGGAGCTCGGCCTGCTGCGCTGACCCCGCCCCGACGGTCCCGCGGTCGCCCCGGAGCTCGCCGCCCTCCGACGAGGGGCACGAACCGTCATCGACGGCGTCCACCAGGAGTCACCGCGGGAGCACTGGCAGTTCCGGCTCGACATCGACGAGGACGGCCGGTTCGAGCACAGCACGGTCGCCGGCACCGTCGTGCGGATGACCGTTCCCGAACTGATGCTCCGCTGGGGTCGGGCACTCCGTCCTGGTCACGTTCGAGCACCGTGGGGACCCGGCGGTCCGCACGACCCCTGGTGGTCGACGAGCGCGACGGCGTCGCCCGCCGGTGCCTGGAGTGCGGAGCGGCCACGATCGACACCGGCGTGCGGGCCGCCGAGCCCGACGAGGTCCTGCCACCGGCGTCCTTCGAGCCCCTCACGGACTGGATTCGCCCGGACTCCTGAGCGCGTGACCGTTCCGGTTCGCGATCCCCGGGGATCCCGAACCAGAACGGTCAGAGGCGACCACACGATCCCGTCCGCGCCGCACCGAACCGCACCGCGCCGCGCGCCCACCTCCGCCCCACCGGACGGGAGGGCGCGGCGCCTGCCCGCACCGCGCCTCCCGTCCCGGAACGTGCACCGTCTGCCATCCGGCGCCCGCCCCGGTCAGCGCCCCGCGCCGGCCCCGCCCGACCGGACGCCCGGGTCTCGCCGGACGCGGAACACCCGGGCCGTCGGGGTGGCCCCGCCATGGTCGACGTGCAGCACCCCCGCGTCGGCGTCCCACGAGACCTCCCAGGCCCCGATCGCCGTCGGGAAGAGCGGCGACACCGCCACCGGCTGCCCCACGAGCGCCGGCAGCGGCAACGACACCGACGACGAGGCCCCCGGCAACGCCCACACCGACAGGTACAGGTCCCCGTCCGGCACGTCGAGGCCGAGCGCGACCCAGGTGTCCTCCCACCCGGGCAGCCCGAGCGGCCACACCGGCAGCGCCGACGACACGTCCGCGAGCACGGTCCGGTGCGCCTCGATCGCCGCGGCCACGACCGCCAGCTGCGCGGTCGACATCTCGTTGAGGTACCCCGACAGGTACATCCGCCCGAGCACCCCGTTCACCAGCGCGAGGTCGAACAGGTCGGGCGACATCGACGGCGCCGGGTACGCCCAGTTCCCCGCCTGCTCGGGGAGCATCGCGCCGGGCGCTGCGGCGGAGATCGTGGCGGACAGCACCGGGTCCTGCTGGTCCGACGTGGACTGCATGTGCAACCGGGACAGCATCGCGAAGTCGGCGCGCATCGCTCCCGAGGCGCAGTTCTCGATGAGCAGCGACGGGTAGCGGGCCTGCACGTCGTCGAGCCAGTCCAGCAGCGCCCGCTGGTGCTCGAGCTGCCCCGCGAACGGCCCCGTCATCGTGTTGTCGTCCATCTTGAAGAACGTCACGCCGAGCGTCCCGACGAGCCGGTCGACGACCGCGTCGAGGTGCGCCCGGGCATCCGGCGAGCGCAGGTCGAGCAGGTGCCGGCCGTGCTCCGCGACCCGCACCCCGCGGTGGTGCACGAAGGCGGACGACGGCAACGACGACGCCAGCGGCGAGTGGATCCCGATGACCTCGGGCTCGAGCCAGAGCCCGGCCTGCATGCCCCGCGAACGGATGTGGTCGATGACGGACCCGAGCCCGGTCGGGAACCGCGACGCCGCGGGCTCCCACGCGCCGACGGTGTCCCACCAGTGCCCCTCGGCGTACCAGCCGGCGTCGATGCAGAACAGGTCGGCACCGGCGTCGGCGGCCGCGTCGATGAGCGGCAGGAGCTTCTCGGTCGTCGGGTCGCCCATGAGCGTGTTCATGTAGTCGTTGAAGACCAGCGGCAGGGCGCGATCGGCGTCGCGCACGTGCCGGAACGCCCGACGCTGCCGGGTGAGCACCGCGAACGCGTCGCCGACCGAGCCGGCGATCCCGACCGACACCGGCACGGACGTGAACGGCTGTCCCGGAGCGACGACGGCGCTCCACTGGTGCTCCTGGTCGGTCGGTCCGCTCAGCAGCACGTACGCGTGCCGCCGGGTCTCCCCCAGCTCGTAGAGCCACGGCCCGTTGTGCTCGACCTGCCACACGAGCGCGAAGTCGGCAGCGTGCAGCACGCCGATCGGCAACGCCTCCCCGGTGGACCACGAGCCGCGGTTCTGCAGGACGGCGCGGCTGCGGGGCGGGTGGTGCTGCGCCTCGCGATCGATGCGGGCGAGCCCGATCGACCGCAGCGGATCGGTGCGCCACCGGCTCTCGGCTGCCCAGTCGTTCTCGGCGTGCGTCAACGACAGTTCGTCGAC
This sequence comes from Curtobacterium sp. MCBA15_013, assembly GCF_001865095.1. Classification (NCBI taxonomy): domain Bacteria; kingdom Bacillati; phylum Actinomycetota; class Actinomycetes; order Micrococcales; family Microbacteriaceae; genus Curtobacterium; species Curtobacterium sp. MCBA15_013. The sequence goes on along the minus strand of NZ_MJGQ01000004.1, from coordinate 14,505 downwards.
CGTCGCACCGGAGTCGGTCAGGAACGCCCCGGTCGCGAAGGACGAGACGAAGTCGACGACGTGCTCGCCCTCCGCCGCCGACACCTCGGTCCACGTCCGGAACGCTCCGACGCCGGCACGCGCGCAGAACACGGACACGACCTGGAGGCGCGTGGCCGCGTCCTCCTGCACGATCCGGAACCACAGGTCGGTCCCGTCCACCGCCCCGGTCGTGTCCGCGGGCCCTGATCCGGTCCCGCCCACGGACACGGGGGCGTCGTCGTGCGACACGTACCGGAGCCGTGCGCCGATGGTGGAGTCGACGTGCCGGAACCCGCCGGGGAACCTGCCGTGGCCGACGGTGGTCAGCTCGACGAGCGGCTGCGGGTCGTCGGGGCCGTCGGCGAGCGACCCGCCGGTCGGCACGAACGACACCAGGGCGACCGGTCGGTCCGACGCGATCCGGAACCGTGCCGAGAACCCGGGCGTGACCCAGTCGACGAACGCGCTCACGGCGTCCCGGCCCGGACCGCCCCGACCGGTGCCGGCGAACTCGTGACCCACTCCCCCAGGGTGTGGTCGTAGCAGGTGGTGTTGTCGATCGTGGAGCGGTCGAGTGCCGGTCCCGAGGTCACCCGGCGGTCGGTGCGCTCCGGGTCGGGGGCGGCCTCGGCGAGCAGCCGGGTGTAGTCGTGCTGCGGGTCGAGGATGACCGCGTCCGAGGGTCCCCGTTCGACGACCCGGCCGCGGTACAGCACCAGGATCTCGTCCGAGAAGTGCCGCGCAGTGGCGAGGTCGTGCGTGATGTACAGCACGGCGAGGTGGTCCTCGCGCTGCAGCCGCCCCATGAGGTTGAGCACGCTGAGCCGGATCGACACGTCGAGCATCGACACGGGCTCGTCGGCGATGAGCACCTGCGCGCCGGGTGCGAGGGCCCGGGCGATCGCGACGCGCTGTCGCTGCCCGCCGGAGAGCTCGTGCGGGCGGCGGGACGCGAAGTCCTCGTCGAGGTTCACGCGGCCGAGCAGCTCCCGGACGCGTTCGGCGGTCTCCTCGGCGCCGCGCGCACGGTGGTGGAGCTGCAGCGGGCGGGCGATGTGGTGCTCGATGGAGTGGAACGGGTTGAGCGACGCGAAGGGGTCCTGGAACACCATCTGCACGTGCCGCCGGTACATGCTGCCGACGACGGGGGTGCCGTCCTCGAGCCGGACGTCGATCGAGCCGCGCGTGGTGCTCTCCAGCTTCGCGAGCATCCGGGCGATCGTCGACTTGCCCGAACCGGACTCCCCGACGAGGGCGACGGTGCGTCCGGGCAGGAGCTCGAACGACACGTCGTCGACGGCGCGGAGGGTGGTCCGCCGCAGGCCCTTCCGGGTGTGGAAGTCCTTGCCGAGGTGGCTGACGGTCACACTGGTCATCGGACGACCTCCTGGGTGTCGAGGTCCGAACCGTCGATGCTCGCCCCGGTGCGGATGAAGTCGCCGCGGGCGCCGGACAGGCTCGGGAAGGACTGCAGCAGCCGCCGGGTGTAGGGGTGCTGCGGGTCGTGCTGGATGGTGTCGGCGGTGGCGCACTCGACGACCTCGCCGCGGAGCATGATCGCGATCCGGTCACTGATCTCGAGCAGCAGCGGCAGGTCGTGCGTGATGAACACGACCGCGAAGCCGAGCTCGTCGCGCAGGCGGACGATCTCGCGGAGGATCTCCCGCTGCACGACGACGTCGAGCGCGGTGGTCGGCTCGTCCATGATCATGACCTGCGGCTCGAGCAGCATCGCCATCGCGATCATCACGCGCTGCCGCATGCCGCCGGAGAGTTCGTGCGGGTACGCCGTGATGCGGGACGGGTCGACCCCGACCCGGCGGAGCGCGTCCTCCGCGATCGCCCGACGCTCCTTGCGGGGCATGCCGCGGCGGTGCTCGACGAGCGCGTCGTCGAGCTGTGCCCGGATCGTGGTGACCGGGTTGAGCGCGTTCATCGCCCCCTGGAACACCATCGACAGCTTCGACCAGCGGACGGCACGGAGCTGTTCGTCGCCGAGGCCGAGCAGGTCGACGTCGCTGCCGTCCCGGTCGTGGAAGGTGATGCTGCCCGACGTCACCTTCGCTGGCGGCTTGTGCAGCCGGGTGATGGCGTAGGCGAGCGTCGTCTTGCCGCAGCCGGACTCCCCGGCCAGCCCGAGGATCTCCCCGGGTGCGAGCGTCAGCGAGACGTCCTTGACGGCGTGCACCGGGTGCTCGGTCTCGTAGACGACGTCGAGGTGGTCGATGGTGAGGACGGCGTCCCGGGTCATCGGGCGACCCCCTTCCGGTCGGTGGTGGTCTCGGTGCGGCGAGCCGCGCCTCCTGGGCCGGGACGGCGGGCCGCACGACGTGCGCGACGTTCACGCCGTCGCTGCGCCCGCACGTTCGCGAGCCGCGGGTTGATGACCTCGTCGATCGAGAAGTTGACGAGGGAGAGGCCCATGCCGAGCAGTGCGATGAGGAGCCCCGGCGGGACGAACCACCACCAGGCGCCCTGGGCGAGCGCGAAGCCGTTCTGCGCGTAGAAGAGCATCGTGCCGAGCGTCGACGAGTTCGAGGCGCCGAGGCCGAGGAAGGACAGCCCGGCCTCGCCGAGGATCGCGGCGATGACGGCGAACACGAACTGCGACGCGAGCACCGGCAGCAGGTTCGGCAGGATCTCCACCGCGATGACCCGCCACGGTCGTTCCCCGGCGACCCGTGCGGCGGACACGTAGTCCCGGTTCCGGATCGACATCGTCTGCGCGCGGAGGACCCGGGCGGACCCGGCCCACGACGTGATCGCGAGGACGATGGCGATGGTCCAGAGGCCTCGGGCCTCCTGCGGGACGAGGCCCGAGATGACGATGACGAGCGGCAGGCCCGGGATCACGAGGAACACGTTCGAGAAGAGCGAGAACGCCTCGTCCATGATCCCGCCGAGGTACGCGCCGAGGATGCCGAAGAACGCCGACAGCACCGTGGCGAGGACACCGACGATGAGACCGATCTGCAGGCTGCCCCGGGTGGCGAACGCGAGCTGGGCGAGGACGTCCTGCCCGGTCTGCGTCGTCCCGAGCAGGTTGTCGGCGCTCGGCGGCTGCATGCCCGAGTCGCGGATGGCGCTCGGGTCGCCGACGAGCAGCGGGCCGAGCAGCCCGAACAGGGCGACGCCGACGATGAGCACGATGCCCGTGACGAGCCACGGCGTCAGCGTGGGGAGGAACCGGCGGACGCCGCCCTTCGGCCGGCCACGACGAGCGGTCGCGATGCTCCGGGTGGAACCGGATTCGGCCTCCTCGGTGAGGGCGCCGATGGTGGGTTCGGTCTCCTGTTGGATGTTGGTCATGGTCGTGTCCTCCTAGCTCCGGGCCCGGGTGCGCGGGTCGATGAGCCCGTAGAGCAGGTCGACGACGAGGTTCGCGCCGAGGACCGCCAGGGTGATGAACAGGAAGATGCCCTGCATGAGCGCGTAGTCGTTGTTCGTCACCGCGGAGAGGAGCTTCGACCCGATGCCGGGGTACGAGAACACCTGCTCGGTGACGACGGACCCGGACACGATGAACCCGAGGGAGATCGCGAACCCGGCGACCGACGGCAGCACGGCGTTGCGGGCGGCGTAGTTGCGGAGGACCTTGCCGTGCGGCAGGCCCTTCGCGAGCGCCGTGGTGATGTAGTCCTCGGACAGCGTGGACACCATCATGTTGCGCATCCCGAGCAACCAGCCGCCGAGCGAGGCGAGCACGATCGTCGCGGCGGGCAGCACGCCGTACTTGAGCGCCGACATGAGGAACTCGCCGTTGAACCCCGGTGTGAGGACGACGTCGTAGCCGCCCTGGGCCGGGAAGAGGTGCAGTCCGGTCGCGAAGAAGTACACGAGGATCAGCGCGAGCCAGAAGTACGGCACGGCGGCGAGCAGGGTGGTGGCCGGCACGAACGAGTCGAGCCAGGTGCCCGGTCGCCACCCGACGAAGGCGCCGAGGGCGACCCCGATGACGGCGGCGAGCACGGTGGCGATGCCGACGAGGGCGATCGTCCACGGCAGGGAGCTCCCGATGACCTCGGTCACCGGTGCCGGGAAGTAGCTCACCGACACCCCGAGGTCACCGCGGAACACGTTGCCCAGGTACTGGCCGTACTGGGCGAGGATCGGTTCCGAGGAGTTGCCACCGAGGAGCAGCTCGTACGCCTGCCGGGTCGCCGGGGTCACCTGCCCGCCGCGCTGCTGGAGCTTGGCGAGCAGGATGTCCACGGGGTTCCCGGGCAGGAGCCTGGGGATGATGAAGTTCAGCGTCAACGCCGCCCAGAGGGCCACGATGTAGAAGCCGATCTTGCGCAGGAAGTAGTGCATACGAGCGCTCCTCGGTCGCAGTCCTCGCCTCAGCCCTTGGCGGGCTTGAGGGCCTTGAAGATCTCGGCGTTGTCCGGGCTCGCCCAGACCGCCGGGAACGCGTACAGGTCGTCCTTCGTCGGCCAGCCGGTGAACTTCGCGGCGTGGAACTCGCTCGTCGTGCCGCCGGTCATGATCGGGATGTACGGCATGTCCTCGACGACGTGCTGCTGGATGACGTCGAGTTCGGGCTGGGTCGCCGCGGTGTCCTCCGGGTTGATCGTCGCGAGCTTCTGCAGCGCGGCGTCGACCTCGGGGTTGCTGTAGCGGGCGATGTTCATCGGGGCCGCCTCACCGACCTTCGCGGTGTTCGCGGTCGAGTAGTAGTTGTTGTAGAGGTAGTACGGGTTCGCGGTCGGGCCCTGGCCGAGCGAGTCGATCGCGAGCTGGTAGTTGCCCTTTGTCTTCTTGTCGGTCCACTCGTTCCACGACGACTGCTGTGCCTTGAGCTCGATGCCGGCGGCCTTGAGCTGCTGCGTCATCGTGTCGATCGCGGTGATGTAGTCGGTCCAGCCGGTGACGACCTCGACCGTCAGGGACAGCTTCTTGCCGTCCTTCGCGTAGATGCCGTCGGCACCCTTGGCGTACCCGGCGTCCTCGAGCGTCGAGGCCGCGGCGTCGGTGTCGGCACCGGACGGCATCACGGCCGGCGAGACGTCCTTCGAGATCATGTCCTTCTGCGTCGTCGTCAGTGCGAAGGTCGGCGAGATCTCGCTGGCGGTGTTCGAGAACGCGAGGGAGTTGAGCTGCTTGCGGTTGATCGCGTCGGCGATGGCGTGCCGCACGGCCGGGTCGGTCTGCGGGCCCGAGCAGCCGAGCGCCGTCGACGAGCAGGTCAGCAGGGCCATCTGGTTCTGGCCGACGGTGATGCCGTCGTAGCCCTGGTAGTGGCCGGGGATGTCGTCCATGTTCGGGACGGGGCCGGTCTGCCAGTCGATCGAGCCCTGCGACAGGGCGTCGGCACCCGCGGTGTTGCCGGAGAGCGACAGGTAGCGGATCGTCTTCACGGCCGGGGCACCGCCCCAGTAGTCCTTGTTCGCCTCGAGGGTGAAGGCCTGCGCCTTGAACGTGCCGAGCGTGTACGGGCCCGTCCCGACGGGCTTGCGCACGACGTCGGTGGTCGGGTCGATGTCCTTCCAGAGGTGCTCCGGCACGATCCAGGTCTTGCCGAGCAGGTTCGGGCCGAGCACGAAGGACGGCTTCGCGAAGGACACGACGACCTTGTCGTCCCCCTCGGCCTTCGCGGTGCCGTCGTACCCGATGGAGTTGAGCGCCTTGTACTTCTTGAGCATGTCGAGGGTGAACACGACGTCCTTCGCCGTGAAGGGCTTCCCGTCGCTCCACTTCGCGTCGTCGCGGAGGGTGATGCTCAGCTGGGTGCCGTCGGCGTTCCACTCGTAGCTCTTGCCGAGCAGCGGCTTCGGGTCCTTCGTGTTCACGTTCGTGATGAAGAACAGGCCCTCGTAGATCGTCCCGACGCCACCGATGTTCGACGGCGACCAGGGGTTGTAGTTGATCTGGTAGTCGCCGGACTGTCCGGTGTACGCGATCAGGGTCGATGCGGAGTCGGACGACGCCGCGGTCCCGCTCGAGCTGCAGCCGGTGAGGGCGAGTCCCGCGGTGGTGAGGATGGCCGCGGCCGCGATGGCGAGCCGCCGGGAACGGTTTGGTGTTGACATCGTTGTCCTCTCGGTCTGCTCCGTCGCAGGCCTGGTCGTTGTGACCGCGATTGTTACACGGCTAAACTAACCCGGTCAAGAGCTTGCACGACGACGTGAGGAGGCGCGATGGAGCGCACGACACTGGACGGCCACTGGACCCTCGAGGCGGTGGCCGGTCCACCGGAGGCCGATGCTCACCGCGACCCGGTGCAGGCGGTGGTGCCCGGCTGCGTGCACACCGATCTGCTGCGCGGCGGCAAGATCCCCGATCCCTTCGACGGTGACGGCGAGGCCGCGACGCAGTGGATCGGCGACACGGTCTGGCGGTACCGGCGGACGTTCGACTGGGCCGGCGGCACCGGGGAGCGCCGCCACGACCTCGTCGCCGACGGACTCGACACGCTCGCGACGATCGAGCTCAACGGCATCGTCGTCGGCACCACCGCGAACCAGCACCGCTCGTACCGATTCCCCGTCGGACACCTGCTCCGACCGGGCGCGAACGAGCTCGTCGTCACGTTCGACGCGCCCGTGCCCGCGGCCGTCCGGCTCTCCGAGCTGCACGGCGGCGAGCTCCCGCACGTCAACCACCACCCCTACAACGCGCTCCGGAAGAACGCGTCGAACTTCGGCTGGGACTGGGGCGTCGACGTCGCGACGAGCGGCATCTGGAAGTCGATCGGCATCGAGTCCTGGAGCGGCGTCCGCATCGCGGCCGTCCGCCCCCTCGTCGACGTCGACGGCACCACCGGCGTGCTCACGGCGCACGTCGACGTCGAGTTCGCCGGCTCCTCCGGCGCCTTCTCGCAGGCCATCGGCAGCGCGCCCGTCGCGTCCGCAGGTGGTGACGCGGGTGCCGGACTGGAGGCCCGGATCACCCTGGCCCCGCACCACGCGTCCGCAGCGCACCGCGGTTCCGACACCGCGCCTCCCGTCCGCCCCACCGACCCCGCCGACACCTCCGGCCGGGTCGTCGGCGCGCGCCCCGTCGCGACCGGACCGGAGCGTACGACCGGCTCCGCCGTCGTGCGGCTCGAGGTCCCCGACGTCGCCGTCTGGTGGCCGCGCGGCCACGGTGACCAGCCCCTGTACGACGTCCGGGTCGAGGTCGGCGACGACGTCTGGACCGGCCGGGTGGGGTTCCGGACCGTCACCCTCGACACGGCTGCCGACGCGGGTGGCGCGCCGTTCCTCCTGCGCGTCAACGACCGGCCCGTCATCGTGCGCGGTGCGAACTGGATCCCGGACCACGCGTACCTCACCGAGATGACGGCCGAGCGCTACGCCGAGCGGATCGACGACGCGGTCGAGGCGAACGTCAACCTGCTCCGGATCTGGGGCGGCGGGATCTACGAGTCCGACGACCTGTACGACCGGTGCGACGAGCTCGGGATCCTCGTCTGGCAGGACTTCCTGTTCGCCTGCGCGGCCTACGCCGAGGAACCCTGGCTGGCCGACGAGGTCGAGCCCGAGGTCCGCGAGGCCGTCACCCGCCTCAGTCCCCACCCCTCGCTCGTGGTGTGGAACGGCAACAACGAGAACCTCGTGGCCTACGCCGAGTGGGGGTGGCGGCCGTCGCTCGTCGGTCGCACCTGGGGCAACGGGTACTACCGTTCGCTGCTGCCCGCGATCGTCGCGGAGCTCGACCCGACCCGGCCGTACACCCCCGGGAGCCCGTTCTCGTTCGACGAGTACCTGACGCCGAACGACGAGCGGAACGGCAGCGTGCACATCTGGGACGTCTGGAACACGAAGGACTACACCGCCTACGCCGACTGGCAGCCGCGGTTCGTCGCCGAGTTCGGGTTCCAAGGACCGCCCGCGTGGTCGACCCTCACCGCGGTGGTGCACGACGAGCCGCTCGACCCGGACGGCCACGAGATGCTCGTGCACCAGAAGGCGCACGAGGGCAACCGGAAGCTCGCCGACGGCATGCGCGGGCACCTCCCGGCGCCGACGACCATCGAGGACTGGCACTGGGCCGCGCAGCTCAACCAGGCGCACGCGATCCGCTTCGGCATGGAGTGGTTCCGGTCCCGCACGCCGGACAACACCGGCATGGTCGTCTGGCAGCTCAACGACGACTGGCCCGTGGTGTCCTGGGCACTCGTCGACCACGCCGGGCACCGGAAGCCGGTCTGGTACGCGGTCCGAAAGGCCTACCGCGAGGTCCTCGCGACGGTCCAGCGGTCGACGGCGGGCGACGGCCTCGACGTCGTCGTGGTGAACGCCGGCGGTGCGCCTGTCACCGACGAGGTCGTCGTCGAGCGCCGCGCGTTCGACGGCACCGTCCTCGCCGGGACCACGGCGACCGTCTCGGTCGACCCGGCGGACGCGGTCCGGATCACGCTGCCCGTCGAGGTCGCGGTGCCGCAGGACCGCACGGGTGAGGTGCTCGTGGTGACCGGGTCGGCCTCGGGGCGGCGGGTGCACGACTTCGCGGAGGTCGTCGACCAGCGCCTCGGGCGTCGACCGTTCTCGGTCGACGTCGCGGCGACGCCGGAGGGAGCGCGGGTCACGGTCTCGGCGACGGCGTACGTGCGGGACCTCGCGCTGTTCCCGGACCGGGTGGTCGCCACGGCCCGGGTCGACGAGGGGCTGGTGTCGCTGCTGCCCGGCGAGTCGGCGGTGTTCGAGGTCACGCGCGCGGCGGGCATCGACGTGGAGGCGTTGGCCGGGCCCCTGGTGCTCCGGCACGCGGGCGACCTCCTGCCCTGAGGCGTGGACGGGCCGGGCGCGTACCCGGCCCGTCCGCCCCGGTCAGTCGGTCGCCTGCACCTCGAGCACGAGTGCGGTCCCCGGGGCCAGCGCGGGCAGCCGCACCCCCACGTCCTCGAGCACCGCGCCGGACAGTTCCACGCTCCCCCGCTCGATCCACGGCGTCCGGGTCACGTCGACCCCCTTCGGCACCCGGAGCCCCGTCACCGGTGCGACCCGGTACCGGCGCTCCCGGTCGAGTCCGCGCAGGCGCAGCGGCACGGCCAGGGACCGCGGCCCCGTCACGGTCCGAGCGACCCGCACGAGGGCGCGCGACCGATCGCGCGCGACGACCGCCGTCGTCGCGAGCCCGGGGTCCCCGAGTTCGACGTGGTGCAGCCGCCCGGAGTGCAGCAGTCCCCGCTCCCGCTTGTAGAGCGCGGTCCACTCCCGCAGCCGGTCGAGCTCCGCTGGGCTGCACCGGGTGACGTCGGTCTCGATGCCGGCGCTGCCGAAGAGCGACACCGCCATCCGGAAGTCGAGGTCGAGGTGCCGCCCGGTGGTGTGCGACACCTCCGGGCCGACGTGCGACCCGATGAGCTCGAGCGGCAGCAGGAGCTCGGTCCACCGCTGGATCGGCAGCCGTTCCATCGCGTCGTTCGAGTCCGAGGCCCACACCCGGTCGGTGCGTTCGAGGACGCCCAGGTCGACCCGGGCGCCGCCGGACGCGCACGCCTCGATCTCGAGCCAGGGGTGTCGGCGACGGAGCTCGTCCATCACCGCGTAGGCGCCACGGGTGTGCGCGTCGAGGCCGACCCGGCCGGCGTGCACGGTCTGCACGACGTCGCGGTTCTGGTCCCACTTCACGAAGTCGACGTGGTGCGCGCCGATCACCGCCGACATCCGGTCGAGCACGTGCTCGCGGACGTCCGCGCGGGCGAGGTCGAGCACGTACTGGTGCCGCCAGGTCCGGGTGCGACCGGGGTCCTGCAGGAGCCAGTCCGGGTGGTCGACCGCGAGCTCGGACTCCGGGCTCACCATCTCCGGCTCGAACCACAGCCCGAAGTCCATGCCGAGCGCTCGGACACCGGCGACGAGCGGGCCGAGGCCCTGCGGCCAGACGTCGGCGTCGACCGTCCAGTCGCCGAGGGCCGTGGTGTCGGAGCGGCGTCCGGTGAACCAGCCGTCGTCGAGGACGAACCGTTCGACACCGACGTCGGCAGCGACCCGCGCGAGTGCGAGCAGCGGCTCCAGCTCCTGCCGGTAGTAGACGGCCTCCCAGGTGTTCAGCACGACGGGACGCGGGGTCCGTGGGTGCCCGGGGCGCGCGCGGAGGGAGTCGTGGAGGCGGGCGGCGACCCCGTCGAGCCCGGCGTCGGTCCAGACGAAGACGGTGTCGGGCGTGGTGAACGTCTCGCCCGGACGGAGCACGACCTCGCCCGCGCGCAGGAGCTCACCCGCGCCGAGCACGGGACGGGCCTCGGCGAGCTGGTCGTACCGGTGCACGGAGTCCGCGCTCCACGCCGGGTGCACCGCCCACAGCTCGCCGGTGGTGTCGTCGAACCCCGGGGTCCCGAGCACCGTGAGGGTCGGGGCGTCGTGCCCGGTCCGCCCCCGACGGCTCTCGCGCACGTGCACCCCGTCGGTCATCGCCCGCCGCTGCGGGGTCCGCTCGCGGGTCCACCGTCCGGCGAGGTCGAGCACCTCGGCGGCACGCTCCCCCACCGGCAGCACCGCTTCGAGCGTCTGCACCTCGACGTCGGCCGTGCCGCTGTTCGTCAGCGCATGCCGCACCCGCAGGACCCCGGCGTCGTCGAGGGCGAACTCGCTGTGCAGCGCCACCTCGTCCGACGCAGCGTCGACCACGAGCAGCTGCCCCTCGACGTGCACGACGACGTCGCGCCACACCGGTACGAGCGGGCGGCCGCCGACCTGTCCGGCGATCCCGGGCCGCCCCTCCCACCCGTCCTGTTCGGTGGGCAGGATCGTCACCGGCCACGGGGCGTCGAACGCACTCGGTGAGACCGCCCGCGCGACGGCGAGCACGAGGTCGTCCGCGTCCTCCGGTACGACCTCGCCGACGTCCCGCCCCCAGTGCAGCACCTCGGGCAGGCCGTCGACACGGGTCGCGACGACGACACCCACCCCGGCCGCGCGCAGCGCGTGGACGCGCGTCACCGCCGCCGGCACGGCTGGCCGCGCCTCTTCACCGTCCACGACGGTCATGCCGTCGCCTCCTCGAGGAGCACGCGGACGCCGCCGGCGGGCACGACGGTCTCCGGGCCGTGCCCGGAGCCGTCGAGCAGGTCGGTCCCGGCAGCCGACAGGACGACGTCGTCGGTGCGGTGGTTCAGGAGGAACAGGATCCCGGTGCCGTCCTGCCGGACGCGACGCACTGCCTCCAGGCCTGGAGGCGCGATGACGGTCCGCGCGATCGCTCGCTCCTCGACGATCCGGTCCACGATCCGTTGCACCCCGTCCGCGTCGAGCATCGCCGAGACGTACCAGGCGCCGCCGCAGGCGGCGCGGCGTGTGACCGCGGGGCGGCCCGCGAGCGGCCCGTCGACGTGCCGGAGGACGACGTCGGCGTCCTCGACGACCACGTCCTCCGCCCAGTCGGTGACGACCGTGCCGTCGTCGAGCAGGACGCGCTCGTCGCGCTGCAGCGGGGTGAACTCCTCCGACCACACGCCGAGCACGTCGCGGAACGCACCCGGGTAGCCACCGGTGCGGACCCGCGCGGTCTCGTCCACGATCCCCGAGGCGTAGGTCACCAGGAGCGTCGCGCCGTGCTCCACGACGGCGCTGATCCGCGCCGCGGCCGCGTCGTCGACGACGAAGAGGGTCGGGAGCACCACGACGTCGTACCCGGACAGGTCGGCGTCGAGCGGGACGACGTCGGTCAGGACCTGGCGGCGCCAGAACGCGGTGTGCCAGGCACGGAGCTCGTCCCCGTACCGGAGTCCTCGGTGCGGCTTCAGCCCGGACTGGAGCGCCCAGCCGGACGCCTCGTCCACGACGATCGCGACGCGGGCACGTTCGACCGGGGCGCCCTGGACCGGCCCGAGGGCGCGGAGTGCGCGGCCGAGGGCGCAGACCTCGCGCCAGACGCGGCTCCGGGTGCCGGCGTGCGGGACCATCGCGGAGTGGAACTGCTCGGCGCCGGCGGTCGACGCGCGCCACTGGAAGAAGAGCGCGCCGTCCGACCCGCGTGCCACGTGGGCGAGCGAGTTGCGGAGGATCTCGCCGGGTTCCTTCGCGCGGTTCCGCTGCTGCCAGCTCGGGCCACCGGTCGAGTGCTCCATGAGCAGCCACGGACCGCCGTCGCGGGTCATCCCGCGCATGCGGTCGGCAGCGGCCGCGAGGTCCTCGGCGCGGTCGGGGTCGTCGACCAGCGTGTAGTGGTCGTTCGCCGGGATCGCGACGTGGCGGGCCCACTCGGCGTAGTCGACGACCTGGGAACCGGCGCCCACCATGAAGTTCGTCGTGACGGGTACGGCGGAGTGCTGCTCGATGACGGCCTTCTCGGCCTCGAAGTGGGCGAGGAGCGCGTCCGACGAGTAGCGCTCGAAGTCGAGGGCGAGCCCCGGGTTCGGGGCCCCACCGACGCCGCGCGGCGGGGAGACCTCGTCGAACGACGTGTAGGTGTGCCCCCAGAAGGCGGTGCCCCACGCGGCGTTCGCTGCGTCGACGTCGTCGTACCGCGCGCGGAGCCAGCGCCGGAAGTCGGCTGCCGAGACATCGCAGTAGCAGCGGCCGTTCCCGCCGCCGAGCTCGTTGCTCACGTGCCAGAGCCGGACCGCGGGGTGCTCCCCGTACCGTTCGGCCAGGGCACCGGCGATCCGGAGCGCGTGCTCACGGAACACCGGCGAGGCCGGGCACCAGCCGAGCCGGCCACCGGGACGCTCGCGGCGTTCGGTCGCGTCGACGGGCAGGATCTCGGGGTGCGCCGTGAGCAGCCAGTTCGGCGGGGCGGCGGTCGGTGTCGCGAGGTCCACCGCGATGCCGTTGTCGTGCAGCAGGTCGAGCACGTCGTCGAGCCAGTCCCAGGTGTACTCCCCCGGTGACCGCTCGAGGAGCCCCCACGAGAAGACCCCGACCGTGACGAGGTTCACACCGGCCTCGCGCATGAGTCGGACGTCCTCGTCCCACACCGAGCGCGGCCACTGCTCGGGGCTGTAGTCACCACCGAACGACAGGTCCTCGGTGGGCCAGGGCACGGAACGAGCAGGGGTCACGACATCTCCTTCGACGGGTGGACCGGACCAGCATCCCGCCCGTCGAAGGCGTTTGTCAACTCGGGTAACTAAGTCAGAAGCGGAGGAGCCGGCGGACCGCGAGGACCGCAGCCGCACGCGCCCACTCGGAGAACTCGAACGGTTGCACGACGATGGTCACGGCGGGCTCGTACGGGCGGAGGCCCTGCCAGAACGCCGCGTCCACCTCGGCGCGGGCGAGGTCGTACACGGGCAGGCCGTCGCCGGTCAGCACGATGGTCTCCGGGTCCACCAGCGTCACCACCGTCGACAGGAGCACACCCAGGGCCGTGCCGGCGTCGCGGAGGGCCTGGAGCGCCTGCTCGTCCCCCGCGCGGGCCAGGTCGACCACCGCGTCGTACCCAGCGTCCTCGTGGCCGGCGTTCCGCGCCACGATGGAGCTCGGCAGGTAGCTCGACACGCAGCCCGCGTGCCCGACCCCGCAGTCCGGACCGCCGCCGTACACGGGCAGGTGCCCGACGCGACCGAACCGACCGTGGGCGCCCTCCGACACCTCGCCGTTCGTGACGAGCCCGAACCCGACGCCCGCCCCGACCGTGACGAGTGCCATCGAGGTGACGCCCGCGCCGGCGCCGATCCAGTGCTCCTTGGCCGTGAGCGCGTCGACGTCGTTCACCGTGAAGGTCACGAGCCCCGTCCGGCTCTCGAGCATGTCCGACAGCGGGACGTCCCGCCAGCCGAGGAACTGCGACACCTCGACCAGGGTCACGCCGTCACGGGTGACCACGTCGCCGGGCACCGAGACGCCCAGCGAGCAGATCGCCGGCGACGCGGCCCGGAGCCGGTCGACGACCTCGCCGACCTGGGCCACGAGCGCGTCGGGCGATGCGTCGCGCAGCACTTCCTCGTGCAGGGCGAGCACCCGTCCCGCGAGGTCCGTGACCGCCGCGTACAGGCGGTCCTGCGTGAGCTTCACGCCCACGAACTCCCACACGCCCTCGCTCGTCCGGAGGAGCTCCGACGGCCGACCGGTGGCGCCACGCACCCCCGTACCGACCTCGATCACGAACCCGTGCTCCTGGAGCGTCCGCACGGCCCGCGTGAGGCTCGCCCGCGACAGGCCGAGCGACCGAGCGATCTCCGCACGGGAGAGCACACCGTGCACGAGGATCTCGCGCAGGGCGGACCTCGTCGCATCGGTCAACACCGGCCACACCGGACCCGGGTCGATCGCTGCTCGATCGAGCTGCTCAGTCATCGGTCCCCTTCGTTCTTCGGCCGATCATAACGCGCCGGGAAACGCAGAAAACCCCTGACCACGTGGTGGTCAGGGGTTCCCTGGTGTTGCAACGTTGAGTCCGGCGGCGTCCTACTCTCCCACAAGGTCCCCCTTGCAGTACCATCGGCGCTGAGAGGCTTAGCTTCCGGGTTCGGAATGTGACCGGGCGTTTCCCTCTCGCTATGACCACCGGAACACCTTCGACCCAAATCCTGGATCAAAACCGTTCCCTCAGTACAAGCTGAAGTATTCAGTTTGATTCCCGATCGTCTGTCGGGAA
>NZ_MJGQ01000003.1:29000-29643 GCF_001865095.1 Curtobacterium sp. MCBA15_013 | reverse complement strand
CGTCGGCGCCGGAGGCGGCGATCGCCTCCTCCATCTGGTCGGCGACCGTCTCGGGGCTGCCGACGAGCCGGACCGATCCCGTGGTGTCGCGCTGCGCGGGGAGGGCCTCGCGGAGCGTCTTGCCGTCGGCCTTCGCCAGGAACGCCTCGATGACGCTCTGGTGCCCGTTGCTCTTGCCCTTGAGATCCGCCGGCAGCGGTTCGTCGAGGTCGAACTGCGCGAAGTCGAACCCCGACGTGTACGACAGGTTCGCCAGCTGCGCGTCGATGTTCTCCCGGGTGGCGGCGAGCTGTCGGGCCTGTTTCGCCTCGGCCTCGTCGTCGGTGTCGGCGAGCACGGGCTCGACGAGGAACAGGATCTTCGCGTCCGTCTCCTCGCGGCCGAACCCGACCATCCGTCGGTGCATGTCGTCGACGTACTCGCGCATGGCGTCGACGCCCGGTGCCGAGGCGATGAGCGTGTCGGCGTTGCGCGCGCCGAGGTCGCGACCCGCCGGGGAGCCGCCGGCCTGGCAGACCACGGGGTGTCCCTGGGGGCTGGCGACCGTGTTGAGCGGCCCACGGGTGCGGTAGTACTTCCCCGCGAAGTCGGCGTACCGCACCTTCGTGTGGTCGGCGAAGACGCCGGTCGCCTCGTCGAGCAC
>NZ_MJGQ01000003.1:27686-28360 GCF_001865095.1 Curtobacterium sp. MCBA15_013 | reverse complement strand
CGCCTCGTCGAGCACGAGGGCGTCGGCGTCCCACGTGTCCCAGAGCGCCCGGACCGCGTCGATCCACTCGTCGGCCATCGCGTACCGCTCGTCGTGCTCGAAGTGCTGGTCGTAGCCGTAGTTCTGCGCGGCCGCGTGCGGTGAGGCCGTGACGAGGTTGATGCCGACACGGCCGTGCGTCAGGTGGTCGAGCGTGGACATCAGCCGGGCCGCGAGGAACGGCGGGTAGAAGGGCGTCGCGGCGGTCGCGATGATGCCGAGGTGCTTCGTCGCGGCGGCGAGCAGCGGGACCAGCGGCATGGGGTCGTGCCGCACGATCGCGGAGCGCAGCGAGTGCTCGAACGAGGAGCCGAACACGTCGGGGAGGACGGACGAGTCCTCGAGCATCATGAAGTCGAACCCGGCCCGCTCGAGCGAGGTGGCGGCGTCGACGAAGAGCTGCGGGTTGGCGACGTCGTGGCGGACGTTGCCGGACCACTGCCCGTTCCAGCCGTAGACACCGAAGCCGTAGCCGAGGAACCAACCGAGGTGGAACATGGGTGTGCCTTCCGTGGGAGGTGGTGTGGTGCCGGACGGTGCTGCGCCCGGTGGTACGGCAGCGGGTGGTAGTCGATGGAGGCGCCGAGCTCGGCGGCGGCGCGGAGTCCGAAGCGCGGGTCGCGCAGGAACTCGCG
>NZ_MJGQ01000003.1:26700-27000 GCF_001865095.1 Curtobacterium sp. MCBA15_013 | reverse complement strand
GTCGCGCAGGAACTCGCGGCCGACGAACACGACGTCCGCCCGGCCCTCGGCGACGACCGCCTCGGCCTGGTCGGCGGTGGTGACCAGCCCCACCGCGCCGACCGGTGCACCGGTGGCGGCCCGCAGCCGTTCCGCGTGCCCGACCTGGTAGCCCGGGAACACCGGGATCTCGGCGTCCGGGACCATCCCGCCGGTGGACACGTCGAACAGGTCCGCGCCGGCGGCCACCGCCCAGGAGGCCGTGGTCGCCGTGTCCTGCTCGGTCCAGCCCCCGGGGACCCAGTCGGTCGCCGAGAAGCG
>NZ_MJGQ01000003.1:25544-25968 GCF_001865095.1 Curtobacterium sp. MCBA15_013 | reverse complement strand
GGTCGCGGACGACGTCGAGCAGGAGGCGGGCCCGTCCGTGCAGCGAGCCGCCGTACTCGTCGTCGCGCGTGTTGGCGAGCGGGGAGAGGAACTGGTGCAGCAGGAACCCGTGCGCGGCGTGCAGCTCGACGAACTCGAACCCCGCGTCGCGCGCCCGGACGCCCGCCGCGACGAACGCCCGGTGGATCCCGCGGACCTCGTCGGTGCTGAGTTCCCGCGGGGCCGCGTACCCGGTGTACGGCACGGTGGACGGTCCCACGACGGGCCACCCGCCGTCCGCCACGGGCACGGTGCCGCGGACCCGGTCCCAGCTCCGCCCGGTGGACGACTTGCGACCGCCGTGGCTCAGCTGGATGCCGATGCGGACGCCCTGGTCGCGGACGAACGCGGTGGTCGGGCGCCAGGCGTCGCGCTGCGCGTCGTC
>NZ_MJGQ01000003.1:23648-24878 GCF_001865095.1 Curtobacterium sp. MCBA15_013 | reverse complement strand
GGCGTCGCGCTGCGCGTCGTCCCAGAGCCCGAGGTCGTACGGCGTGACCCGGCCCTCCGGGGTGACGGCGGTGCACTCCGCGACGATCGCTCCGGCGCCGCCGAGCGCGAGCCCGCCGAGGTGCACGTGGTGGAACGGGGTGGGCATGCCGTCCCGGGCCTCCACCGTGAACATCGTCAGCGCGGGCACCCAGAGCCGGTTGCGGAACCGGGTGCCGCGCAGCTCGATCGCCTCGAACAGCGCCGGGGCGCCCGGCATCAGAACGCCCGCAGGTTCTCGCGGAGCGTCGTGCCGGTGTACTCGTCGCGGATGAGCCCCCGGCGGCGCAGGGCCGGGGAGAGGCCGTCGGCCACCATCGCCATGTTGAGGCGGGTCGTCGGCATGTAGACGAGGAAGCCGTCGCCGCCGACGTGCTCCATGAACTCGCCCATCTTCGCCGCGACGGTGTCCGGCGAGCCGACGAACCCGAGGTCGTTCACCTGGTGCGACGAGGCGACGACCTCGCGCAGCGTGCGGCCCTGCTGGCCCTCGAAGAGCTTCTCGATCGAGGTGTACTCGCCGTTCTGCTTCGAGATGTCGATGTCCTCGACCCGGGTGTCCGGGTCGATCGCCCCGAAGTCGATGCGACCACCGGACGTGTACGACATGTTCCAGAGGTTGTACTCGATCGCCTTGTCCGACGACATCGCGAGCCGGGCGGCCTCCGACGCGGCCTGCGCCTCGGCGTCGGTGGCGGCGATGGTCGGCGTGACGATGAACAGGAACTTCACGTCGTCCGGGTTCCGGCCGGCGGCGGCGACCCGGGCGCGCATGTCGTCGCGGTACGCCTTCGCGCTCTCGGGCGTCTTCGACAGGGCGATCATCGTGTCGTCGTGGAGCGCGGCGAGCTGCCGGCCCATCTCCGATCCACCGGCCGAGCAGATCGGGACGACGCCCTGCGGCCCCGGGATCGTGTTGAGCGGCCCGCGCGACCGGAAGAACTCGCCGCGGTGGTCGATCGGATGCACCTTCGTGTGGTCGGCGTAGACGCCCGCGACCGGGTCGGCGACCACGGCCCCCGGTTCCCAGGACCCCTGCAGGGCCTTGACGACGTCGGCCCACTCGATCGCCATCCGGTAGCGCTCGTCGTGGTCGAGGTGCTGCTCGTAGCCGTAGTTCTGGGCGACGCGGTCGGTGACGCTCGTCACGACGTTCATGCCGATGCGCCCCTCGGTGAGGTGGTCGAGCGTC
>NZ_MJGQ01000003.1:22248-22979 GCF_001865095.1 Curtobacterium sp. MCBA15_013 | reverse complement strand
CGTGCGGCGAGGTACGGCGGGTACTGGATCGTCGAGAACGTCGGGACGATGCCGATGTGCTTCGTGGCCTGCGTCATGAGCGGGACGAGCGGCATGGGGTCGTTCTTCGGCGCCATGAAACCGCGCCGCAGCGAGGTGTCGGCGGTGCCGCGGTACGAGTCCTCGACCATCGCGGTGTCCTCGATGAGGATGTAGTCGAAGCCGCCGCGCTCGAGGTTCTTCGCGAGGTCGATGTAGATGTCGGGCTTCATCCAGTCGGTCACGTTCGTGCCGGTCCAGGGACCGTCGCCGTTCGTGTCCGACCAGGCCTGGATGCCGAAGCCGTTGCCGAGGAACCATCCGAGGTGGAACATGTGGAGCCTTTCGTGTGGGAGGGCGGGCGCGTCCGGGAGGGACTACGCCACGGGCTCCTCGACGGCCAGGTGGGCGTCGACGAGCTTCTGCGTGTACGGGTGTCTGGGGTGTTCGAGGACTTCGAGCGTGCGGCCGGACTCGACCACCTCGCCCTGGTTCATGACGACGAGCTCGCCCGTGATGAACGCGGTCGCCGGCAGCCCGTGCGACACGAACATGAGGCCGGCGCCGTGGTCGTTCGAGTAGCGCTTGAGCAGGTTGAGGACGACGCCCTGCACCGAGACGTCGAGCGCCGAGACGGCCTCGTCGCACACGAGCAGGTCGGGTCGGACGACCAGCGCCCGGGCGATCGACATGCGCTGCCGCTGGCCGCCGGA
>NZ_MJGQ01000003.1:21256-21604 GCF_001865095.1 Curtobacterium sp. MCBA15_013 | reverse complement strand
GCGCTGCCGCTGGCCGCCGGAGAGTTCGGACGGGTACCGGTCGACCCAGCTCGGGTCGATGCCGAGCTCCGTGGTGATCTCGCCGATCGCGGCGTCCGCACCGGCGACGTCGTGCCCGCCGAGGATCTGCGCCGGCGTCCGGAGCGACTCGCGGATGCGGTGTCGCGGGTCGAACGTCGAGGTGGTGTCCTGGGCGACGAGCTGCACCCGTCGTCGGTACTCGAGCCGACCGGCACGCGTCGACATGATCGACCGGAGGTCCCGGTCGTCCACGGTGATCGTGCCGGCGGAGGCCCGCTCGAGTCCGGTGACGATCTTCGCCATCGTGGACTTGCCCGAGCCGGACTC
>NZ_MJGQ01000003.1:20312-20566 GCF_001865095.1 Curtobacterium sp. MCBA15_013 | reverse complement strand
GGACTTGCCCGAGCCGGACTCCCCCACGATGCCGACGCGCTGGCTCGCGCCGAGGACGAACGAGACGTCCCGGACGGCGGTCTTGCGGCCGTAGCGCCGGGCGACCCCGGTGGCCTCGATGCGGATGCCGGTCATGCCGCCGTTCCTTCCAGTCGGGCGCGGACCGACTCGAGCGTCGGCAGTTCGTCGAGCCGTGCGGACGCCAGGGTCGGCACGCACTCGAGCAGTCCACGGGTGTACGGGTGGGTGGCCTC
>NZ_MJGQ01000003.1:19056-19627 GCF_001865095.1 Curtobacterium sp. MCBA15_013 | reverse complement strand
GGTGTACGGGTGGGTGGCCTCGTCGAGTCGCGAGGACGGCAGCTGCTCGACGATCTCGCCCTGGTACATGACGACGACGAAGTCGGTGAAGCGCCGGCAGAGCTCGATGTCGTGCGTGATCACGAGCACCGCCGTCCCCTCCTGCTCGGCGAGGTCGACCATGAGCTGCATCGCACCGACGGCGAGCGATGCGTCGAGCGCGCTCGTGGGTTCGTCGGCGATGAGCAGTGCGGGCTTCGAGGCGAGCGCGATGGCCATCATCACGCGCTGCCGCATCCCCCCGGAGAGCTCGTGCGGCTCGGCACCCATGACCCGGTCCGGGTCGGTGATGCCCACGGCACGGAGCCGTTCGAGGGCATCGGCGGTGGCGCGTCGCTTCGACACCCGCTCGGTGGCCCGGAGCACGGCGACCAGCTGGCTGCCGATCGTCCACACCGGGTCGAGGGACGACATCGCGTCCTGGAAGATCATCGACAGCCCGGGGGTCCGGACCGGGATCCGACCGGCCGGCCCGGTCCGCTCGATCGAGCTGCCGTCGAGCTCGAGGGTCTCGACCTCGACGGTCCCGGCG
>NZ_MJGQ01000003.1:11684-18392 GCF_001865095.1 Curtobacterium sp. MCBA15_013 | reverse complement strand
TCGACCTCGACGGTCCCGGCGTCGAGGAACCCGGCGATGGCGCCCGCGAGGCTCGTCTTGCCGGAGCCCGACTCACCCACGACGGCGACGCGTTCCCCGCGCCGGACCACGAGGTCGGCGTGGCGGACGGCGTGGTTCGTGCCGTAGGTGACGTTGAGGTCCGTGACCCGGAGGACCGGGGCCGACTGGTCGTTCATGGTGTCTCCCTGTCGTCGCTCAGCTCGAGGCGAGCTGCAGCTGCGAGTAGTCGATGACGTTGTCGGAGCGGAACACGTACCCGTCGACGTCCTTCGCGAAGGCGTTGAGCGGCTGCACGTAGTTGATGTAGATCGTCGGCATCTGGTCCTGCAGGACCTTCTGCGCGGCGTTCCAGTACTTGCCCGCCTCGGCCCCGGTCGGGTCGCCCGCGGCGTTGCCGTCCGCGATGGCCTGGTTGAGCTCGGCGTTGTCGAAGTCCGGCCAGTTGATGGCGGAGCCCGGCGTGTAGAAGAGCGACAGGACGTAGGGCGGCGACTGCACGACCGCGTAGTCGCGACCGAGGGACGCCTCGAACGTCTTCGCGGCGAGTCCGGCCTGGAAGGTCGACGAGTTGACCGTGTCGATGGTCATGTCGAAGCCGGCGTCCTTCACCGCGGTCTGGATCTGGACGGCGGTCTCCTGCAGGTCCGGGACGGAGTTGTTCACGGTGAGGGTGAACTGCACCGGGTCGGTGTACCCGGCGTCGGCCAGGATCTTCTTCGCCTCGGCCGGGTCGGTCTCGTTGGCCGTGAGCCCGCTGCCGTCGAAGCCCGGGTCGGCGTCGGAGAGGATGCTCGAGATGGAGTCGGCCCGACCGTGGTAGACGTTCTCGTTGATCTTGTCGTAGGGGATCGCCGCGGCGAGTGCGCGGCGGACGGCGACGTCCTCGAACGTGCCCTTCGTGGTGAGGAGGGGCATGTACACGTACGCGTTCGTCGGCACGTCGAACACCTGCGCGGCGTCGGCGTCCTTGAGCTCGACCTGGTCGGCCGGACGGAGCTGGGCCGCGATCTGCGCGTCGCCGGACTTCACCAGGTTGGCGCGCTGGCCGGCGTCCGCGACCACGCGCTGGACGATCCGGGCGATCGACGGCTTGCCTTCGGCGTACCCGGCGTTCGCGGTGTAGATCGTCTGCTCACCGGGCGTGTAGGTGTCCACCTTGTAGGCCCCGAAGCCGAAGTTCGGGTGCGTGCCCGACCACTTCACGGCCCACGGGTCGCTCGACGTGGTGTGCTCCTTGAGGACCTTCGCGTCGTAGATGTTGTAGCCGACGTTCGCGAGCAGGGACAGCGCCGTGTAGCCGTAGCTCGCCTTGTCGAGCGTGAGGGTGACGGTCTCGTCGTCGACCTTCGCGAACTGGTCCGGCTTCGTGATGAACGGGGCGCTGATGAACGGCACGATGCTCGTCTCGACGGCGAACTTGCGCTGGATGCTCCAGATCACGTCGTCGGCGGTGAGTGCGTTGCCCGCCGTCGACTTCGCGTCCGTGTCGAGGTGGAACGTGTAGGTGAGGCCGTCGTCCGAGACGTCGTAGCTCTTCGCGAGGACCGGGGCGAACGTGTTGTAGTCCTCGTGCTCGGCCTGACCGCCGGTGCCGTCGACGTACTCGTTGCGGATGAGCGAGGCTCCGGTGTTCTTGAAGAACTCGGCGGCCTCGTACCCGGTGGCGCTGGTCTCGTACGAGAAGCTCTGCGGCTGGGCCGCGGTGACGATGACGAAGGCGCTGGAGGCGGCGTTCCCGCCGGCGCTGCAGGCCGCGAGACCGAGGGCGCCGACGACCGCGATCGCGGCGGCGGCGATGGTGCGTTTCATGTTCAGCATGGGCAGGGGTCTCCTGGGGAAGGGGATGGGACGGGAGGGACGGTGTGGGTGGGGAGGAGGGGGCGCGTGGGGCGGGTGGTCGCCGTCAGACCCGCGACCGGCCGACGAAGGCCGCGACCAGGACCGAGGCGGACCAGACGGAGAGGCCGAGGGCGGCAGCAGGGAAGAGCACCGGCCACCACCGCCCCACCGCGGCGTCCGGGGCACCGGCGGCGAGCATGGTGCCCCACTCCGCGGTCGGTGTCGGGATGCCGACGCCGAGGAAGCCGAGGGCGGCGCAGAAGATGATCGCCATCCCGAAGATCGTCGAGGTGTTCTCGATCGTCGTCCGGGCGGAGTTCGGCAGCACGTGCCGGAGGAGCAGGCGCAGTTCGGACTCGCCGGACATCCGGGCGGCGTCGACGTAGCCGTCCGACCGCGTGCGGAGGACCTCGGTGCGCATCAGCCGCGCCTGGAACGGGATGAGGACGATCGCGAGGGCGAGCGTGATCACCACGGCGTTGCGTCCGAAGAACGACACGATCACGAGTCCGGCGATCATCACCGGGATCGACTGCACGAGGTCGACGGCGCGCCCCAGCAGTCGGGCCGCGAACCCGAGCACGGTGCGGTCGCCCTGGTACATGCCCGAGACCAGCCCGATCACGATGGCGACGACGGTGGCGATGACCGTGATGCAGATCGCGATCACGATGTCGAGGCGGAACGCGGTCATCACCCGGGAGTAGACGTCGAGGCCGTTCGCGTCCGTGCCGAACCAGAACTCCCCCGACGGGGCCTCCGACTGCCCGCCGACCACCGACGTGGCCGGGTGGTTCATCAGGTACGGCCCGACGACCGCGAGCACGACGAGCACGGCGAAGGGGACGAGCCGCAGGACGAAGCCGGTGCGCCCGGCCGGTCGACCGACGCGACCGTCCTGCGTCGAGCGGGTGCTCCCCGCTCCGGTGGTCGTCGGCTCGGGCAGCGCGGTGGGGGTGTCGAGCGCCATCAGGCGTCCTTCCCGGCGACGCCGGCGCGCCGCCTCGAGTCGAGGAGCATCGTGACGATGTCCGTGACGAGGTAGATGACGAGGCACATCGCCGCGGTGACGAGGAGGAACGACCGCAGCGCGAAGACGTCGGAGGCGTTCACCGCGTCCACGGCGTACTGCCCGAGTCCGCCGAGACCGAAGAGCGACTCGAGGACCACCGCGCCGCCGAGGAACAGGCCGAACAGCATGCCGAGCGTGGCGACCGCCGAGGGGAGCGCCCGGCGGTAGATGCTCGCGAGGACCGTCCGGCGGGACGCTCCGGACGCCACACGGAACCGGGTGGCGGGGTCGTCGATCGCCTGGTCCAGGTTGACGATGAGCATCTTGATGAGCAGCGGGGAGTGCGCGACGACCATCACGACGACGGGCAGCGCGAGGTGCTGCGCGTACGACGCGAGGGCTGCCGGGTCCCCGGCGATGAGCGCGTCCACCATCGGGAAGTTCGTCACGGTGGGCGGCGCGATGAGCAGCGGGTCGAGGCGGCCGCTCGGCGCCGGGGCCCAGTGCAGCTCGGCGTAGAAGACGAAGAGGAACGCGATGCCGATGACGTACTCGGGCAGCGCGCCCGCCGACCGGGCGTAGGCGGTGAGCAGCTTCGCGAAGCGGTTGCGGCGGTGGGTGACGATGAAGTGCGCGGTCACGAGCGACACCGCCGAGGCGAGGAGCAGCCCCCAGAACACGAGCTCGAGCGTCGCCGGGACCCGGGTCGCGAGGTCCTGCGCGACCGGTCGGCCGGTGGCGATCGACGTGCCGAAGTCGAGGTGGGCGAGCTGCGTCAGGTAGGTGCCGAGCTGCTGGATCCACGAGCCGGTCAGCCCGTAGGACTCCCGCGCCTGCTCGAGCTCGGCGCCGGACAGGCGTCCGCCGGTGGCCGACACGACCGGGTCACCGGGGATGAGCTGCACGAGGAAGAACGAGACGAGGACGAACACCAGGACGTTGGCGACGGTCAGTCCGGCCGGGCGCAGGAACCAGAGGCGCTCCCGGACGCTTCGTCGCCTCGTCGTCAACGAGGTGTCGAGGGCGGCGAGACGCTCGGCCTCCGCACGGGTCGCATCGTCGACGATGTCGGGCTCTCTCACGGTCATGTGCCGGCCTTCCGTCGCATCGGGTGGTGGTCAGCAATGCTCGCGATCGTTCGTTTCCGACGACCGCTCCGGGTGTAACCGGATCATTAAGCGACCAGCGGCGAAAGGAAAGCCCAGGTGAGAGCGACTTCGTCCGACCGTTCACGCCGTTTGCGCGGTTCGGAGGAATCCGTTGCCCTGCGCGACGAGCGTCGTATACTCACTGCACCCGAGCCGCATCGTGGCGGTGAGATCCTGCGACGATCGGAGTCACGATGAGCGACACGCTGTCCGACCACCCGCGCGCGAAGGGCGGGTCCTCACGCGGCCGACAGATCTCGGCGAGACGGGTCCGCGACCTCATCACCGCCTCGATCCGCGAGGGGCACATCGCACCCGACGCTCCCCTCGCCGAAG
The DNA here is from genome assembly GCF_001865095.1 of Curtobacterium sp. MCBA15_013. NCBI lineage: Bacteria > Bacillati > Actinomycetota > Actinomycetes > Micrococcales > Microbacteriaceae > Curtobacterium > Curtobacterium sp. MCBA15_013. The sequence goes on along the minus strand of NZ_MJGQ01000003.1, from coordinate 14,036 downwards.
AGGACCTCGTCACGCTGTTCGACACCAGCCGCGGGTCCGTCCGCGCCGCGCTCGCGCAGCTCCGGGACACCGGGTTCCTCGAGCGCCGGCCGCGCGTCGGGACGAAGGTCACGCACCGCGGGGTCGTCGTGCCCCTCACCGACATCGACGCCGACAGCGAGCACGTCTACGTCGAGCGCTTCGAGGACCGCATCGTGCCGAGCTTCCCGCTCGTGCGCGAACGGCTCCGCATCGACGAGGACCACGTCCGGATGATCGAGAACCTGCTCGTCACCGACGACGACGTGATCGGACTCCGCGCCGCCTACTTCTCGGTGCGCTACACGCACTCCCCCGAGACCCTGTCCGGGCCGATCAACATGACGACGGTGCTCCGCGACTTCTTCGACGCGTCGCGCGGCGAGGTGCTCGTCACCATCGGCAGCGAGGCGGCCGACGCCCACACGGCGAAGATGCTCGGTACCGAGGTCGGCGCGCCGCTCATCGTGCGCGAGGTCACGTACCACGACCTCGACGGCGTGCCGGTCCAGACCGTCTTCGACCGGTACCGCGGCGACCGGGTGCGGCTCGAGGGTTCCACCCTCTGACCCGGGAGGCGCGGCGCGCCTCCCGACGGCGGTGGCGGCCCGGCGCGTGGTGGCGCCCACGACGTACAGTGGCGCCATGACGGCGACGGTGCGGCAGGTGCAGGTGACGTTCGACTGCGCGGACCCCGAGCGGGTGGCGCGCTTCTGGTGCGAGGTCCTCGGCTACGTGGTGCCGCCACCACCGGAGGGGTTCGACTCGTGGGACGCCTTCGACCGGGCGCTGCCCCCGGAGCACCGCGGGTCGGCGTTCGCCTGCGTGGACCCGACCGGAGTCGGCCCACGGTTGTTCTTCCAGCGCGTGCCGGAGGGCAAGGTCGTGAAGAACCGCGTCCACCTCGACGTCCGGGTCGGCAGCGGGCTCGTCGGCGCCGAACGGCTCGCCGCCCTCGACGCCGAGAGCGACCGGCTCGTCGCCCTCGGCGCCACGCAGTTCCGCCGCATGCTCGCCGACGAGGTCAACGAGTCGTGCATCGTCATGCAGGACGTCGAGGGCAACGAGTTCTGCCTCGACTGAGACCGGTCAGGCGACGGGGCCGTACACCGGCGTCTCGGCCTGGTCGAGTTCGAGCTCCGCGGTCTGCTGGATGAGCGCGAGCAGATCGGCGTCGAGCCCCGGCGCGAACTCCTCGAGCCGCTCCGGCGCGATGAACGACGGCACCCCGGCGGGTGCCTGCTCGGACGCGTCGAGGTCGGTGCCGTCGTTCGACGGGGAGGCGCCGCGGAAGATCTTCGCGGCCTCGGACGCACCGTCGAGGTCGAAGCTGTACTGCTTGCTCTGCAGCCCCAGGTCGACGAGCGCCTTGACCTCGGGGAACGCCTCGGCGTTGGTCTTCGGGATCGGCAGGAGCTTCCCCCAGTCGACGCCGAGGGCCTCGAGCGCCTTCGCGTAGGCGTTCTCGTGCGCCTGGTCGCGCACGATCAGGTACGCGATGGTGCTGCGAGCGGTGGGGTTGTCGGTCATCTCGTAGATCCGGCACTTCTGCAGGCGGCCGGTCGACTCGAGCATGAGGTTGTACAGCAGGTCGAGCGGCAGGTTGCCGGAGTTGTACACGTAGCTGCCGCTCCACGGGTTCCCGGCCGCGTCGACCGGCAGGGCTCCCTGGGCACCGACGAGGTAGTGGTGGATGTTGCCCGTGTCGAGCGCGATGTGCAGCGGGGTCGCCCCCTTCGCCCCGGGGGTGTCGAGCGGGTCGGTGAGCTTGCCGGAGTACTCGGGAGCACCGTCGAGCAGCCGCGAGATCGTCGTGCCGATGAGCTCGACGTGGCTGATCTCCTCGGTCCCGACGCCCTGGATGAGGTCGCGGAACGGCTTCGCGGCCGGACCCCGGAAGTTCATCGCCTGGAACAGGTACTGCATCATCGTGCGCATCTCGCCGAACTGCCCGCCGAGTCCCTCCTGCAGGGCGTTGGCGGCCGCGGGGTCCGGTTCGCCGTCGGCGATCTCGTTGATCCAGGTCTGTGCGTGGAAGTACATGTGGTCCTCCGTCCGAGCGACGGATCCGCCGCTGTCCTCACCGTCCTCGGCCGCGTCTGGCAGCCCGTACGGAACAGCCGCCGAACGCAGTCGCGTCCGTGGTCGGGTGCGCGAACTGCGTCGCGATGTGACCGATCGGGGACGACATGCGCGACACTGGTCGGACGTGGTCCACGATGTCGCGCCGATCCACGTCGATCGCCGGGGGTCCTCCCTCGACGACGCCGTGGCGCTGTACGAGCGGGTGTACGACAGCCGTGACATCCACATCGGCGATGCTGCCCGCGACGG
>NZ_MJGQ01000003.1:10606-11018 GCF_001865095.1 Curtobacterium sp. MCBA15_013 | reverse complement strand
ATGCTGCCCGCGACGGGTTCGCCTTCCGCTTCCGGGCCGTCGGCGACCAGGACGTGGCGGTGGGCACCTCGGACGTGGCGGCACGACGGTGGGGCACGATCGTCCCCGGTCACGACTACGTCCTGGCGTGGGCGACCGGCCCCGGCATGACGATCGACACCGGGACCCGCGACCCGGTGCAGCTGCTGCCCGGCATCCCGGTGATGTACCCGGTCGGTCGCGACTTCACGTTCGAGGGGCTCCCCTCGGGACAGCACTCGGTCCGGTTCGGTGGCGCGTTCCTCGAGTCGATCGCCGCCGCGCGCCGCGGCGACGACGAGCCGCGGCAGCTCGCGTTCCGCCGCACGCTGGGGGTGGACGCGCTGCGGCTGCTCCGCAGCCGGATCGGCGAGGCCGCACCGCGCCTCCTGGA
>NZ_MJGQ01000003.1:8630-9992 GCF_001865095.1 Curtobacterium sp. MCBA15_013 | reverse complement strand
ACCGCGCCTCCTGGACCCGACCGCGCCGGAGACGGTCCGCGCACGCTGGAACCAGTCGATCGCGGACGCCGTGGCGGCGGCGTTCGACGCGACGCCGTCGTCGGCACCCACGGTGGCGGTCGGGTCGTCGACGATCCGGTTCGCCAAGGAGTGGATGGTCGCGAACGCCCGCCGGCCGCTCACGGTCGCCCAGGTGAGCGCTGCTGCCGGGGTGAGCGCACGGGGACTGCAGGCCGCCTTCCAGCGGAACGTCGGCGTCCGGCCGATGCAGTTCCTGCGCGAGGCCCGGCTGCACGGGGTCCGCGCCGAACTGCTCGCGGGCGACCCCGAGCGTGTGACGGTCGCCGAGGTCGCGCTGTCGTGGGGGTTCAACCACCTCGGGCGGTTCTCCGGGTACTACGCCGAGGTGTACGGGGAGTCCCCCTCGCAGACCCTGCGCCGACGGGACGCGCCGAGGCCCTAGTCTGAGCGCATGTCAGTCGGTCTGCTCGCCATCGTCGACGACGTGCTCTCCGCGGCCCTCAAGGCCAGCGCCAAGACCGCTGGCGTCGTGATCGACGACGCCGCGGTGACCCCGCAGTACGTGCAGGGGCTCTCGCCCGCGCGCGAGCTGCCGGTCGTGGGGCGGATCGCACTCGGCAGCCTCTTCAACAAGTTCGTCATCATCATCCCGCTCGCGCTGCTGCTCACCGCGTTCGCGCCGTGGGTGCTGCCGTGGCTGCTGCTGCTCGGCGGCACCTACCTGTGCTTCGAGGGGGCCGAGAAGGTCACCGAGTGGTTCGGCGCGCACCACGTCAGCGAGTCCGAGGAGACCGTCGCCGAGCCGAAGCTCGTGTTCGGGGCGATCCGCACGGACCTCATCCTCAGCACCGAGATCATGCTCATCGCCCTCGCCGGACTCGACCCCGACCTCGGGCTCTGGCCGACGCTCGGCGCGCTCATCGTCATCGGGCTCGTCATGACCGGGGCGGTCTACGGCGCCGTGGCCCTGCTCGTGAAGATCGACGACATCGGGCTGCAGATGATGAAGAACAGCGTCCGTCGCACGAGACGGACGGGCGCGCGGATCGTCCGCGCCATGCCGACCGTGTTCCGTGTGATCGGCGTCGTCGGCACGGTGGCCATGCTCTGGGTGGGCGGACACCTCGTGATCGCGAACCTGGCGGAGACCTTCTGGCACGGCCCGTACGACCTGCTGCACGCGATCGAGCACGGCATCGAGGCGACCGGGCCGGTCGTCACGTGGATCGTGGACACCGCGGTGTCGGCGGTGGTCGGGCTCCTGCTCGGCCTGGTGGTCGTCGCCGTCGTGCTGGGCATCGGACGGCTGCGCGGCCGCACCCGCTGAGCGGCCGCGGCCGC
>NZ_MJGQ01000003.1:7604-7997 GCF_001865095.1 Curtobacterium sp. MCBA15_013 | reverse complement strand
CCGCTGAGCGGCCGCGGCCGCCCCGGTCCCCGCGTCGGTCAGCGGCGCCGGCGCCCGGTCAGTTCCAGATCGCGATCCAGTCCACGCTGACGTGCCCGACCGCGCTCGCCGGGATCGCCCCGCCGTTCGTGGTGGTCTCCGCCTGCATGGTCACGCGGAAGGCCGTCGTCGGCACCGCCTTGGTGGTCGACGAGACGAGCTTGCCGTCCCAGTAGAACCGGACGATGCCCTTGTCCCACTCGGTCGTCGCGACGTGCCAGCCGGTGCTGTCCGAGGGCGCGAAGGTCTCCTTGCCCGGTTCGAACCGCATGCCGAGCGGCGTCCAGCTGCCCGGGACCGCCGAGGCCGGGCGGGGGCGGGCACCGAGGTCGGCCTCGGGCCAGTCGATCTCGC
>NZ_MJGQ01000003.1:6244-6883 GCF_001865095.1 Curtobacterium sp. MCBA15_013 | reverse complement strand
CGTCGAGAACTTGTAGCCCTGGGTCTTCGTGGTCTTGTACCGGATCGACACCCGACCCGTCTTGTGCGGGGCGTACCCGTCGGGCATGATCGCCGCGACGAGGGGCTGGCCCTTCTCGGTGTGCAGCGCGAAGTCGAGCACGCCGCCCTTCACGCTCAGGACCTTCGACGGCGCGTACTTCCCCTTGCCGGTCGTGTCCGTGAAGCCGTCGTAGAGACCGATCCGCGGGTACGTCGCCGCGAACTTGCCGACCGGCGCGGCACTGTCGAACCCGGCGCGGAACGTCTGCTTCCAGGTCCGGCCGTTCGTGGTGACGTTCGTCTTCGGGATCGTCCGGCCGTCCGGCACGGTCGAGGTCGCCTTCGACGAGGCGGGGAGGGCCGCTGCTCCGGCGGGCGCGCCGGCAGCGAGGCTGGTCGCGGCGACGAGTGCGATCGAGAGCGCGGCGACGAGGACGGACGGGGACCGCATGCTGACTGCCTCCTGCGTGGGGGTGTGCGTGTGTTGCGATGGCCGTGGTGCTTGTGCGATGGAGTATCGGGCGTCGCTGCTCGTCGGTTAGTCGATTCCCGGCCTGGATCCCCCGGCGTTCAGGTTCGCTGTACCCGACGTACCCGTCTACCCCCGATCGGTACAGCG
>NZ_MJGQ01000003.1:3780-5565 GCF_001865095.1 Curtobacterium sp. MCBA15_013 | reverse complement strand
TCGGTACAGCGCTCGCTGTACTGTGGGTGCATGCTGCTCGTCGCTCCGCGCCTCGAGGTGATGAACCGCCTCGGCCGCGCCCTCGCCGATCCGACCCGTGCGCGGATCCTCCTCCGCCTGCTCGAGTCGCCCCGGTACCCCGCCGTGCTCGCCGACGACCTCGGGACCACCCGGGCGAACGTGTCGAACCACCTGGCGTGCCTGCGCGGCTGCGGGATCGTCGTGGCCGTGCCGGAAGGCCGCCGGACCCGCTACGAGATCGCGGACGCGCACCTCGCCCGTGCACTCGAGTCACTCGTCGACGTCGTGCTGGCGGTCGACGACGGCGCGCCGTGCACCGACGACGCCTGCGCCGTGCCGCTCTGCTGCGGGCCGGGCGCATGAGCGCCGCGCTGCCCCTCGGGCCGCGTCCGACGGCCGTCCGGAGCGCGGTGCTGCGCCGCCGGATCCGATGGATCGTCGCCGCCACCATCACGTACAACGTCGTCGAGGCCGTCGTCGCGATCAGCGCCGGTTCGGTCGCGTCGTCCACCGCCCTGATCGGCTTCGGCCTGGACTCGATCGTCGAGGTGCTCTCCGCGGCCGCGGTCGCGTGGCAGTTCGCGGCGCCCGACCCCGAGCGGCGCGAACGGACGGCGCTCCGCGTGATCGCCGTCTCGTTCTTCGGGCTCGCCCTGTACGTCTCGGTCGACGCGGTGCTGACGCTGACCGGACTGCGCGAGCCGGAGCACAGCACGGTCGGCATCGTGCTCGCCGCGGTCAGCCTGGCCGTGATGCCGTTCCTCAGCTTGCTCGAACGGCGCACGGGCCGCGAGCTCGGTTCGGCGTCGGCCGTCGCGGACTCGAAGCAGACCCTGGTGTGCAGCTACCTCTCCGCCGCCGTCCTGGTCGGCCTACTGCTGAACACCCTGTTCGGCTGGACCTGGGCGGACCCGGTGGCCGGGCTCGTCGTCGTGGTGTTCGCGGTCCGGGAAGGGCTCGAGGCCTGGCGGGGCGACGCGTGCAAGCAGCCCGTCGCCGCGCTCACCGGCGAGCGCGAGGTCGAGGCCTGCGACTGCTGCTGAGGCGAACGACGGTCGTCAGATCTCGACGTCGCTGCCCATCGTCACGGTGCGGTGCGCCGGCAACCCGAAGCGGGCAGCCGGGTCGGCGGCGTTGTGCGCCAGCCCGACGAAGAGCTTCTTGCGCCAGCCGACCATGCCCCGGTTCCCCGCCACCGGCCGGAGTGCGCCGCGCGAGATGAAGTACGACGCGTTCGCCATCTCCTCGGGGTCGACGTCGAGCACCTCGGCCAGGCAGGCCGCGTGCAGGGCCTTCGGCAGGTCCTGGTCGTCCGAGAAGCCGAACTTGATCGTGATGTGGTCGATGCCGTCGTCCTCGTAGCCGAGGTCGTCACGGAAGAAGGCCTTGGCGTGCGGCACGTGGGGCACGTTCGCGGTGATGACGGACACGATGACGACCGTCCGGTGCACCACGTGGTTGTGCTCGACGTTCGCCCGGAGCGCCAGCGGCGTCGTCTCCTTGTTGGGGTGCGGGAAGATCGCGACACCCTGCACGCGCGGGATGCCCTTCGTGTTGATCTTCTCGATGAAGTCGGCGAGGGACCCCTCGCGCTCCTTGCGCTCCTCCTGCACGAGCTGCCGGCCGCGACGCCACGTGGTCATGAGCGTGATCACCGCGAGCGCGATCAGCAGCGGGACCCATCCGCCGTGCAGGATCTTCGACAGGTTGCCGGCGAGGAACGTCAGCTCGAGCCCGCCGAACGCCACCGCGGCGACGACGAGC
>NZ_MJGQ01000003.1:1938-3124 GCF_001865095.1 Curtobacterium sp. MCBA15_013 | reverse complement strand
GCCACCGCGGCGACGACGAGCTTCCACGTCTTCCAGTGCCACAGCGGCTTCACCACGAGCAGCAGCAGGAGCGTGTCGACGACGAGCGCACCGGTGACGGAGACCCCGTACGCGGTGGCGAGGCTCGCCGAGGAACGGAACGCGAGCATGACGGCCATCACGCCGATGAACAGCAGGAGGTTGACGGCCGGCAGGTAGATCTGGCCGCCCTCCTGTCGGGAGGTCTGCCGGATGGTGAGCGGCGGCAGCAGGCCGAGCTGCACGGCCTGGCGGCTCAGCGAGAACGCCCCGGAGATGACCGCCTGGCTCGCGATGACGGTGGCCATCGTCGCGAGGATCACGACCGGGATCTGCAACGCGCTCGGGAAGAGCAGGAAGAAGGGGTCCTTCGCCGCCCCGGGCTGGTTGAGCACCAGCGACGCCTGGCCGAGGTAGTTCAGCACGAGGGCCGGGAAGACGACGAAGAACCAGGCGCGGAGGATCGGCGTCCGCCCGAAGTGGCCCATGTCGGCGTAGAGGGCCTCGGCGCCGGTGATGACCAGCACGACCGCGCCCATCGCGACGAACGTGATGTACGGGTGCGCGATGAGGAACGCGATGGCCCACGTGGGCGAGAGCCCCTGCAGGACGCCCGGGTGCGCCAGGATGTGCGGCACCCCGGCGGCGGCGATGACGACGAACCAGAGCAGCATCACGGGGCCGAACAGGTTGCCGACCTTGCCCGTGCCGACCCGCTGCACCGCGAACAGCACCACGAGGATGACCGCCGCGATCGGCACGATGAGGTGGCCGACGCTCGGAGCGGCGGTCTGCAGCCCCTCGACGGCCGAGAGCACGGACACCGCCGGGGTGATGACGGAGTCGCCGTAGAACAGCGAGACGCCGACGATCCCGATGACGAGGAAGATCGTCGCTCCCCCGCGGCGCTTCGCGTAGAGGCGCCGGGCGAGTGCGGCGAGCGCCATCACCCCGCCCTCGCCGTTGTTGTCGGCGCGCATGAGCACGAGGACGTACTTGATCGACACGATGATCGTGATGCTCCAGAACATCATCGAGATCACGCCGTAGACGTCCTCCTGGTTGGCCTGCACGATGCCGCCGTCGATCGTGAACACGGTGCGCAGCGCGTACAGCGGGCTCGTACCGATGTCGCCGAAGACGACGCCGAGGGCGGCCAGGGCGAGGG
>NZ_MJGQ01000003.1:0-1180 GCF_001865095.1 Curtobacterium sp. MCBA15_013 | reverse complement strand
CGACGGCTTCTTCGCCGTCGGGCGACGGCCGCGGATCATCATCGCACCCGTTCGGCCGGAGCGCTCGCAGCGGGCGCACATGCGCACTCCGGCGGGATCGGGTGCGTTCCCCGGACGAACCCGCCTCCGCCGGAGGAACCTGTGCGGGCCGGAATGCCCGGGGGCGCCGGACACCGCGCACGTCGAGGAACGCGGTCGTACCGTCGGGACAGGACTCCAGGAGGAACCATGAACTTCGACGGCTTCGACCCCGCGGGACTGATCGTCTTCTGCGTGGCGGTGGTGCTGGTCTTCGGCGGACTGATCTCGAGCCGACGGCGCCACTGACGCCCGGCCCTCGGCCCGCGGCCCTCGCCCCTCGGCCTGCGGCGTTCAGGCCCGGTCGGCCCGTTCCTCCGACTCCAGCTCCGTCGCGACGACCGCCGCGAAGGCGTCCGCTCCGAAGTGGTCGTCCGCCGTCACGGTGACGACCGTGTCGCCGTCGAAGAGCAGCATCTGCCCGTACGCGCCGTGCAGCCGCCAGAGTCGGCCGGGGCCGCCCCACCCCGCCATCGCGTACCGCTCGTAGCCGGGGCCCGTGCCGTCGCGCTCGACCCAGTCGGTGTGCATCGCGTCGCACCAGCGTGCGCCCACGATGCGACGCCCCGCGGACTCCCCGCGGTCGCGCACCAGTCGGCCGATCCGTGCGAGTTCGCCGGTGCGCAGCGCCAGGCCCTCGCCGCCGACGACGTACCCGTTCGGGCAGCGTGCCCACGGCACGTCCTCGATGCCGAGCGGGTCGAACAACCGCCGGGCGACGAACGCGCCCACGTCGCCGACCCGGGTCTCGAGGACCCGCATCGCCGTGTACGTGCTCGCGTTCGCGTACTGGAACACCCGGCCGCGCGAGGGGCGCCCGAGGAACTCGGCCGCGAGGTCCGGCCAGTCGGTGAGCTCCGTCTCGGACCACGGCATGTCGACACCGCTCGTCATGGTGAGCAGGTGCCGGAGCGTGACCGCGTCCGTGCCCGCCCCGAAGCGGACGGCGGGCAGGAGGGTCGACACCGGGACGTCCACGTCGACGAGTCCGTCGTCGGCGGCGATCCCGGTGGCGAGGGCCGCGATCCCCTTGGCGACGGAGTGGACCTCGCGGCGGATGTCGGGCGTCCATTGGTGCTCGGCGGCGTCGTCCCCGACGAGG
>NZ_MJGQ01000002.1:42760-190498 GCF_001865095.1 Curtobacterium sp. MCBA15_013 | reverse complement strand
GGAGGCGCGGTGCCGGCTGGCACCGCGCCTCCGGTCCGTCCGTGGTCGCGTCGCGTCCGTGGTCGCGGTCGCGTCGCGTCCGCGTGGCGCGTCCGCGTGGCGCGAAAGCGACTCCGTGCGGATCCGTCCGCGGTCCGTGGCGGCACAGCGACAGGTTCCCGGATGGCGACGGCGGGTGTCTGTCGCTTTCGCGGAGGCGCCCGTCGAGGGGCGAGGCGGGCCCGGGGAGGAGTGCGGGCGGGCAGACGAACGGCCCGTGGCGGAGTCGCCACGGGCCGTTCGGTTCGCGCTGGTCGGCTTCGGGCTGGTCTGCTTCGCGCTGGTCAGCGCAGGACGACGACACCCCGCCCCGTGAAGCGGACGCAGTCCGTCGCGACGTCGGCCTCGCCGAAGCGGTAGAGCTCCTCGCCGGTGGCGCCGGGGACGGGCACCTCGGCCGCGTCGTCGAGGAAGTTCACCACGACGTGCACCGGCCGGGCGTCCGGGCCGAGCAACCCGCGCGTGAGCACGAGCCAGCGCCGGTCCTCGCTGCAGCGCACGGCGTTCGCCTCGTACCGCTGGTCGACGAAGGCCTGGTCGGTCCGCCGCAGGGCGACGAGCACGCGGTAGGCCCGGAGGATCGCCGCACCCCGCTCGGAATCGACGTCCGACCAGTCGAGCTTCGAGTTCGTGAACGTCGTCGGGTCCTGTGGGTCCGGCACGGCCGACTCGTCCCAGCCGTGCTCGGCGAACTCCTTGATGCGACCCTCGGCCGTGGCCTTGCCGAGCTCCGGTTCGGGGTGCGACGTGAAGAACTGCCACGGGGTCGAGGCGGCGAACTCCTCGCCCATGAAGAGCATCGGCGTGAACGGGCCGAGCAGCGTCAGGGCCGCGGCGATCACGAGACCCTCGTCGCTCACGGTCGCCGCGAGACGGTCGCCCGCGGCACGGTTGCCGATCTGGTCGTGGTTCTGGTTCGCGACGACGAGGGCCGTCGTCGGCGAGGTCCCGCGGTCGATCGGTCGCCCGTGCCGCTTCCCCCGGAACGACGACCACGTGCCGTCGTGGAAGAACCCGTACTCGAGGACCTTCGCCAGCGCCGAGAGCGGTGCGAAGTCGGCGTAGTAGCCGTTCGTCTCACCCGTCAGCGCGACGTGGACCGCGTGGTGGAAGTCGTCCGACCACTGCCCGGCGAGGCCGTAGCCCGAGGCCTCCTGCGGGCGGAACATGATCGGGTCGTTGAGGTCGGACTCCGCGATGAGCGAGAGCGGCCGCCCGACGAATGCGGAGTAAGCGTCCGTCTCGGAGGCCATCGCCTGCAGCACGTGCGGGCGGGTGGTGTCCCGCAGGGCGTGCACGGCGTCGAGCCGGAGCCCGTCGACGTGGTGGTCGCGGAACCACATCCGGACGTTGTCGAGCACGTACCGACGGACCTCGGGGTGTTCGACGTTCACCGAGTCGCCCCAGGTGTTGCCGAGCCCCTGCAGCAGGTACGGCCCGTACAGCGGCAGGTAGTTGCCGCTCGGCCCGAGGTGGTTGTACACGACGTCCTGGATGACCCCGAGGCCGAGTGCGTGCGCACGGTCGACGAAGCGGTCGTACGCGTCCGGGCCGCCGTAGGGAGCGTGCACCGCGAACCAGCCGACGCCGTCGTAGCCCCAGTTCCACTCGCCGTTCACCGCGTTGACGGGCAGGAGCTCGACGAACTCCACGCCGAGCTCGACGAGGTGGTCGAGCTTCGCCGCCGCGGCGTCGAGCGTGCCCTCGGGCGTGTAAGTGCCGACGTGCATCTCGTAGATCACGCCGCCGCGTGCCGGACGCCCGGTCCACGCGTCGTCCGTCCACGAGAACCGTGCGGGGTCGACGACCTCGGACGGGCCGTGCACCCCCTCGGGCTGGAAGCGGCTGCGCGGATCGGGCCGCACCGCGTCGTCGTCGCCGATGCGGAAGCCGTAGCGGGCTCCGACGACGGGGACGATCGCGTCGGTCGTCCACCAGTCGTCGGTGCCGCGGGTCAGCGGGTACTCGGTGCCGTCGACCACGAGGCGCACGCGCTCCGGTGTCGGCGCCCAGACGGCGTAGCGGTCGGGTGCGGTCATGCGTGACCCTCCAGGATGTCGATCTCGGCCTGCGCATCGGACTCACCGGCAGAGCCGGAGCCGCTGTCGGCGGGCGCCCCGCTGTCGGCGTGGGTCTCCGTGCCGTGGTCCGTCGCCTCGGCCACGTGCGCCGGCACGAGCAGTGCGACGGGGTAGTCGGTGAGCAGTTCGGCGAGGGCGATGCCCCGGCCGGCCGGCACGCTGCGGCCGGTGAGCAGGTCGACGCGGTCCTGGGGCACGGCGTGCACGAGGGTGTCGCCCCATCCGCCGACCCGCTCGAGCCCGATCGGCAGGCGCGTCGCGATCGTGACCGCGCCCCCACGGTCGAACGCGATCACGTGGTCCGCCGCGCTGCCGGTCGCCTCGAGCGCGAGGTACCGGGTGAAGAGCTCCGGGTGGTCGCGCCGCACACGGAGCGCACGACTCGTCACCAGGAGCTTCGCCGCACCGTCGAGCCCGACGTCGGGGAGCCGTTCGGGGCCGTCGTCGTCCGGGCCGTCGAGTTCGGCCAGGACGTGCCGACGCTCGGTGTAGTCCACCGGGCGACGGTTGTCCGGGTCGACGAGCGAGCGGTCCCAGAACTCGGTGCCCTGGTAGACGTCCGGCACCCCGGGTGCGGTGAGCTGCACGAGCTTCTGTCCGAGCCCGTTCGACCACCCGGCGGCGTCGATCCGTTCGTCGAGCGCATCGAGCACGGCGACCACGGCCGGGTCGTCGAACGCGGCGTCGACGAGCGCGTGCATGCGGCGTTCGAAGTCCTCGTCCGGAGCCGTCCACGTGGTGCTGTCGCCGGCTTCGCGGGAGGCCTTCTCGGCGTAGGCGTGCAGGCGTTCTCGGCTTGCCGGGCGCGCGCCGACGATCGCCTGCCAGAGCAGGTCGGCCAGGACGGCGTCCTCGAGCGGGGCGAGGGACTGCAGGCGTTCGAGCGTCGACGCCCACTCGTGCCCGAGCTCGGCGAGCACGGCGATGCGCGCCCGGGTGTCCTCGCTGCGCTTGGTGTCGTGCGTCGTGAGGGTCGTCATCGTGTGCGGCCAGCTGCCGAGCCGGTCGCGCTGCGCCTGGTGGAAGGCACGGACTGACACCGAGAACACGCTCGGGTCGCCGCCGACCTCGCTCAGGGACGTCAGGCGGGAGGTCCGGTAGAACGCGGTGTCCTCGACGCCCTTCGCCATCACCATGCCGCTCGTCTGCTGCAGGCGGATCGCGGCGGCGTTCGCGGGGTCGACCAGCGCCGGGGCGATCCGGTCGATGACGTCGTCGAGGTCCGGCCGCGCCGAGGCCGCACCTTCGAGGGCGTCGATGAGGTGGTGCGCGCCCTCGGGCAGGTACGTCCGGTACACGTCGAACGAGGCGACGATCTCGGCGACCGCGTCGACGATCCGCTCGTGGGGGAGCGGTGCGGACGCAGCGCTGCCGGTGCCGGGGCCGAGCAGCCGCGCGAGCCGCTCGACCTCGCTGCCGAGGATGCCGTCCGCGATGCCGCGACGGGTGTCGTGCGTCAGCTGCTGCCAGTCGGTCGGTTCGGCCCCGGACGCCGCGGTCAGCGAGTCCTCGCCGGCGGGGTCGACGAACACCCGGTCGAGCACCCCGAGGGCGTCGTAGCCGGTGGTGCCGTCGACCGGCCAGCTCGCGGGGAGTTCCTCGCCCGGCTCGAGGATCTTCTCGACGAGCGTGTAGGCGCCGTCGGTGAGCGCCGCGAGGTCCTGCAGGTAGCCAGCGGGGTCGTACAGCCCGTCGGGGTGGTCGATGCGGAGTCCGTCGACGAGGCCGTCGCGGAACCACGCGCCGATCGTGCCGTGGGATGCCGCGAAGACCTCGGGTTCCTCGACCCGGATCGCCGCGAGCGTGTTCACCGCGAAGAACCGCCGGTAGTTCAGCTCGTGGTCGGCCCGCTTCCAGTGCACGAACTCGTAGTGCTGCCGGGCGTGGACGTCGGCCACCGAGTCGCCGTCGTGCACCGTGCCCGCAGCGGTCGGGTAGGCCGTGTCGCCCAGGTACAGCTTGCCGTCACGCAGGTCGACCGCGTCGAGCAGCCGGTCGTCGAGCACCGGGACGCGGAGCTTGCCGTCCCCGGCGTCCCAGTCGACGTCGAAGGCCCAGGCGACGGGGGACCCCTGGCCGTGCTCGAGCAGGGACCACCACCATGGGTTCACCTCGGGCGTGGCCACACCGACGTGGTTCGGCACGACGTCCACCAGGACGCCGAGGCCGACCGCGTGGGCGGCGTCGGCGAGCGCACGGAGCGCGTCGTCACCGCCGCGTTCGGTGTCGACGTGGCCGTGGTCGACGACGTCGTAGCCGTGCTGGGACCCGGGCTCGGCCTGCAGCACCGGGGAGAGGTAGAGCCAGTCCGCGCCGAGGTCGCGCACGTAGTCGACGACGTCGCGTGCGGCCGACAGGTCGAAGTCCGGCGTGACCTGCAGCCGGTACGTCGAGGTCGGGACGCGCCGGGCGGTCACTGCTGGCCGCCGCTCGTGGCGGAGGGAGCCGTGGCGCCGGCGGGGTTCACCGGTGTGACGGCGTCCTGCGGTGCTGCGGTGGCCGGTCGTGACGAGTCGGTGTCCACCGGGGTCACCGTGACCTCGTGGTCGGGCTCGGCCCGCAGCACGATCATCGAGCGTGCCGGGACGTCCAGCGGGGTGCCGGCGTCGAGGACCTCGTCACGCGCACCCGGTTCGGCGGTGTCGATCCGCACCGTCCAGCCCGGCGAGTACTCCTCGGGGGGCAGTGTGAACGTCACGGTGTCGTCGTGCGCGTTGAAGTACGTGATGAAGGCGACGTCGGTGACACGCTCGCCGCGGGAGTCGCGCCCGCGGATCCCGTTGCCGTTCAGGTACATGCCGACGCTCTTGCCGAAGCCGGAGTCCCAGTCCTCGGGTTCCATGGCGTCGCCGGAGGGCGTGAGCCACACGACGTCCGGCAGCGGCTCGTCCTGCCCGCGACGGACCGGACGCCCGTTGAAGTACCGCGTGCGGCGGAACGTCGGGTGGTCGTGCCGGAGCTTCACGACGTCGGCCGTGAACTGGATGAGGTCGTCGTCGGCGGCGTCCCAGTCGATCCAGCTCAGCGCGGAGTCCTGGGCGTACACGTTGTTGTTGCCGGACTGCGTGCGCCCGAGCTCGTCGCCGTGGGCGATCATCGGCACGCCCTGGCTGAGCAGCAGCGTCGCGAGGAAGTTCCGTCGGCGCTGCAGCCGCAGGGCGTTGATCGACTCGTCGTCGGTCGGGCCCTCGGCGCCGGAGTTCCACGACCGGTTGTGGCTCTCGCCGTCGTTGTTGTCCTCGCCGTTGGCCTCGTTGTGCTTCTCGTTGTAGGCGACGAGGTCGTACAGCGTGAAGCCGTCGTGCGCCGTGATGAAGTTGATGCTCGCCTTGGGCGTGCGGCCGTCGTGCTCGTAGAGGTCGGCCGAGCCGGAGATCCGCGAGGCGAACTCGCCGAGGGTGGACGGCTCTCCCCGCCAGAAGTCGCGGACGGTGTCGCGGTACTTGCCGTTCCACTCAGACCACTGCGGCGGGAAGTTGCCGACCTGGTAGCCACCGGGGCCGACGTCCCACGGCTCGGCGATCAGCTTCACCTGGGACACGATCGGGTCCTGCTGGACCAGTTCGAAGAACGCCGCCAGCCGGTCCACCTCGTAGAACTCACGCGCCAGGGCGGCCGCGAGGTCGAAGCGGAAGCCGTCGACGTGCATCTCGGTGACCCAGTACCGCAGCGAGTCCATGATGAGCTGCAGCGAGTGCGGGTGCCCGACGTTGAGCGAGTTGCCCGTGCCCGTGGTGTCCATGTAGTACCGCTTGTCGTCCTCGACGAGGCGGTAGTAGGCGGCGTTGTCGATCCCGCGGAAGGACAGCGTCGGTCCGAGGTGGTTGCCCTCGGCCGTGTGGTTGTACACCACGTCGAGGACGACCTCGATGCCGGCACGGTGCAGTTCGCGGACCATCGCCTTGAACTCCTGCACCTGCTGTCCGTGGTCGCCCGAGGACGAGTAGTGCGAGTGCGGCGCGAAGAACCCGATCGTGTTGTAGCCCCAGTAGTTCGACAGCCCCTTGTCCTGCAGGGTCGAGTCGTTGACGAACTGGTGCACGGGCATGAGTTCGAGCGTGGTGACGCCGAGTCGCTGCAGGTGCGCGATCACGGCCGGGTGCGCGACCCCCGCGTACGTCCCGCGCTGTTCCTCGGGCACGTCGGGGTGCGTCTCGGTGAGGCCCTTGACGTGTGCCTCGTAGATCACCGTCTCGCCGTAGGGGATCCGAGGAGCCCGGTCGCCCTGCCAGTCGAAGAACGGGTTGATGACGACGCCCTTCATCATGTGCGGCGCCGAGTCCTGGTCGTCGGTCGAGTCCGGGTCGCCGAACGTGTACGAGAAGAGTGCCTGGTCCCAGTCGATGTCGCCGCTGGTCGCCTTGGCGTACGGGTCGAGGAGCAGCTTGTTCGCGTTGGCGCGGAGCCCTTTCTCGGGGGCGTACTCGCCGTGCACCCGGAAGCCGTACTGCTGCCCGGGGCCGACGTTCGGGAGGTAGGCGTGCCAGACGTACGCGTCGACCTCGACGAGGTCGATGCGCTGTTCGTTCCCGTCGTCGTCGAAGAGACAGAGTTCCACGCGTTCGGCGACCTCGCTGAAGAGGGCGAAGTTCGTGCCGCTCCCGTCGTAGGTCGCCCCGAGCGGGTACGGGTTGCCGGGCCAGGTGTGCAAACGGTCCTCCAGGTGTGGGTCCCGCCAACATATCGGCGGGAGCCGACCGCGTCCGCAGACAAGCGCCGGCCGTGGACGGATGCGCGGGCAGCTCTGCCTGTGGAGGAACGGGCGAGTAGCGTCGCGCGCATGGCCAACATCGTCACGCAGATCGCAGAGAAGGTACGCCCCGTCGGCGTGTCCACGAACTACGGGGAGCCGGTCGAGGTCGGCGACCAGACCCTCATCCCGGTGTCCCTCGGCTGGTTCGGCTTCGGTGGGGGCGGGGACGGCGACGACAACGGTGGCGGAGGCGGCGGTGCCGTCTCCATCCCGATCGGCGCCTACGTCCGACGCCCCGGCAAGGACCTCGAGTTCGAGCCGAACCTGATCTCCCTCCTCGCGGTGAGCGTCCCGGTCATCTGGGTGACCGGCACCGTCCTGCGCAAGCTGGTCCGCGTCCTGAAGAAGTGACCCACTGACGGACCTGGAGGCGCGGTGCGGGCGCGCCCCGCGCCTCCAGGACGTCCTGTGGTCGCGATCCGTCACCGGGTCGCGACCACGTCTACAATGGCGGGACACACACGGGAGTCCGGGATCGCCGGGCTGAGAGGGAGCGAGTGGCGCTCCGACCGTCGAACCTGATCCGGATCATGCCGGCGCAGGGAGGAGTCCAGGGCCATGTCCACGAGCACGCACACTGCTGTTCCGTCCACCCCCGTCAGGCGCTCGCTGCGCTGGCGGGTCGTCGACATCGTCGTCGCGAGCGTGCTCGCCGTCGCGATCGGTGTCGTCTTCAAGCTCTGGGAGTTCGGCTACGAGCCGATCAGCGCCGTCGCCGCGCTCGTGCTCCCCGGCACGCAGGCGCTCTTCGGCGGGGTGTGGCTGCTCGCCGGGCCCGTCGTCGCGATCATCGTCCGGAAGCCCGGAGCGGCCCTCTACGCCGAGATGGTGGCCGCCTCGGTCGAGGCGCTCCTCGGCACGCAGTGGGGCTGGCTGACGCTCGAGGCCGGCCTCGTGCAGGGCCTCGGAGCCGAGCTGGTGCTCGCGCTCTTCCTGTACCGCGTGTACCGCCTGCCGGTGGTCGTGCTCGCCGGTGCCGCGGCCGGGCTGGCGCTCGGGCTGAACGACACGGTGCTGTGGTACCCCGGACTCGACCTGGCGTTCAAGGTCGTCTACGTCGTCTCGGCGATCGTCTCCGGTGCGCTGATCGCGGGCGTCGGCTCGTGGTTCCTCGTCCGAGCGCTCGCTGCGACCGGCGTCCTGTCGTCGTTCGCGGCGGGCCGTGAGCACTCCAGACGCGGTCCTCGCACCGTCGCGTGACCGTGCCAGCCGCGCGGATCACCTTCTCCGACTGGGGCTGGCGGTACGCGGAACGTGACGCCTGGGCCGTCCGGGGCGTCGACCTGACCGTCGAGCCGGGGGAGCGGGTCGCGATCGTCGGTCCCTCGGGCGCCGGCAAGTCGACGCTGCTGCGGGCGGTCGCGGGCGTGCTCCCGGACGAGCCGGACGCCACCGACGACACCGCGGCCTCCGTCCAGGGTTCGGTCCTCGTCGACGGTGCCGAACCGCGCGCGGTCCGCGGGCGCGTCGGCCTCGTCATGCAGGACCCCGAGGCGCACACGGTGATGTCCCGCGTCGGCGACGACGTGGCGTTCGGCTGCGAGAACGCCGGCGTCCCGCGGGGCGAGATCTGGCAGCGCGTCCGGTCGGCCCTCGACGTCGTCGGGCTCGACCTGCCGCTCGACCGGTCCACCACGATGCTCTCCGGCGGGCAGCGGCAGCGGTTGGCGCTCGCGGGCGTGCTCGCCATGCGCCCGGGTGTCCTCGTGCTCGACGAGCCCTGCGCGAACCTCGACCCCTCCGGCGTGGTGCAGGTGCACGACGCCGTGCGGGCGCTGCTCGACGAGACCGGGTGTTCACTGCTCGTCGTCGAGCACCGCATCGGGACCTGGCTGGACCTGGTCGACCGACTCGTGCTGCTGGAGCCGGCCGGGGGTGTCGTCGCGGACGGTGCGCCTGCGGACGTGCTCGCCGAGCACGGTCCGGCGTTGACCGCCGCCGGCGTCTGGGTGCCGGGGTCCGAGCCCGAGCGGGGTTCGGCGCGTCGGGGTACCCGCACGTCTCCGCGAGCGGGCGAAATGCGCGGAGTTGCGGGCGGGGGACCGGACGGAATCCGCCCGCTCGGCGACGCGGGACCGCGAGTGGGCGGAATGCACAGGGCCGACAACGGGGGACCGGACGGAATCAGCCCGCTCGGCGATCGGGACCCGGTGCTGCTCGCGGCGCGGGGGCTCGGGACCGCCCGGGGCAGGCGGCAGCCAGTCGGGAGCGGGATCGACCTCGACGTCCGGGCCGGACGGGTCCTCGCGGTCACCGGGCCGAACGGCATCGGCAAGTCGACGCTCGGCCTCACGCTCGCCGGGCTCCTGCACCCCGCCG
Organism: Curtobacterium sp. MCBA15_013; assembly: GCF_001865095.1. Taxonomy (NCBI): domain Bacteria; kingdom Bacillati; phylum Actinomycetota; class Actinomycetes; order Micrococcales; family Microbacteriaceae; genus Curtobacterium; species Curtobacterium sp. MCBA15_013. The sequence goes on along the minus strand of NZ_MJGQ01000002.1, from coordinate 181,306 downwards.
CAGGGTCGCTCCGCGCGGGCACGGCACTCGCCGACGGCATCGGTGACGCCCCCGCCGCGTGGACGAGCAGGCAGCTGGCCGGTCGGATCGGCACGGTCTTCCAGGACCCGGAGCACCAGTTCGTCGCCCGCACCGTGCGTGAGGAGCTGGCCGTCGGCCCCCGCGCCCTCGGAGCGGCGGACGTCGATGCCCGGGTCGACGAGCTCCTCGACGCGTTCGGCCTCGCGCACCTCGCCGACGCCAACCCCTTCACGCTGTCCGGCGGTGAGCAGCGGCGGTTGGCGATCGGGACGGTCATCGCCTCCCGGCCGCCCGTCGTCGTGCTCGACGAGCCGACCTCCGGTCAGGACCGGGCGACCTGGCAGGCCGTGGTGGACCGGCTCGGCGAACTCGCCGACTCCGGCACGGCGATCGTCGCCGTGACGCACGACCAGGACCTCGTCCGCGCGCTCGACGCGGACGAGATCGTGCTCGGGGCGACAGGGACGACGAGGGCGACAGGGGCGACGGGGGCGACCGCCGTCGGGCCGGCCGCCGACCTGCGCGACCCGGCCACGGAGGTGCAACCGTGACCGCGCACCAGGCCGCGGCCGGTCTGCCCGGACGAGCCGCGCCTCCTGGACCACCCGACGGCACCACGCGTGCACGCGGCGTCCGCGGCGTCCAGCCGGTGGCCTCGCTGCTGGGCGTCCTCGCGCTCGGCGTGTGCCTCGTGCTCAGCCTCGACGTCGTGTCCGCGGCGGTCGCGCTCGGTCTCGAACTCCTGCTCCTGCCGCTCCTGCGGATCCCGCCCCGAACGCTGCTGCTGCGGACCTCGCCGGTCCTGGTCGCGGTGCCGCTGACCGCGCTGAGCATCGCGTTGTACGGGCGGCCGTCCGGGCGGTCCTGGTTCGACCTCGGGTTCGCGCACGTCACCGACGGGTCGCTCGCACTCGCGCTGGCGACGGCGCTCCGTGTCCTGGCGATCGGGCTGCCGGCGGTGGCGTTGTTCGTGCGGGTGGACCCGACCGACCTCGCGGACGGGCTCGCGCAGCTCCTGCGGCTGCCGGCACGGTTCGTGCTCGGGGCGCTCGCGGCGATCCGGATGATGACGCTCCTCGGGGACGACTGGCGACAGCTCGGCATGGCTCGTCGGGCCCGCGGCGTCGCGGACACCGGACGGCTGCGGCGCGGCGCGTCGATGGCGTTCGCGCTGCTCGTGCTGGCGCTGCGGCGGGCGACGACGCTGGCGGTGGCGATGGAGTCGCGGGGGTTCGGCGCTCCCGGGCGGCGGACGTGGGCGCGGAGTGTGCGGTTCGCGGGGCCGGAGTGGGCGATGGTCGGCGTGCTCGTCGCTATCGGTGTCGTGTCGATCGCGGTGGCCGTGGGTGCGGGGACGTGGCGTGCCTGAGGGGGAACCCGACGTGGGTGGCGCGGGCGGCGCCGACGGCACGGCCGGTCCCGGGGACTCGCTCGTCGAGGGCCTCGCCGCCGCGGCCGCCGGGGTCGCGGCCGCCTCCGGAGCGCGACTCGTCGTGCTCGTCGACGGCAGGTCGGGCACGGGCAAGACGACGCTCGGCGATTCCCTGGCGGAGCGGCTCGGCGCGCAGGTCGTCCACCTCGACGACGTCTACCCGGGATGGGACGGGTTGCGGGCCGCCGCGGAGGCCGTGGTGACCGACGTCCTCGGGGGACGCTCCGGCTACCGACGGTGGGACTGGGCGACGTCGTGCCCGGCAGAGTGGGCCGCCGTCGACCCCGGGCGGCCGATCGTGGTCGAGGGGTGCGGTGCGCTGTCCCGGGGCTCGGCGCCGCTCGCGTCGTTGCGGGTGTGGCTCGAGGCCGACGACGACACCCGGTGGGAGCGGGCGATCGGGCGTGACGGCGAGTCCTTCGCGCGGGAGTGGGACCGGTGGGCGGCGCAGGAGGCGGCGTTCATCGCTGCCGAGCGGCCGGCGGAGCTGGCGGACGTGGTGCTGCGGACGTAGGGCGCTCCGCGTGCTGGGCGGCGCGCGCGGGGCGTGCGGCGCGGCGCGGCGCGGGCGCGCGGCCCGCCGCGGCGGGCGGAGGCCGAGTTCACGCGCTGGGCGACACTTCACGCCCGATCGCGCCCGTGATGTGTCGCTCAGCGCGAAACCTCAGCCCGAAACCTCAGCGCGCACCCGACCCGCCGCACCCCGCGCACCCCGCCGGGCCGCCGCCACCGGGTCCACCGCGAACACCGCCGCGACGATCGAGAGCACCGCGTACACCCCGAGGTACCCGCACAGGATCCACGGCGAGCCCCCACCGAGCTCGACGAACACGGCCGCGAGCAACGGCGTGAGCCCCACCGAGAAGATCGACCCGATCTGGTACCCGAGCGACATCCCCGAGTAGCGCCGACCGGTCGGGAACTGCTCCGCGAACCACGCCGCCTGGGGCCCGTAGATGCTGTCGTGGAACACGCACATCCCGATCAGCGCCACGAGCGGCAGCAGCACGAGCGGCCCCGCGTCGAGGAACGCGAAGAACGGCCAGATGAGCACCGCGATCCCCACCGCCGACCAGATCGTCAGCACCCGTCGGCCGACCCGGTCGGACAGCCAGCCCCAGAACGGCGTCGACACGAGCGACACCGCCGAGATGACGAGCACGGCCTGGAGCCCGGCCGAAGCGCCGGACGGGCCCCGCACCGACCCGAGGTACGTCAGCGAGTAGGTCGTGAGGATCGAGTACAGCGCCGGCTGCACGAGCCGCAGCCCCGCGGTGACGAGGATCGCCCGCGGGTGCCGCCGGATCGCCTGCCACACCGGGAACCGCTCGACGTTCCCGGAGGCGCGCAGCTCCTGGAAGACCGGCGCGTCCTGCACGCCGAGCCGGATGACGAGCCCGACGGCCACGATCACCGCCGAGAACAGGAACGGCAGCCGCCAGCCCCACGCCAGGAACGCCTCGGTGCCGAGCAACCCCCGGACCAGCGTGAAGACACCGGTCGCGAGGAGCATGCCGCCCGCCGACCCCATCTGCGTGAACGCCCCGAACAGTCCGCGGTGCCGCTCGGGTGCGTGCTCGACGGACAGCAGCGCCGACCCGCCCCACTCGGCCCCGGCCGCGACACCCTGCAGCAGCCGCAGGACCACGAGCGCGACGACGGCACCGACGCCGATGGTCGCGGCGGAGGGGATGACCCCGATCAGCGTCGACGCGATCCCCATCAGCACGAGCGACGCGACGAGCAGCTTCTTCCGCCCGATCCGGTCGCCGAGGTGGCCGGCGATGATCCCGCCGAGCGGACGGGCGACGAACCCGACACCGTAGGTCGCGAACGACGCGATGACGCCGACCGCGGGGGTCACGGAGGGGAAGAACGTGGGCGCGAACACGAGCGCGGACGCGGTCGCGTACAGGTAGAAGTCGTAGTACTCCACGGTCGTCCCGACGAAGGACGCCAGGGCGACGCGACGGCGGGTCGCGGTGGTCGACGGTGCGGTGGAACGGACTGGAGGCGCGGCTGCGGTGGTCGAGTTCGGCACCCTCAGGAGCATGGTCGCGTCGCGCACCTCGGGGAACACCCCGCGTAACGCGAGGTCACGTCACGCCCTCCCGCGACACCCCGGCGGGGAACATGGACCGCATGAGCGATGCACCGAACCGCCCGCTGCGCTTCGCGGCCTTCGTCATGAACACGACGTCGCACATCCAGCACGGCCTCTGGCGGCACCCGGACGCCCGCCAGGCCGACTTCGACGACGTGACGCTGTGGACCGACCTCGCGAAGACCCTCGAGCGCGGGAAGTTCGACGCGATGTTCTTCGCGGACGTCGTCGGGACGTACGGCCCCGGACGCGGCGACTACTCGACGAACCTGCGCGAGGGGCTGCAGATCCCCTCGAACGACCCGTCCGTCCTGCTCTCGGCGCTCGCCGTGTCGACGGAGCACCTCGGGCTCGCGTTCACCTCGAGCGTCATCCAGTCGCACCCGTTCGACTTCGCCCGCAAGGTCTCCACCCTCGACCACATCACCCGGGGCCGGATCGGCTGGAACGTCGTCACGAGCGCCCTCGACAGCGCCGCGCGGAACTTCGGCGCCGAACGGCTCGAGGAGCACGACGAGCGCTACGTGTGGGCCGAGGAGTACCTCGAGGTCTGCGCGAAGCTCTGGGAGGGGTCGTGGGAGGACGGCGCCGTGCTCAAGGACCCGGTGCGCGGCTACGCCGACCCCGACAGGGTGCACCGCATCGACCACCACGGGAAGCGCTACGACGTGCAGGGCCCGCACCTGTCGGCACCGTCGCCGCAGCGGACGCCCGTGCTCTTCCAGGCGGGGTCCTCGCCGGCCGGCCGTGCCTTCGCCGCGCGCAACGCCGAGGCCCAGTTCATCCTGACGTCGAACCGCGACGCCACCGAGCAGCTCATCCGCGAGACCCGTGACCTCGCTTCGGCAGCGGGGCGGCAGCGGGACGACATCGCCTTCTTCCTCGGGCTGACGTTCGTCACCGGGGCCACCGAGGCCGAGGCGAAGGCGAAGGAAGCGGAGATCGACGAGTACCTCGCGGCCAACGGCTTCCTCGTGCACTCGAACCTCGGGTTCGACCCCGACACCGGCGAGGCCCTCGACCCCGAGACGCCGCTGTCCGAGGTCCGCACGCACGCCGGCCAGTCCCACCTGCAGTGGCTCCGGGAGGCCGCCGGCGACCGGGAGCCGACGATCGCCGACCTCGCCCGACTCTCCGCGAAGCTCCGTGCCCGCGTGGTCGGGACGCCCGAGCAGATCGCCGACGAGCTCGCCGACTGGCAGCGCGCCGGGGTCGACGGGGTGAACGTCATCAACTGGACGCTGCCCGGCTCCTACGAGGAGTTCGTGGACCACATCGCCCCGACCCTGCAGGAGCGCGGACTGATGCAGTCCGAGTACCGCGAGGGGACGTTGCGCGAGAAGCTCTTCGGCCACCCGCAGCTGCCCGAGAGCCACCCGGCGCGGCGGTGGCGCGGAGCGTTCACCGGCGGTGCTGCCGGAACCGGCGCGGACGCCGCGCGCGACGCCGTGGAGGTGACCGCATGACCGACGCGACGACGACCACCGGGGGCGAGCGGTCCCTCCAGGGCGGTACCGCGACCAGCCGTCTGACGGAGCTGCGCGCTCGGTTCCAGCCGCTGTTCGACCGCATCCGCGAGGGGGCCGTCGACCGCGAGCTGGCGTCCGGGACGCCGGGGGACCGACCGCTGCCGCACGACGAGGTCCGTGCGCTCGCCGACGCGGGGTTCGGACGGCTCCGCGTACCGGAGGACCGTGGTGGGTTCGGCGTGACGCTCGTCGAACTCGTGCACCTCGTCGCCGACCTCGCCGCTGCCGACTCGAACATCGCGCACCTGTGGCGCGGGCACTTCGGGTACACCGAACTCGTGCTCCTCCGGCCGTCGTCGGCCGGGCGGGACGAGTGGCTGCAGCGGATCGTCGACGGCGCGATCATCGGGAACGCGACGTCGGAGCGGACCGGGACGACGCTCGCCGACATCTCCACCACGGTGCGCCCCGCTGAGGACGGGTCCGTCCGTCTCGACGGCCGGAAGTTCTACTCGACCGGGACGCTCTACTCGGACTGGATCTACCTCGCGGCGGACCGGGACGGCGACCGGGTCACGTTCGCGATCCCGACCGATGCGGTCGGTGTGACCTCGGTCGACGACTGGGACGGGTTCGGGCAGCGGTTGACCGCGTCCGGCACGACCGTCTTCGATGGTGTGCCGGTGGACCCCTCAGTGGTCTCGGCGTACAAGGACGCCCCGCTGTCGCACATCCAGGCCTTCTACCAGCTGTACCTGCTGGCGGTCCTCGCCGGGATCGGGCAGGCGGTGTCCGACGACGCCGTCGCGTTCGTGCGACCGCGGACCCGGACGTACATCCACGCGAACGCCGCGCGGCCCGGGGACGACCCGCAGGTGCTGGCCGTGCTCGGTCGGTTGTCGGCCGGGGCGTTCACGGCCCGGTCGCTCGTCGTCGCCGCGGCCGGGCTGCTCGACGGGGTCGTGGGGACGAACGAGCCCGGGGCCGGCGTCGACCGTGCCCTGCTGGACGCCGCCGAGAACGCGGTCTACCAGGCGCAGATCGAGGTCGGGCCGCGGGTGCTCCGGGCGGCGTCGGAGCTGTTCGAGGTCGGTGGGGCCTCGGCGACCGATCGCACGCGGGCGTTGGACCGGCACTGGCGGAACGCCCGGGTCGTGGCGTCGCACAACCCGGCGGTCTACAAGGAGCGGCTCGTGGGGGAGTACGCGTTGCACGGGCGGGGGCCGGTGGACGCGTGGGAGAAGTACCACGAGGTGGGGCCGACGCGGTTCTGAGGCGCTGGCGCGGGCGCCGGGGCCTCGGCACCCGCGCGGGTGCCGAGGCCCCGGCTACGCCCAGCCGAGCTCGTGGAGGCGCTCGTCGTCGATCCCGTAGAAGTGCCCGATCTCGTGCACGAGCGTGGTGTGGACCTCGTCCTTGAGCTCCTCGAGCGTGTCGCACTCGGCGAGGTGCTGCTTCCGGAACACCACGATGCGGTCCGGGAGCTCGCCGAAGCCGTACTGCCCACGCTCGGTCGCCGCGATGCCGTCGTACACGCCGAAGAGCTCTTCGCCGTTCTCCGGTTCGTCCTCGACGACGAACACCACGTTGTCGAGGCCGTCGACCATCTCGTCCGGCAGCAGGTCGAGTTCGTCGGTCACGAGCTGTTCGAACGCGTCGGCGGACATCTCCATCACGTCGCCGATCGTTGCAGGACAACCTGATCGAACGACGAAGGCCCCGGTCCGAGGGACCGGGGCCTTCCGCTGATCTGCATCAGCACTGGGGTGAATAACGGGTCTCGAACCCGCGACCTCCTAGACCACAACCAGGCGCTCTACCAACTGAGCTATATCCACCATGTGCACACCGGGCGACCGGCGCGACCACTCAATAGTAGTACATGCCGGAGGCGGGTCAGAACACGAGGGGTGAGCCGCGCCTCCTGGCCGCGCCGCAGGCGGTGTGTCCTACTGCGCGAGCCGCGGCTCCCACTTGGCGACGACCTCGCTCGCGACGGCCTTGACGTCGTCCGAGGTGGGGCCGGGTTCGGCCACGAAGCCCGCCCGGCGGTAGTACTCGAGCTCGCGGATGGACTCGAGGATGTCCGCGAGGGCACGGTGCCCACCGTGCTTCTCCGGCGCGTTGAAGTACACGCGCGGGAACCAGCGGCGGCAGAGCTCCTTGATGCTCGACACGTCGACGCTGCGGTAGTGCAGGTGCCCGTCGACGCGGGGCATGTACTTCGACAGGAACGATCGGTCGGTGCCGATGGTGTTGCCCGCGAGGGGAGCGGAGCCCTCGGCGGGGACGTGCTCGAGGATGTACTCGAGCACCTGGTACTCGGCGTCCGCGAGGCTCACACCGTTCGGGATCTCCTCGAGCAGCCCCGAGGCGGTGTGCATGTTCGTGACGAACTCGTTCATGTTGTCGAGTGCCGACTGGTCGGGCTTGATCACGATGTCGAAGCCGGGGTGCACGGGGACGAGGTCGAAGTCGGTGACGACCACGGCCACCTCGACGAGTTCGTCGACCTCGAGGTCGAGGCCCGTCATCTCGCAGTCGATCCAGACGAGGCGGTCGTTCGCAGTTGCCATGGTGTCGATCCTATTCCGCGGCGGGGCGGGGGCGCTTTCCGCTCGCTCGCCCGCTCGCGGCCCGCCCGGCCCGCGAGCGGGCGGTATGTGCGCGTTGATGGGCGCGGCTGGGACGTATTCGCCCGCTCGTGGCGCGGGGCGAGCGCGAGCGGGCGGTATGCGCGCCCTGCGGGGTGCGGTCGGGACCTTTTCTGCCCGCTCGTGGCGCGGGGTGCGTGCGAGTGCCTGGAGGCGCGGCGCCGGTCTCGGGGGCGACCCGCGCCTCCAGGCGGCGCCCGTGCCACCTGCGCGAGCGGGCGGAATGAGCGGGGTGCGGGGCGTGGGCCGCGCAGGATTCGCCCGCTCGCGTGTGCGGCGCGGCGAGCGGGCGGTATGTGACGGCTGCGGGGCGCGACCCAGCCCGATTTCGCTCGCTCGCGGGGCCGGTGAGGCGAGCGGGCGAAAGGTGCGGGGAGGGCTTGGGGGCGGGGGCGTGTTTCGCCCGCTCGCGGGGTGGGCGCGAGGGTCTGGAGGCGCGGTGCCGGTCTCCGGGTCGACCCGCGCCTCCAGGCGGTCACCCCGGGATCCGCGAGCGGGCGGAATGCGCAGGGTGCGGGGTGCGCGCGGGACGGAAAACGCCCGCTCGCGCGGGTGAGCGCGCGAGCGGGCGGAAGGTGCTGGGTGCGGCGGGTGAGCGGGACGTACTTCGCCCGCTCGCGGAGCGCGGAGCGCGGAGCCCGGCCAGCGCCGGGCCGGGGGCCGGGGCTACGCCATCTCGCCGGCGGCGATGGCCTCGGCCTCGACGGGCTCGGGCTCGGCGCCGTCGTCGACCCGGCGCAGCACGCGCGTGGTGCACACCACGACGACGAACGCGACGGCGACGGACAGCCCGGCGAACACGTACGCGGCCGACGGGGCGAACTGGTCGGCGAGCAGGGTGGCCACGGGTGGGGCGATCGCACCGCCGATGAAGCGCACCGCGGAGTACGCGCTCGAGGCGACGGAGCGGGGGAGGTCGGTGGCCTCCATGACGCACTCGGTGAGCACGGTGTTGAGGACGCCGAGCACGAGGCCGCCGATGATGACGCAGATGATCAGGCCCACCTGCGACTGCACGACCACGGCGGCGGCGAACAGGTCGAGCGCGAGCAGCGGGAGCGCGATCTTCAGCACGGTGGTGCGGCGGAGTCGTGCGGTGAGCATCGGGGCGACCCACACCGAGGTGATCGCGAGGCCGACGCCCCAGCCGAAGAAGGTGAAGCCGATGCCGAGTGCGCCGAAGCCGAGTGGGAAGGGCGTGTAGGCGAGCAGGACGAAGAAGCCGATGTTGTAGAACAGCGCGGTGACGGCGAGGGCGGCGAGTGCCGGGCGACCGAGTGCGCGGAACGGCGCGGAGAGCTTGGTCGGCGTGGGCTTCTCGAGGTTCTTCGTCTTGAGGAGCGTGACGATGGCGATGAACGCGATGGCCATGAGCGTCGTGACGCCGAAGAACGGGCCGCGCCAGCTGACGGAGCCGAGCAGGCCGCCGACGAGCGGCCCGACGGCGATGCCGAGCCCGAGCGCCGCCTCGTACAGGATGATCGCGGACGCGGTGCCACCGGAGGCTGCCCCGACGATCGTCGCGAGTGCGGTGGAGATGAAGAGCGCGTTGCCGAGGCCCCAGCCCGCGCGGAAGTCGATGATCGTCCACACGCTGTTCGACGTCGCCGCCAGCACCGAGAACAGCACGATGAGGGCGAGGCCGATGAGCAGGGTGTTCTTCGCGCCGATTCGGCTGGACACCCAGCTGGTGAAGAACATCGCGACACCGGTGACGGCGAGGTAGCTCGTGAAGAGGAGCTCGGTCTGCGCCGCGGTGGCCTTGAGGGACGAGGCGATCGCGGGGAGGATCGGGTCGACGAGGCCGATGCCCATGAAGGCGACGACACAGGCGAAGGCGATCGCCCAGACCGCCGATGACTGCTTGAGGATGCTGCCGGACTGTGCGGCGGATGCGTGGGCGTTCACGCGTGGGTCTCCGTTCTGGTGGCGGTGGAGGTTCGGGCGGCGATGACCTCGACGGCGTCGTGCAGGGTGTCCCACTCGTCGTCGGACAGGTCGGCGAAGAGCGGGCCCACCGTCCGGGTGAGGGTGACCCGCCAGGACGCCAGGCGTTCACGGCCGGCGTCGGTGAGCTCGATGAGCTGCCCGCGGGAGTCGTCGGGGTCGACGCTTCGGGACACGAGCCCGTCGGCGAGCATGCCCGCGACGAGTCGGGTCATCGTGGGCTGCGCGACGCGGGAGGCGGCAGCGAGCTCGCCGAGGCGGAGCGGCTGGTCGGTCTCGAGGATGCCGAGCGTGCGCCAGACGGCGGAGGACGTGGTGTTCCCCGTCGCCTGCGCTGCGGTGCGGATCAGGCGGTTGACGGAGACGAGGAGCGTCTCGATCGTCTGTTCACGCGGTGATTCCATAGCGAAACTATATAGCGAGGCTATGAATGTGTCAACAGGTGGTGCCTGGTAGAAGGGATGCATGAGCGACATCACCATCCACGAAGGCGACGAGTACACCGCGATCTTCCACGGCGGACCCTTCGACGGCACGACCGACACCCGCACGGCCACGAGCGACGCGCTGGACGACGAGGTCACGGTGTTCGCCGACGTCGAGGGACTCCAGACCGCGTTCACCTACCGCATGACGAAGTCCCGCCAGGTGCTCGACCAGACCTCGGCCGAGTTCGAGTACGTGCCGGGGGAGTCCGACCCGGTGGACGACCTCGCGGACCGCGGGGACCGCAGCGGCGAGTTCGACCGCGAGTAAGCAACAGCGCCGCACCACACGCACCGGGAGTAGATCCGGCCGCGCCCGCGTTGCGGGACCACATGCAGCTCGACCTCTGGACGTCCTCGTTCTGCGCCCCGTGCGCCGCCGCCCGCCGGGTGTCGGCCGAGGCGTCCGAGCTCGTCCCCGGGCTGCACGTGACCGAGCGCGACGTGGCGAACCACCCCGACCAGGCGGAGGACCTCGGCATCCGGTCGACCCCCACGATCATCGTGCGGCGGGACGACGGTGCCGAGGTCTTCCGGTCACCCGGCGTCCCGACCCGGGACCAACTGCTCCTCGCGATCGCCAAGGCGATCTGACGGGCCACCACCGGACGCAGCACGCTGACTCGTCGGCGCGAGCAACACCGGCACCTCCGCCGGTCGCACCACCCGCCGCACCTGCCGGACGACCCGCTTCAGCGCCCGCACCGGCGCCCCGATCACCAGCGCGAAAGCCCCGAGGACACTGCGATCGTCCGGCCCGAGTGCGTTCTTCCGCTCCCAGGCCCGACGGAGCACGCCCCCGCGACTCCGGCGTGCCGCCGGTCGGTCGCGCAGGACGCCGGCGTCGCGTGACGCCATGAGCTGCTCGGTCCGCTCGGCCCAGTCGTCCTCGGACTCCGGGTGGAAGTGGTTGTCGTGCATCCACTCCTCCCGGACCGTCCCGAACCGGCCGTCCACCAGGTCGACGGCGTCGCCCTCGAGCCCGCTGCCCACGAACACCTCGTTGATGAGGTGACGCCCGATGCCGAAGTCGGTCAGGGTGAGCGCGGGGATGCCCCGGGCCGCCGCTTCGAGCACGGCCGTCGAGCTGATCGTGACGAGGGCGACCGCCCGGTCGAGGTGCGCGGACATCGGCCCGCTCTCTACCACGAGGTTCGCCGGCGCGTCCGCCGGCACGAGGTCCGGGTACGGGTCCTGTTCGCGGTGCGTCTGGTGCTCTCCGGCGGCGGCACGGACCTTGATCACCACGCGCCACTCCGGGTGCCGACGGGCGGTCTCGGCGAGCCACCCGACGACGCGCTCCCGCTCGGCACGTTCCGCGGGGACGCTCGGCTGTGCGGCGAAGACGACGGAGTCGCGCGGTGAGACCCCGTCACGGCTCGCAGCGGCTCCGGACGGCCGCGCGAACGGCAGGGTCGCGAGCGCGAAGTGCGGCTCGACGCCGCCCTCGGTCGCGAGCTCCTCGTAGGCGCGGACCTCGCGGTGGCTGTGCAGCACGAACAGGTCGGCGCGCGCCCGGAAGAACACGCCCTTCCACTTCGCCGGGTAGGAGATCCCGGGCAGCCCCGTCACGAGGACGGGTCGCCGCGGCACACGACGGTGGACCTCCTCGATGACGAGCTCCGCCACCGGTCCGATCAGGGACACCAGCACGGCGTCCGGCGGGTCCTGCCGGAGTCGTTCGACGATGGCGTCGACCTCGAGTGCCTCCGGCGGCGCCGCGGCCAGGTGCGCGAGCCGGTCGTCGAGCCCGCGGAACGCGGACCGCAGCTGCGCGCGGCTCGCGGATCGCGGCGTCGCCACCGTGAGCAGTTCGAGGTCCCAGCGCGCGGGTGCCGTGGCGAGCAGGTGAGCGCCCCACTTGGCGAACGAGTCGGTGTCGACCAGGCCGACCACGCGTCGGACGCGTGGCAGGGCGTCGGACGGGAGGCGCGCCTCCCGTCCGTCCCTCAGCTCGCCCCCGTCGCCGGTCGCGTCCAGGTCGCCGCCCGTCACGCTCCGACGCGACGCAGCTTCGCGAGCGGTGCCCGCTCGCCGGGCATGACCCGCTTCACGCCGTCGCCGAGCGCGGTCTCGATGATCCGGACGTCGCGCGCGAGCGTCTGCAGCCCGTGCGGTTCGAGCGACGCGGCGTGGTCGGAGCCCCACATCGTGCGGTCGAGCGTGATGTGGCGCTCGACGGCCGTCGCGCCGAGCGCCACGGCGGCGATGGAGATCTGCAGCCCGGGCTCATGGCCGGAGTACCCGACCGGGACGCCTGCGTAGCGGTTCGCGAGGGTGTCGATCATCCGCAGGTTCGCCTCCTCGGCGGGGAGCGGGTACGTCGACGTGGCGTGCATGAGCACGAGTCGCTCGGTGCCGAGGGCCTCCACGGCACGGTCGATCTGCTCGAGCGTCGACATCCCCGTCGAGAGGATCACGGGCTTGCCGGTCGCGGCGACCTCGGCCAGGAGTCCGAGGTCCGTCACCGACGCCGAGGCGATCTTGTACGCCACCACGTTGAGGTCCTCGAGGAAGGCGACCGACGGCTCGTCCCACGGCGAGGCGAACCAGTCGAGCCCACGGAGCGTCGCGTGGTCGCCGATCTCGATGTACTGGTCGCGGTCGAACTCGACGCGGTACCGGTACTCGAGGTAGGTCATCTCGCCCCACGGCGTGCTGCGCGGCGTCTGCTTCATGTGCTCCGGCGTGGAGATCTCCGGCGTGCGCTTCTGGAACTTCACGGCCTGCAGCCCAGCGTCGGCCGCGACGTCGATGAGTCGCTTGGCGATGTCGACGTCGCCGTTGTGGTTCAGGCCGATCTCGCCGATGAGGTACGCGGGGTGGCCCGCGCCGATCGTGGACGTGCCGATGGTGACGGTCATGGTGCTCCGTTCGGTGCGGGGACGTGCGGCTCGGCGGCCGGACGGTGGTCTGGTGCGTGTTCGTCGGACCGGTGCGCGGGACGGTCGAGCCGTGGTGCGAGGGCGGACGCGAGCGCGAGGTCGGCCGGGTCGTCGACGTCGATCGCTCCGGCACCGTCGACGACGACGAGTTCGACGCGGCCGTGGAACCGGTGGCGGTGCTCGCGGAAGGCGGCGGCCCGGAAGGCGTAGAACGCGCCCGTCTCGCGGAACTCCGGCTCGCGGTCCTGCCGCCGGGGGCGGACGGCCTGGTCGTGGTTCACGGCGCGGGCGGAGCCGTCGTCGCCGATGCGCCAGAGGAACGCGTGCGAGGGCGCCGCGGCGAACACCGAGTCGGCGTGGCCGTCGCGGACCCGGGTGACGGCGGCGTCGAGGTCGGCCGGGTCGATGAACGGCGAGGTCGCCTGAAGGAACACGACGACCTCGGGCTCCTCGCCCGCGGCCGCGAGCGTGTCGAGGACGTGCAGCAGCGCGGACTCCGACGAGGCCTCGTCCCCGGCGAGCGCTGCCGGACGCCGGACGACCCGGGCGCCGGCGGACACGGCCTCGGCGGCGATGGCGTCGCCGTCAGTCGAGACCACGACGGTGTCGATCGTCGTCGCTGCTCGGGCGGACTCGACCGCGCGACGGACCAGGGAGCGCCCGGCGACGGGGCTGAGGTTCTTGCCCGGGATGCCCTTCGACCCCGCACGGGCCGGGACGACCGCGACGACGGAACCGGTGGGGCGCATGCTCGGGACGCTACGAAGCCGCGGTGTCGCGGAGGCGAACACCAGGCAGACGCGCGCCGAACCGTTCCGGAACCCGACCCGGCGGACGCACGCCGCGCCTCCCGGCGCTTCCACAGCGCTGCCAACGGATGCCGAAAGCCGACCCGGTGACGCTGGGACCATGCGCATCAGCTCCCGCACACCCGCCGTCCAGCGAACACGGTGGGAACGTCCTGCCTTCTTCGGCCTGCTGGTCGCGACGGCCGTCCTGTACCTGGTGAACCTCGGGGTGAACGGGTACGCGAACGCGTTCTACTCGGCGGCCGTGCAGGCGGGGAGCCAGAGCTGGGAGGCGTTCTTCTACGGCTCCTCGGACGCGGGCAACTCGATCACGGTCGACAAGCCGCCGGCGTTCCTCTGGGTGATGGAGCTGTCCGTGCGCCTGTTCGGCCTCAACTCGTGGGCGATCCTCGTGCCGGAGGCCCTGATGGGCGTCGGGACCGTGGCCCTGCTGTACGTCATCGTCCGGCGGCGGTTCTCCGCCGGGGCCGCGCTCGTCGCGGGTGCCGCACTCGCGACGACCCCGGTCGCGACCCTGATGTTCCGCTTCAACAACCCGGATGCACTGCTCACCCTGCTCATGGTGCTGTCGCTCTGGCTCGTCCTGCGTGGCGTCGAGAGCGGACGTCTGCGGTGGGTCGTCCTGGCCGGCGTGGCCGTCGGGATCGCGTTCCTGACGAAGCAGCTGCAGGGGTTCCTCATCCTGCCCGTGCTCGTCGGCGTGTACCTGTCCTGCTCGTCGCTGCCGTTCGTGAAGCGCGTCGTGCACCTGCTGTGGGCAGCCCTCGCCGTGGTCGTCGCCGGCGGGTGGTGGGTCGCCGTGGTGGAACTCGTGCCCTCGTCGACCCGTCCGTACATCGGCGGGTCGCAGACGAACTCGTTCCTCGAGCTCACCTTCGGCTACAACGGCCTCGGGCGGGTCACCGGCGACGAGACCGGCAGCGTGACCGGGGGCGGCGGAACTGCCGGAGCCGGCTCCTGGGGCGCCACCGGGCTGCTGCGGCTGTTCGGGTCGGAGTTCGCCGGGCAGATCACTTGGCTCCTGCCCACCGCACTGGTCCTGCTCGTGGCGGCGCTCGTCGCGATCGGGTTCCGGCAGCGGACGCCGTCCGCTCGCTCCCGCCTCGCCACGGTCATCGCGCTGGGTGGGTCGCTGCTCGTGACCGGGCTGGTGTTCAGCTTCATGGGCGGGATCTTCCACCCGTACTACACGGTCGCGCTCGCGCCGTACATCGCCGGGCTCGTGGGCATCGGCGCCGGGGTGCTGTGGGAGCGGCGCGCGTCGTGGTGGTGGCGAGGGACGGCGGCGTTCGCGGTGGTCGTCACGGTGGTGTGGCAGTGGCACCTGCTGACGGCGGCGTCGGGGTGGCAGCCGTGGATCCGGTGGGTGGTGCTCGTGGTCGGGGTGGTGACGGCGGCGGCGGTGCTGGTGCCGGTGCACGGCGGCGGGCTCGCGAGGTGGTCTCGTCCGGTCGGCAGCGTCGCGGTCGTCGGTGCGGTCGTCGGCGCGGTCGTCACGGCGCTGCTCGGACCGGCGGCGTACTCGATCGACACGGTGACGACCGCCCACACCGGGGCGCTGCCTTCGGCCGGACCGACCGTCGCCGGCGGCGGGATCGGTGGCGGCGGGTTTGGTGGCGGGGCCCGCGGTGGCGGTGGCGGCGGGTTCGGCGGTCCTGGAGGCGCGGGTGGCGTCGGCGGGACCGGCGGACCGGGTGGGACGGGCGCGGCCGGCGGGACCGGGACCGGGACCGGTGGGGCGGGCGCGGCCGGCGGGACCGGTGGGACCGGTGGCGGGACCGGGACCGGGACCGGGACCGGTGGCGGGACCGGGACGGGTCGTGCGGGTGGCGGCGGGTTCGGTGGTGCCGGGAGCCTGCTCGGCGGATCGACCGAGATCTCCTCGACGCTGCGGAAGGCGCTCCTGGAGGACGCCGACGACTACACCTGGGTCGCCGCCACCATCGGGTCGAACAGCGCCGCGACCTACCAGCTCGCCACGGGCGCCTCGGTGATGCCCATCGGCGGCTTCAACGGCTCGGACCCGTCGCCGACCCTCGCGGAGTTCCAGGCAGACGTCGCTGCCGGGAAGATCCACTACTTCATCGCCGGCAGCGTCGGGCAGTCGAACGGCGGCAGCGATGCGGCGTCGGCGATCTCCGAGTGGGTCGAGTCGACCTTCACCTCGTCGACGATCGGAGGCGTCACGGTCTACGACCTCACCGCGGGCTAGGGTCGACGAGTGCTCGGAGCCGACGACCCCCTGGACCCGGTGCCCCGTCGCGTCCTCGTCGCCGGCACCACGGGCGTCGGGAAGACCACCACGGCAGGGCGGATCGGCCGGGTCCTCGGGATCCCGCACACCGAGATCGACGCGCTCTACCACGGGCCCGGCTGGGTCCCGCGGGACACCTTCGTCGCCGACGTCGAGCGGTACACGAGCGAACCCGCGTGGGTGACGGAGTGGCAGTACACCTCCGTCCGGGCGATGCTGGCGAACCGTGCAGACACGCTCGTGTGGATCGACCTGCCGACTGCCCAGGCGCTCTGGCGGCTGCTGCGTCGGACGCTCCACCGTCGGTTCGGGCGCATCGAGATGTGGAACGGCAACGTCGAACCGTCGCTGTGGACGTTCTTCACCGATCGCGGCCACATCCTCCGCTGGGGCATCAGCACCCGGAACGTGACGCGTCGTCGGGTGCCCGAGCTCGTCGAGACCGCGCCGCACCTGCGCATCGTCCACCTCCAGTCGCAGCGGGATGTCGACCGGTTCGTGCAGCACCTCGGTGAGCGTCGCGGATAGAATCGGGGCCGTCCGCCTCCGTAGCTCAGTGGATAGAGCAGGTGGTTTCTACCCACCGTGCCGCGGGTTCGATTCCTGCCGGGGGCACACACGACGAAGGCCGCCGTCCATCGGGACGGCGGCCTTCGTGTCGTTCGGCGACTGCCTACTCGTCGTCGTCGGCAGCGCGGCGACGGAGCTCGCTCGCGCTGATCGGCTGCGTGTAGGGCGCTTCCGAGGTCTCGTTCGCATCGGCCGGCTCGGCGGGGCCGTCCGCGATGCGGGTCGGGATCGACCGGGTGTGTGCGGTGGTCGAGGCGTCGACACCGCGGGCGTCGGACTCCGTGGTGCGGTTGACGTGCGCGTCCGCCGAGGTCGGCTTGGCGACCGGCGGCGTCGCGCTCGCGTCGGGACCGGTCGTGTCCGCCCCGCGGGGCCCGCTGCTCCGGGGGTCCGTGGTGGGACGGTCGGTGCCGCGAGGGCTGCTCGGTCGGACGTCGTCGACCGCGTCGGCGTTGTCGGTGTCCCCGCCGGACGCGGTCGACTCGGTCGCCGAGCCGCGGGTGCCGGCGGGCGATGCCGGCGAACCCAGGGGCGCCCGGGTCGGGGTGGCGGCGCCGTCGCCGTACGCGCGGGTCGCGCCCTCGCCGTACGCGCGGGTCGCGCCGTCGCCGTACGCGCGCGTGGCGTTCGTGGCGTTCGTGTCGGAGATCGGGGTCGTCCGGTTCGTGCTGGAGGTGTCCGAGATCGGCGTCGTCGCGTTCGGGTCGACCGGTGCGGCGCCGCCGCGGGTGACCGAGAAGCCTGCGCCCGCGGACGGGGCAGCAGTGGTGCCTGCCGCGGCGGCGCCGGTGCCGGGGGCTGCGGCGGCCGTGCTCGCCGGGGCGGGCGCGTTCGCCGGGGCGGGCCGGAGGGAGGTCGTCGTCGGCGTCGGGCGCTCGGCAGGGACCGCGGTGGTCGTACCGGCGTCCGTGGGTCGCGCGGGGGCGGCCTGGTCGGCGTTCCAGTCCTGCTGCCGCGTGATCAGCTCGGCGTCGGGGTCGGGCGAATCGAACTTCCAGCGCTCGAGGTCGCTCTTGAAGAGCTTGCGCGCCCGGTTCGGTCGTGCCTGCCACTCGAGGATGCGGTCACGGAACTCGGCGAGCGACTGCTCCGCCTGGAAGCTGAAGGTCGAGGAGTTCTTCTTGATGTCCGCGATCTCGTGCTGCGTCCAGTTCGCCGCGAGGGGCGCACCGGCAACGGGGAGCAGACGGAGTCGGATGTCGGCGTCCTCGGCGAGGTGGTCGGCGTACGCGCGCTCGTCGTGCCCGAGGGAACCCCAGGTCGCGGCCTTGCGTGCAGCCGAGACGATGCCCGCGACGGCGGCGTTCCGCGCTTCGCGTTCCTGCATCGCCACGACCCGCTTCGTCGCCCCGCGGCCGATGAGCGCCGCGATGACGCCCGCCACGACGATCGCGACGAACGGGATGAGCGCGCCGGAGATCACGCGCCAGCCGTTGTCGGACGAGATCCAGTCGGTCAGGTCGTTCCACCAGTCCATGCGCGCACCCTACTCACGAAACGGTCAGGCATCGGGGAGGCCGGGCGGCGTTCCGCGCATCCGACCGGACATGATTCCAATGTGGAACATCATGTCGTCCAGTGAGGCCGGATCAGCCCCAGCGCAGGCAGTCCACGGCGTCGTCGGCCGACCAGACGTTCGGGAGCTCGACGAAGCGTCGCTCGGTCGACACGTACCGACGGGCGCGGTAGGCGGTGCCCCCGGCGACGTCGACGCGGTCCACGTACCCGACGATCTCGCCGTTCGCCCGGGTCACGCGGCTGAGGTCGTCGCGGACGTCGAGGATCCGGAGGTCGCCGCGCGAGCGGGCCACGGGCGCGGTACGGATCCGGAAGACCGGTTCGTTCGTCGTCTGCATCGTGGTGCCTCCTGCTCGTCGGTGTGTCCCCGACGGTACGGCCCACCACCGACACGCCGAGTGCGCTCGGACGATCCGGGGAGCGTTGCCGGGGACGTGCGCGTTGTGGAGGAGGCGTGCCCCGGTCGCGGCTCGCTCCGAGCGGGGAGCGGTAGGTTGCGGCCATGACGACCTTCGTGCTCGCAGGTGGATGTTTCTGGTGTCTCGACGCCGTGTACCGCACGCTCCAGGGCGTGCAGGACGTGGTGTCCGGCTACGTCGGCGGCGAGGTCGAGAACCCCTCGTACGAGTCGGTGTGCACGGGGACGACCGGTCACGCCGAGGCCGTGGCGGTCACCTTCGACGAGACGGTCATCCCGGCCGACGTCATCCTCGACGTGTTCTTCACGCTGCACGACCCGCGGCAGCTGAACCGCCAGGGAGCCGACGTCGGCACGCAGTACCGATCGGCGATGTTCCCGGCCGACGACGACCAGAAGGCCCTGTTCGAGCGGGCGATCGCGCGCGCCTCGGACATCTGGGACGGCGGCATCGTGACGACGATCGAACCGCTCGGTACCTTCTACCGTGCGGAGGAGTACCACCAGGACTTCTTCGCGAAGAACCCCGGTCAGGGCTACTGCCTCGCGGTGGCACTGCCCAAGGTGAACAAGGTCCGCAAGGCCTACAGTCAGTACATCCTGGCGTCCTGAGACTCCGGACGTCGGGGCCACGAGGAGGTGGTCGAACGATGACGAACAACACCGGGACCTGGGTCGCGGTCGGACCAGCGGGAGCGGTCGGCAGCATCCACCGAGCAGACGGCGGGTTCCGCGTCGAGCTCTACGGTCGGAGCGCGGGCGGTGGGACGTACCCGTCGCTCGAGTCGGCGAAGGGTGCTGTGCACGCAGCGCTCGGCCCGTTGGCGGACCGACCCGAGTTCCGCGCGCACTGAACGCGCGGTGCCCACGTCTCGACCAGGAGGCGCGGGGGACTCGTCCTCCACAACGCACCTGATCGAGTCATCCAGTCACAGATCGAGCCCCGGGTCGCTTCCGCGACCCGGGGCTCGATGACGATCGACGCATGAACGACACCATCACCGTCTGCGGGATCATCGCCACCGAGCCACGTCACCTCGTGACCGACACCGGCATCGCCATCACGAGCATGCGCCTCGCCTCACCGTCCCGACGCTGGGACCGAGCGACCTCGACCTGGACCAACGGCGCCACGAACTGGTACACCGTCACGGCCTTCCGATCGCTCGCGGCCAACGTGCACCGTTCCCTGAAGAAGGGCGACCGCATCGTCGTCACCGGGCGCATCCGCATCCGGACGTGGGAGCGGGACGGTCGCGGCGGCACCTCCGTCGAGATCGACGCAGAGGCACTCGGGCACGACCTCGCCTGGGGCATCAGCAACTGGGTGCGCGTCCCGCGGCACACGGGTGAGGGGACCGCGCCTCCGGGGAGCACCTCGGGCGTCCTGCCGAACGTCGACCCGGTCACCGGCGAGGTCGGCACGGCGGGCACGGACCGCACCCCCGTGCCGGGTGTCGACCCCGACCCGACAGAGCCGGACGTCCGCGAGGAGCTGCCCGACGGCGCCGAGGCCGCCCGCCACGCCGCGGCGGCGATCGGTCACGAGTTCGACGTCGTCGTGGGCGTCGACCCGGTGGTGGACGGGGACGAGCGTGCCGCGGCCTGAGCCGGTCCCCGTCCCCGCTCCCGGGCGCCTACCGCCAGTTCTGGGCGATCATCGCGATGCCCGCGACCTCGGTGGTGTCCCAGTTGCCGCCGCGGGGAAGCCCCGAGACCCGTCCGTCGATCGAGAAGCTCGCACCCTGGACCTTCGGGCTGTTCGTCTGCTTCGCCTTGAGCCCGTGGAACGAGAAGCTCGTGTTCCACGTGCCGGCGAGCCCCGTCCGACCGGACGAGTCGCCGACCTTGATCGAGATGTCGTTCACCTGCGAGTGCACGACGTCACCGTTGAGTCGGGCGTTCGCCTCGGCGTTGAAGAAGAGCCGACCGTCGAGGTTCAGGGCGATCGTGCCGACCGTGCGGTTGTTGAGGATGACCGACGCGACGTCGTTCTTGTACCAGCGCAGCCCGACCGACGTCTTGCTGTGCGAGGCGCCGCCCATGTAGCCGTACGTGAACTTGCCGTTCTGCACCCGCTCCCAGATGAACCGGGGCTGCCCCTTGCTCACGGACGAGGCGGTGTCGGACTGGATCCCCACGGCGAACGCGTTGTTGTGGGCGTCGTGGACGTTGATGTACGACGAGTACCCGGTGCCCGAGCCGCTCTCGATGAGGTGCGCGGTGTACTGGACGTAGGGGTTGCCGCGCGGGACGGGCGACGCTGCCGAGGCAGCCGTCGCCGGGGCGAGCAGCGCGACGGTGAGCGCGGTGGCTCCCGCGAGGGGGAGCGCGAGACGGCGCAGACGCTTGGTGAACATGTCCTGATCCTCTCCGGTGGTCGATCGACCGTGCTCCCGGTGCGGAGCGGGGAAACGGTACGTCGAAGTCGGCGAGCGCAACAGCCCCCGTGCGTGATCCGGCGAACCGGCGACCGGGCAGGCGGACGCCCCGCACTGTCAGTACACTTGGCGCGATATGGCTGAGTACATCTACCAGATGGTCCGCGCCCGCAAGGCGGTCGGCGACAAGCTGATCCTCGACGACGTCACGATGTCGTTCCTCCCCGGCGCCAAGATCGGCGTCGTCGGGCCGAACGGTGCGGGCAAGTCGACGATCCTGAAGATCATGGCGGGTCTCGACCAGCCGTCCAACGGCGAGGCGAAGCTCACCCCGGGCTTCACCGTCGGCATCCTCATGCAGGAGCCCGAGCTCGACGAGTCGAAGACGGTGCTCGAGAACGTGCAGGAAGGCGTCGGCGAGATCCACGCGAAGATCACGCGCTTCAACGAGATCTCCGCGCAGATGGCCGAGCCGGACGCCGACTTCGACGCGCTCCTCGCCGAGATGGGCACCCTGCAGGAGGACATCGACGCGGCGGACGCGTGGGACCTCGACTCGCAGCTCGAGCAGGCCATGGCCGCGCTCCAGTGCCCCCCGGGGGACGAGCTCGTCACGCACCTGTCCGGTGGTGAGAAGCGTCGTGTGGCGCTCTGCAAGCTGCTGCTCCAGAAGCCGGACCTGCTCCTCCTCGACGAGCCCACCAACCACCTCGACGCCGAGTCCGTCCTCTGGCTCGAGCAGCACCTGCAGCAGTACCACGGTGCAGTCCTGGCCGTGACCCACGACCGGTACTTCCTCGACCACGTCGCACAGTGGATCGCCGAGGTCGACCGCGGTCGTCTCTACCCGTACGAGGGCAACTACTCGACCTACCTCGAGAAGAAGCGTGCCCGGCTCGAGGTCCAGGGCAAGAAGGACGCCAAGCTCGCGAAGCGCCTCTCCTCGGAGCTCGACTGGGTCCGCAGCAACACGAAGGGCCGCCAGGCGAAGTCCAAGGCGCGTCTCGCCCGCTACGAGGAGATGGTCACCGAGGCCGAGCGCACGCGCAAGCTCGACTTCGAGGAGATCGTGATCCCCGTCGGCCCGCGCCTGGGCTCGCAGGTCATCGACGCCGAGAAGCTGCACAAGCAGTTCGGCGAGCGCATCATCATCGACGACCTGTCCTTCACGCTGCCCCGCAACGGCATCGTCGGCGTGATCGGCCCGAACGGCGTCGGCAAGACCACGCTGTTCAAGACGATCGTCGGGCTCGAGCCCCTCGACGGCGGAACGCTGAAGATCGGCGAGACGGTCGACATCTCGTACGTCGACCAGAGCCGCGGTGGCATCGACCCGAACAAGAACCTGTGGGAGGTCGTGTCCGACGGACTCGACTACATCCAGGTCGGCAAGACCGAGATCCCGTCGCGTGCGTACGTGTCGCAGTTCGGGTTCAAGGGTCCGGACCAGCAGAAGAAGGCCGGGGTGCTCTCCGGTGGTGAGCGCAACCGTCTGAACCTGGCGCTGACGCTCAAGCAGGGCGGCAACCTGCTGCTCCTCGACGAGCCGACGAACGACCTCGACGTCGAGACCCTCGGCAGCCTCGAGAACGCGCTGCTCGAGTACCCGGGTTGTGCCGTGGTCATCACGCACGACCGGTGGTTCCTCGACCGCATCGCGACGCACATCCTCGCGTGGGAAGGCCTGAACGAGGACGGCACGCCGAACTGGTACTGGTTCGAGGGCAACTTCGAGGCGTACGAGGAGAACAAGATCGAGCGGCTCGGCGCCGACGCGGCCAAGCCGGGTCGGGCGACGTACCGCAAGCTCACCCGCGACTGACCGTGGCGCGGTTGCACGCTCCGGTCCGCATGCGGTGGAGCGACATCGACGCCTACGGTCACGTCAACAACTCCGCGATGCTGCGCCTCCTGGAAGAGGCGCGCATCGTGGGGTTCTGGGGACCCGACCCCGAGGAGCGCGCTCCGGACGGGTCGGTCCCGGAGCCGATCATCGACGGGCGGCCGGGTTCCGGCACCATGACCGTGATCGCGGCGCAGCGCCTCGAGTACCTCGCGTCGATCCCGTACCTGCGGCAGCCGCTCGACATCCAGATGTGGATCGGGCGGCTCGGCGGCGCGAGCATCGACGTCTCGTACGAGGTCTGGTCGCCGGCCGGGCACGAGCCCGCGGTGCTGTACACCCGGGCGACGACCGCGCTCGTGATGGTCGACGCCGTCAGCAACCGTCCGCGTCGGCTGACCGAGGCCGAGCGGGACGCGTGCGCCGCCTACGTCGAAGCCCCGGTGGAGTTCTCCCGCCCGTAGGACGGACTGCAGCACCGTCGGCCGGGTCAGCGCGGGACGCGCATCATCCCCTCCTGCGCGACCGAAGCCAGCAGCCGTCCGTCCGGCGAGAACATCCGCCCGAACGCGAGTCCCCGACCGCCCTGCGCGCTCGGGGACTCCTGCGTGTAGAGCACCCACTCGTCGGCCCGGCCGTCACGGTGCCACCACATCGCGTGGTCGAGGCTCGCGCTCTTCACACCGGGGGTGCCCCAGGCCACCCCGTGACGCCGCATGATCGGCTCGAGGATGGACAGGTCGCTCGCGTAGGCGAGGACGGCACGGTGCAGCGCCGGGTCGGCGGGGAGGTCGCCGTCGACCCGGAACCACACCGCCTGGTGGGCGATGTGCTCGCCCTGGACGTCGACGAACACCGGGCCCTCGACGTGCCGCAGGTCGATGGAGCGTTCGGCCCACGCCCGAGCGACCGGGTGGTCGATGGCCGACAGGATCGACGCGGCCGAGGGCAGGGACTCCGGTTCGGGCACGTCGACGGGGAACGGGTCCTGGTGCTCGACGCCGACGTCCGGGCGCTGGAACGAGGCGATCATCGAGAAGATCGGCACACCGCGCTGGTAGGCCTGCACCCGCCGCGCGGCGAACGATCGCCCGTCGTGGATGCGTTCCACACCGAAGGTGATCGGGACGTCGATGTCGCCGGGGCGGAGGAAGTAGCCGTGCATCGAGTGGATGTCGCGGTCCTCGATGGTGGCTTGCGCGGCGACGATGCACTGCGCGAGCACCTGCCCGCCGAACACCCGGCCGCCGGGGGACCAGTGGCTCGCGCCGGTGAGGATCGTCTCGCCGGTGCTCGCGCCGGTGTCCTCGAGTCTGAGGGTCCGCAGGAAGTCCGGTTCGCCGTTCACACCGAGCAGTCTACGAACGCCCCGGCGCCGAGCCGTGCCCGGTAGGCTGCTGGGTGACATGGGCACCTCGTTCACGCTTCCCGACGCAGCCTCCCTCGGGGACCTGCGCACCTACCTCGGACGGGCCGCCCGCATCGAGGACGGCTCCGTCCGACTCATCGCGGACTCCGGCGTCCTCGCGGTCTACACCGCGATCCTCTACCCGCTCGGGCTGCTCGACGAACTGCCGACGGTCCTCGGGCTGCGGACGTTCTCGCTCGCGCAGCCGGCGACCGTCGACGCGGTCGTCCCGCTGGCCTCGCTGCAGGAACGTCTGCGGCTGCTCGCCGAGGCGCACGACGCCGAGCACGCCGACGGTGCCGACCCCACCCGGGCGACCCCGATCGAGGTGGAGCTCCCGCTCGAGGTCCACACCGTCACCTGGGCAGCGATCTCGCCGCCCCGCGGTGGCTGGGTCCCGCTGCCCGACGTCTCGCCGGAGCTCCTCCGCCGTGCCGCGCGCGACGGGATCGCCGAGGTCGCCGACGCCGTCCCGACGAACGCCGGCGAGGCCATCGTCCGCAAGGTCCGATCAGAGGTCTGGGGCCGTCCGGTCGCGGGCATCGAGCACGTCCCCGCCGGCGCCGGCTTCGCGGGGGAGAGCCTCGGCTTCCTCGGCCACGACCCGGTGCGGCTCTTCGAGACCGGCCCGTGGAGCCGCCTGACCACCTCGCGCGGGCACGTGCTCGTCAAGCGTCGCGCCTGGACCCTCAACTCGTAGGCAGCCGGTTCCCGGACCGGGCGTGGTTGGCTGGCTCCATGCACGTCTTCCTCACCGGCGCGTCCGGGTACATCGGTTCCTCGGTCCTCCGCGCACTCGTCGCCCACGAGCACGAGGTCACCGCCCTCGTCCGCACGGACGAGAAGGCACAGGCGGTCCGCGACGCGGGCGGCCGCGCCCTCGTCGGTGACGTCACCGACACCGACGTCGTCCGCCGGCTCGCACACGAGGCGGACGCCGTCGTGCACACGGCCTCGGCCCAGGGCATCGACGCGGACTTCATCGCGACCGTGCTCGCCGCGCTCGAGGGCACCCCGAAGCCGTTCGTGCACACCGGCGGGATCTTCACCTTCGGCGACTCGACCGACATCTCCGAGCAGTCGCCGCTGTCGCCGCCGGCACTCACCGCCTGGCGCGCGCCGAACGAGGCGACGGTGCGGGCGAGCAGCGTCCGGACGACGATCATCGCCCCCGGCATCGTGTACGGCCGCGGCGCCGGCATCCCCGCGATGTTCGTCGGGGACGGCGAGCACGAGGTCCGACTCGTCGGTGACGGTTCGCAGCGCTGGACGACGGTGCACACCGACGACCTCGGCGAGCTCTACGTCCTCGCCCTGCACCGCGGTGAGCAGGACGGCTACGTCGTCGCGGCCACCGGGGACAATCCGACGGTCCGCGAGATCGCGGAGGCGGGAGCGCACGGTTCGCCGATCGTGGCCGAGAGCGTCGACGCCAGCCGCGAGCGCCTCGGCACCGAGTACGCCGACGCGCTGCTGCTCCACCAGGAGGCCTCGGGTGCCCATGCGCGCAGCGCGTTCGGGTGGAACCCGACCCGGCCCCCGCTCGTCGAGGACCTCGCCGACGGCTCCTACGTCCGCTGACGCGACCGGTGACGGACTGGAGGGACGGCGCCAGCTGGCACCGCGCCTCCAGTCCGTCATCCGCGCACGTCCGTCAGTCGAACGTGTTCGTCATGGCGTGTGCCGCCCGGTCGAGGTAGGCCCAGAGCTCTGCCTCGTCGAGGGGCGCGAGCTGGAGGGACTCGACCGCCTCGCGCATGTGGTGGAGCCAGCGCTCGCGGGCCTCGGACGTGATCCGGAACGGCATGTGCCGCATCCGCAGGCGGGGGTGGCCGCGTTCCTCGCTGTAGGTCCCCGGGCCGCCCCAGTACTGCTGCAGGAAGGCCGAGAGACGCCAGATCGCCCCCTCGAGGTCGTCCGCCGGGTACATCGGCCAGATGACGTCGTCCTGCTGCACGCCCTCGTAGAAGCGCCGGACGAGCCGGTCGAAGGTGGGTGCGCCGCCGATGCGCTCGTAGAGGGAGCCGGTGGCCGAGGCGCCGTGCTCGCCGACCCGCAGCGTGATCGGTTGTGCGGGCGGGGTGGGGTCGGTCATCGCGGGTCCTTCCCGGCGTCGGGGTCGTCGGTCTGGATCGGCTGACCGAGGACGTTCTTGCGGCCGCGCCGGGGCTTGGTCGGCGCCGGCGTCGGCTGGGTCCGCACGGTGCGCAGACCGTTGATCGAGGTCGCGTTCTCCCACCCGGCGGGCATGATCATCGCCATCGCGGGCAGGGTCACGCCGAGTTCGTCGACGGCGTGCTTCAGTCGGACGCGGAGCTCGCGGCCGACGACGTCGAGCTCGGACGCCCGCGTCTTCACGACGAGCCGGAACACCATGCCGGCGTCCGTGATCGACTGCAGGCCCCAGATCTCCGGCTTCTCGACGATGCGCTGGCGCCACCGGGGCTCCTGCGACATCGTGACCGCGGCCTTGAGGAGGGCGTCCTGCACGGCGTCGATGTCGGTGTCGTACGGGACCGTGATGTCGACGAGGACGCGCGACCAGCCCTGGGAAAGGTTGCCGACGCGCAGGATCTGCCCGTTCGGCACGAACCAGAGGATGCCGTTCACGTCGCGGATCTGCATGACCCGCAGCCCGACGTTCTCGACGACGCCGGTGGCCTGGCCGGTGTCGACGACGTCGCCGACGCCGGCCTGGTCCTCGAGGATCATGAACACGCCGGAGAGCAGGTCGCGCACGATGCTCTGTGCGCCGACCGCGAGCCCGGCGGCGACGAGCGAGGCGCCACCGACGATCCCGACGGCCGCGTTCGGGATGACGAGCGGGATGATGACGACGAGTGCGAGCACGACGACGATCACCGTCGCGAGGTTCTCGAGCACGCTGCCGAGGGTGCGGGTGCGCTGGACGACGCGGGCGGTCTGGATCGGCGACGCGATGAGTGCCTGCGTGTCGGTCGCGCCCTGACGCTTCTTCACGCCGTTCACGACGCGGTCGACGACGCCCTTGATCGAGTGCCGCAGGATGATCCGCAGGACCAGCGCGGCGAGGATCGTGATGACGATCGTGATCGGGACGTGCCAGGTGTCGACGAACTCGCCGAACGTCTGCGAGACGGCCTCTGCCGGGCCTGACGGGGTCGGGGAGGGAACTGCAGCCAAGATCATGATCCGGTCGATGCTAGAGGGCGGGGCCCTGGTGTCCGCTGGGGAACGCCAGGACCCCGCCGATCCTCATCCGAGACTCAGGCGTCCGCCGCCTGGACCCGCAGGGCACGCTCGGTCCCCGCCAGGCTCTCGGACACGATGCGACGCAGCGCCGGGGTCTCCGGGTGCGCCTCGAGCCACGCGACCGCGGCGTCCCGCAGCTCGGCCGACGCGAGCGGCGCCGGGTAGAGCCCCGAGACGATGGTGTCAGCCATGTGGTAGCTGCGCTCGGCCCAGATGCGCGTGAGCACGTCGAAGTACTTCGGGACGAGCCCCTCGAGCACGACCGGGCTGTTCACGTGCTGGTACCCGACCGTGGTCTGGCGCACGATCGCGTTGGGCAGCTCGGACGAGTCCACGAGCGACGAGAACGCGGCGAGCTTGCCCTCGGCCGTGGGGATCGTCGCACGGGCACGCGCGGCGGCCTGCTCGCCCGACGCGGTCTTGTCCGCAGCGAGCTCGGCGTCGACCTCGGCGCCGGAGGCGGCACCCGCGAGCACGAGGCCCTCGAGCAGCTCCCAGCGCAGGTCGGTGTCGATCTCGAGCCCGTTCAGCGTCACCGAGCCGTCGCGCAGGCCGCTCAGGGTGGCCACGTGCTCGGGCGTGGAGGCGATCTGCGCGAAGAACTTCACGAACTGGAACTGCGCGTCGGAACCGGCCTCGGCGCTCGACGCGAGGTTCCAGAGCGTGTCGCCGACGGTGCGCACGGTCTGGTCGACCTTCGCCGGCGCGACGTAGTTGCGCGCGGTCAGGAGCAGCTGCGAGAGCGTCGTGCGGATCGTGGTCGACTCGGTCTCGGTGGCGATGTTGCCGAGCACCAGGCGGACGTAGTCGCTGGCGGGCGACTCGGCGTCACGCGTGGCGTCCCACATCGCGCCCCACACGATCGAGCGGGCGAGCGGGTTCGCGATCGAGGCGAGGTGCTCGATGGCGGTCCGGCGCGAGTGCTCGTCGAGACGGATCTTGGCGTAGGCGAGGTCGTCGTCGTTGAGGAGCACGAGGTCGCCGCGCTGCACGCCGACGAGCTCCGGGACCTCGGTGCGGGCACCGTCGACGTCGATCTCGACGCGGTGCACGCGCTCGAGCTTGCCGCCGGAGGACGCGGTGTCGGCGCCGAACGGTGCGTCCGCGTCCTGCGTGACGGCGTAGACGCCGATCGCCAGGCGGTGCGGACGGAGCGTCGGGTAGTCGGCCGGCGCTTCCTGCAGCACGGCGAACGACGTGATCGCGCCGGACTCGTCGACCTCGATCTCGGGGCGGAGCGTGTTCACCCCGGCGGTCTCGAGCCAGGCCTTCGACCACTCGGAGAGGTCACGGCCGCTGGTGGCCTCGAGCTCGACGAGCAGGTCGCGCAGCTCGGTGTTCGAGTGGTGGTGCTTCTTGAAGTACGCCGAGACGCCCGCGAAGAACGCGTCGATGCCGACCCACGCCACGAGCTGCTTCAGGACGGAGCCGCCCTTGGCGTACGTGATGCCGTCGAAGTTGACCTGGACGTCCTCGAGGTCGTTGATCGTCGCGACGATCGGGTGCGTCGAGGGGAGCTGGTCCTGGCGGTAGGCCCAGGACTTCTCCATCGCCTGGAACGTGGTCCACGCCTCGGTCCACTCGGTGGCCTCGGCCGTGGCGATCGTCGAGGCCCACTCGGCGAAGGACTCGTTGAGCCACAGGTCGTTCCACCACTTCATGGTGACGAGGTCGCCGAACCACATGTGGGCGAGCTCGTGCAGGATCGTGACGACCCGGCGCTCCTTGATGGCGTCGGTCACCTTCGACCGGAAGACGTAGGTCTCCGTGAAGGTGACGGCCCCGGCGTTCTCCATCGCGCCGGCGTTGAACTCCGGCACGAACAGCTGGTCGTACTTCTCGAAGGGGTACGGGACGTCGAACTTCTCCTCGTAGTAGGCGAAGCCCTTCTTCGTGGTCTCGAAGACGTACTCGGGGTCGAGGTACTCGGCCAGCGACTTCCGCGCGAAGACGCCCAGCGGGATGGTCCGACCGTCGCGGCTCGTCAGTTCGTCGCGAACGACCTCGTACGGGCCGGCGACGAGCGCGGTGATGTAGCTCGAGATCTTCGCCGTCGGGGGGAAGGCCCACGTGGCGATGTCGCCGTCGACGTGCGGCTCGGGCGTGGGGGAGTTCGAGACGACCTGCCACCGGGACGGCGCCGTCACGGTGAAGGTGAACTCGGCCTTGAGGTCGGGCTGCTCGAACACGGCGAACATGCGACGCGAGTCGGGCACCTCGAACTGGGAGTACAGGTACACCTCGTCGTCGACCGGGTCGACGAAGCGGTGCAGGCCCTCGCCCGTGTTCGTGTAGAGCGCGTCGCTGACGACCACGAGCTCGTTCTGCTCCTGCAGGCCGTCGAGCTGGATACGGACCCCGTCGTTCACGGCGGCGACGTAGAGCGCCGTGCCGTTCAGCGTGATCGAGTGCACCGACTTCGTGATGGCGTCGATGAACGTGGACGCACCGGCGGTGGCGGTGAAGCGCACCCGCGTGGTGCTGCCGAACGTCTCGGCACCGCGGGTCAGGTCGAGCTCGACGTCGTACGTCTGCACGTCGACGATCGCGGCACGTTCCTGGGCTTCGATTCGGGTGAGGTTCTCTCCGGGCACGGACGCTCCATCTTCGCGGTTGCACACGGACGGTCCTTGTCCGCGTGAGGGGGTCCCGGCACGGCGTCGTGCACCGGCGGGACGGTCGCCTCCAGCCTAGCGAGCACGCGTACGCTCGCATCCGTGACCGACACGACTGTGGACAAGACGACCGCCGACCGCACCGCTGTGGAGTTCTGGTTCGACCCGAACTGCCCCTGGGCCTGGATGACGAGCCGCTGGGTCGGCGAGGTCGCCCGGCACCGCGACCTCGACGTCACCTGGAACGTGATGAGCCTGTTCGTCCTCAACGAGGACCAGGACGTCCCGGACACCTACCGCGAGCGGCTCGTGGCCGGGCAGGTCTACCCGCGCATCGTGACCGCGGCACGGCTCCGCCTCGGGCAGGAGATCGTCAAGCCGCTCTATGACGCGCTCGGCGAGCACATCCACCACCGCCAGGAGCAGGACCCGGAGCAGGTCGTGCCGGCGGTGCTCGCGGAGCTCGGCCTCGACGCCGACCTGCTCGAGTACGCCTGGACGGACGAGGTCGACCAGGCCGTCCGCGCCAGCCACCAGGACGGCATCGACCGGGTCGGCCAGGACGTCGGCACGCCGGTCATCGCCGTCGAGGGCACCGCCTTCTTCGGCCCGGTCATCTCGCCGGCGCCGAAGGGCCAGGAGGCGCTCGACCTGTGGGACGGCGTCGTCGCGGTCGCCAAGTACCCGGGCTTCTTCGAGCTCAAGCGCTCGCGGACCGTCGGACCGATCTTCGACACCACCGACTGACGTCGGCCCGGCGGGGGCGTCACCCGGCGCGGATGGTCGCCGCACAACCGGAGTGCACCCGAACCACGACAACGTCCGGTTCGGATGCACTTTCGTTGTGCGCCGTCACGCGCCACGACCACGGGGACCGTCCGGTCGGCACCCGGCGCGGATGGTCGCCGCACGACCGGAGTGCACCCGAACCGCGGGAACGTCCGGTTCGGATGCGCTTTGGTTGCGCGCGGGGGCCAGGAGGCGCGGCGCGCGTCCGCCCCGCCGGCCCGGCTCAGGCGAGCGGCAGCCGCATGAGCGTCAGGTCGAGCCAGCGGTCGAACTTGCGTCCGACCTCGGGCACGACGGCCACCGTGTCGAACCCGAGCTTGGTGTGCAGCGCGATCGACCCGGCGTTCTCGCTGCAGATCCCCGCCATCAGGACGTGCCGCCCCTCCGCCCGTGCCCGTGCGACGAGGGCGTCCATGAGCACGGTCGCGATGCCCCGCCCGCGGAACGCCTCGACGACGTACACGCTGTGCTCCACCGTCAGCCGGTACCCCTGGTGCGGCCGCCACTGCGAGTACGTCGCGTAGCCGGCGACCTGCCCGCCGACCTCGGCGACGAGGACCGGCCAGCCGTCGGCGCGACGCTCGGCGAGCCAGCCGTCGAAGTACGAGCGCGGGTGCGGCTCCTCCTGCCAGATGGCGGTGGAGTGCAGGACGGCGTCGACGTGCAGCGCGTGGACGACGTCGAGGTCGCGCGGCTCGCACTCCCGGACGGTGACCGGACCCGACCCGTTCGTCGCATATGCTGTCGTCATGTCTCACATCGTAGACGCACCAGAGTCGGAACCGGAAACGGCGGACGACGCCGACCAGCGACGGCTCGGCGAGCGCCTGCAGCGCCTGCGCACGGAGCGGAAGTGGAGCCTCACCGAGCTCGCCGAGGAGTCCGGGGTCTCCCGTGCCATGATCAACCGCGTCGAACGCGGGGTGTCGAGCCCCACGGCGACCATCCTCGGGCGGCTGTCGGGAGCGTTCGGACTCACGGTCTCACAGCTCCTCGACGAGTCCCTCGACCACGAGGTGCCCCGGGCGACCGATCCCGACGACGCGCGGGGCGTCCAGCGCGGCGCGACCGCCGACTCCTGGACCGATCCCGAGACCGGGTACCGGCGTCGACCGATCTCGAGTGCGGCCTTCCCCGCGGACGTCACCGAGGTGCGCCTCCCGTCCGGCCGCGAAGTGGCCTACCCGGCGTCCGCCTACGCGTTCCTGCGCCACTGCATCTGGGTGGTCGACGGCGTGCTCGAACTCGTCGTCGGCGGCGAGCCGACGCGGCTCGCCGCGGGGGACCGCATCGAGCTCGGGGACCCCGCCGACGTCGTCTACCGGAACCCGGGCGAGGAGCCCACGCGGTACGTCGTGGTCGTGGTCCGGGGGCAGTAGCCGCAGGAATAGGATCGATCCCATGCGCATCCACCTCGGAACGGACCACGCCGGCCTCGAGTTCAACAAGACCCTCGCCACGCACCTGACGGAGGCCGGGCACGAGGTGGTGGACCACGGTCCGACCGAGTACGACGCGCTCGACGACTACCCCTCGTTCTGCATCAACGCCGCGCACGCCGTGGTGCAGGACCAGCGTGCGGGCGTCCAGGCGCTCGGTGTCGTGTTCGGGGGGTCCGGCAACGGCGAGCAGATCGCCGCGAACAAGGTCGAGGGCGTCCGCGCCGCGCTCGTGTGGAACGAGTCCACCGCGCTCCTCGCCCGCCAGCACAACGACGCCAACGTCATCTCGATCGGCGCCCGCCAGCACACCGAGGACGAAGCGATCCGGTTCGTCGACCTGTTCATCGCCGAGCCGTTCTCGGGCGAGGAGCGTCACGCCCGCCGCATCGCGCAGCTCGCCGAGTACGAGACCACCGGCCTGATCGCCGGCAAGCAGATCGACCAGTAAGGCCGAGTAGACAAGAGCAATGCCCGAGGGTCACTCCGTCCACCGCATCGCCAACCAGTTCACCCGGCACTTCGTCGGCAAACGCTGCGAGGTGTCGAGTCCGCAGGGACGGTTCGCCGCCGGTGCCGCCCAGCTCGACGGCACGCGCATGGTCGCTGCCCGGGCCGTCGGCAAGCAGATGTTCCTCGAGTTCGAGGGCGACCGGTTCCTGCGCGTCCACCTCGGCCTCTACGGGGCGTGGGACTTCGCGGGGGACCTCTCCACCGCCGGGGCGCTGTCGGACGACGACGGCGAGGAGTCCCTGACGTCGATCGGCGCTCCCCGTCTCGCCCGCTACCGGATGGCCGAGCAGGAGAAGGTCGAGGACCCGATCGAGGCGTTCCCGCCGGACCCCGTCGGGCAGGTTCGCGTGCGGCTGCTCACCGAGGACACGGTCGCCGACCTCCGCGGTCCGACGGCGTGCGTCGTCGAGGACCCGGCCGGCGTGCAGAAGGCGCTCGACAAGCTCGGCCCGGACCCGATCAACGACGACGGCCCCGAGGCCGAGAAGACCTTCGTCGACAACGTCCGGAAGCGGAACGTCGCGATCGGCCAGCTGCTCATGGACCAGGCCGTCGTGAGCGGCATCGGCAACATCTACCGCGCCGAGCTGCTGTTCCGGCAGCGCATCGACCCCTACAAGCCGGGCAAGCAGCTCACCGTCAAGCAGGCGAAGGCGCTCTGGCACGACTGGTCGAAGCTCCTGCACGAGGGCGTCCGCGACGGCCTCATGCTCACCATGGACGGCCTGTCGAAGAGCGAGCACGCGAAGGCCGTCCGGTCCCGGAAGGACCGGCACTGGGTCTACCACCGCCAGGGCGAACCCTGCCGGGTGTGCGGCACCGAGATCCGGATGGCCGACATGGCCGGCCGGAAGCTCTACTGGTGCCCGAAGGACCAGAAGTAGCGCGGGTCACACGTCGCGGTACGTGAACCGTCCGGCGATCGCGGTCGCCAGCACCCGGGCTCGCCGGAGCGGCCCGGACCCGGTCGCCGCGAGCGGATCCGCCTCGAGCAGCACGAGGTCCGCGACGTCGCCGACGGCCACCCCGACCCGACCGCCCTCGGTCGACCCGCGCCAGGCCGTCAGCACGCCGAGGCGTTCGGCCGGGTGCCACGGCTCGCGGCCGTCCCGGTCGCGTCCGACGGCCGCGGCCATCGACACCCATGGGTCGAGCGGCGCGACCGGCGCGTCCGAGCCGAGCAGCAGCCGGGCACCAGCACGGTCGAGGGACGCGAACGGGAACGCCCGGTCGGTCATCCCGGCCCAGTAGCGGTCGGCGATGTCGCGGTCGTCCATCGCGTGCTCGGGCTGCACGGACGCGGCCACCCCGAGCCGCGCGAACCGCTCCAGGTCGGTGTCCGCCAGCAACTGCGCGTGCTCGATCGTGCCGCGTGCGCCCACCGCCTCGAAGACGTCGAGCGCGAGGGTGTTCGCCCGGTCGCCGATCGCGTGCACCGCGGGGACGAGTCCGGCGTCGACCGCCCGACGGACCATCGCCACGAGGTCGTCGAACGACCACACGAGCACGCCGTCGCCGGAGGCCGTCGCCGCCGTCCGGGTGCCGAGCGAGCCGTCGGTGATCACCTTGAACGGGCCCGTCCGGACGAGCCCGCGAGTGCCCTCGACGACGTCGCCGGTGCGGAGTCCCCGTCGGATCGCAGCGTCGAGGTCGGCCGGGTAGACCCCCGAGTCGACGCGGAGGCCGTCCGTGCCGGCCTGCACACGACGGGTCCAGCGGTCGAGTCCGAACGTCATCTCGAGGTCGGTCACCCGGGTCACGCCGCGGGCGGCGGCCGCCTCGACGGCGTCGGCGACGAAGCCGTCGAGCACCTCGTCCGGCACGCGGGAGAGCGCGCCGGTCACGTCGAACGCGTCCTGCTCGCGGAGCACCCCGTCGTCGCCGGCGACGAGCGGGCGGCCGACGATGCCGGAGAAGTGCTCCAGCGCGGCGGCGTTGCACCAGACGGCGTGCAGGTCACCGCTGATGACGACGATCGGGAGGCGCGGCTCGATCCGGTCGAGCAGCGCACGTCGTGCAGGGCGGGGCCACATCCCGTCGCGGTAGCCGTGGCCGATCAGGACGCGGTCCGCCACACCGGTGCGTGCCACCTCCGCCAGCAGGTCGGCGGTCGCCTCCGCCGAGTCGCAGGCCGACACGTCGACGCGACGGCGGACGAGGGCCCACTGGTCGAAGTGCACGTGGTGGTCGACGAGCCCGGGGCCGAGCCAGGCGCCGGCCGTCTCGACGACGTCGGTGTCGGCGTCCGTGGGGTCGAGCGTGCCGGCCGGCGCGATCTCGGTGACCAGCCCGTCGACGATCCGGACGTCGGACGGGGCGCCGGACGTGCCCACCCGTCGGACGGTGCGGAGCAGGACCTCGTTCACCGCGCCTCCGGGGCTGCCGCGCGTGCCGCGTGGGCGCGCTCCATCTCGTCGGCGAGTGCCGGCGAGGCGTACGGACCGTCGCCGCGCAGCCCCGCGACGATCCGGTCCACCACCTCCGGTGCCTTGTTCTGGGAGAGCTTCGCGCGGGCGTCGAACCGGGTGACGCGGATGCGGATCCCCACGGCGCCCTTCGCCATCCAGCGTGCCGTCTCCTCGTCGACCTCGAGGGAGACCGGCTCGGGCATCACCCGCTCGAAGTGGTCGACGAGTTCGCCGAGGACGCGGAAGTTCTCCTCGTCGGACAGGATCTCCGGCGTGCCCCAGCAGTGCGCCGTCACGTGGTTCCAGGTCGGCACGAACTGCTCCGGCGGGTACCAGGCGGGCGAGACGTAGCCGTGCGGGCCCTGGAACACGACGAGCACCTCGTGTCGACCGAGTTCGTGGGCCACCTCGTCCGGGCGGCCGACGTGCGACACCAGGACGAGCTCGTCGGGGTCGGCAGCGCCGCCCGGTGCGGGCGTCTCGAGCAGGAACGGGTAGTGCGACGCGACCAGCCAGGCCTCGGTGTGCGAGACGATCGTCGCCCACGGGTTGCCCCCGATCAGGCGTCGCACCTCGTCGACGTCGGTCATCAGGAAGTGCGGTGTGTGTCGCATGCCCGCCAGCGTGGCACATGCGAGGGTGGAGGGCATGTCGAACCGCGCTGCGTACGAGACCGTCCTGCCCTACGTCCGCGAGTGGATCGCGTACAAGGTGTGGCAACTCCGGATCCCCGGCGTGCAGGTCGCGATCGGCTACGACGACGAGGTCCTCCTCGACGAGGCCTGGGGCTACGCCGACGTCGAGGCCGGCCGGCGCCTCAGGACGACGGACCTGTTCCGCATCGCCTCGCACTCGAAGACCTTCACCGCGACCGCGCTCCTGCAGCTCGCCGAGCGGGGCTCACTCCGGCTCGACGACACGGTCGGCACGTACGTCCCCGCACTCGTCGACGGCGGCTCGCCCCTCGCCGACGCGACCCTCCGCGAGCTCATGGAGATGGGCGCCGGGGTCATCCGGGACGGCCACGACGGCGACTACTGGTCGCAGCTGCGCCCCTTCCCGGACGAACAGGAGCTCCTCGCGCTCGTCCTCGACCGGGGCCAGAAGGTCCCCGCAGGCTCGTCGTTCAACTACTCGAACCTCGGGTACTCGCTGCTCGGACTCGTCATCGCGGCGGTCTCCGGGCAGTCCTACGGCGACTTCGTCCGCGAGTCGATCACCGAGCCGTTGGGGCTGCGGAACACCGGTCCCGACTGGGACCCCGCCCGCGCGGACGACTTCGTGGTCGGCTACTCCGGGTTCCACACCGCGCGCACCCGGCACCGCCTCGACCACGTCGACACGCGAGCGATGGCTGCGGCGACGGGGTTCCACGGCACGGCGTCCGACCTCGTCCGGTACTTCTCGCAGCACGTCATCGGCCACGGCACCCTGCTCGACGACCACTCGAAGCGGCTCGCCCAGCGGAAGGCGTGGAGCGCCACGGAGGACCCGGCAGCACGCGGGTACGGCGCCGGGTTCATCGTCGACCGGATCGGCGGGCGAGAGGTCCGCGGCCACTCCGGCGGGTTCCCCGGGCACATCACGCAGTCGCTGTTCGACCCCGCGTCCGGGCTCGTCGTCTCCGTGCTGACGAGCGCGGCGGCCGGCCCCGCGACGCTCATCGCCACCGCCATCGTGCAGTTCCTCGACGCAGCGGCCGACGCGGACGCCCCGGGCACCCCGGTGCCGGCCGATGTCGACACGAGCACGTTCACCGGCCGCTTCGCGAACCCCTGGGGTGTGAGCGACATCGCCCGGATCGGTGACCGGCTCGTCGAGGTCGACCCGTCCGCACCCGAGCCGCTCGTCACCCCGACGCGGCTCGAGGTCGTCGACGCGGACACGCTCCGGATGACCCACGGCAACCGGTTCGGGTCGATCGACGAGGACGTGACGTACCGCCGCGACGCCGACGGCTCCGTGCTGTCGATCCGGGCCGGCGGCGGCATGACGTCGGAGCCGTGGACGATCCCGGTGGAGACGCCGGAGGTCGCCGCGGGTCTGGTCTGAGCGGGGGACCGGTCCGGGTCAGCGGACCTCGCCGGAGGACCAGAGCGACCCCGCGCCGGTGCCGACCGGGCGGAGCAGGGGCACGGCGACGAGGACGGCCGCCGCGAGGAACGCGACCGCCTGCAGCACACCGGGGACCGCGTACACGACGGTGAGGACCTCCTGCGCGGTGGAGGGCGGCGGGACCGTCTGCGACAGCAGGGACACGACGAACCACAGCGCCGCGGCGATCGTCACGACCCAGCCGAGCACGCGCTGCGGTCCACGCAGACCACGGATGGTCAGCACGCCGAACGCGACCATTGCCGCGCGGGCGACCCAGTAGAGGGCCGCGGCGACCGGCCCCGGGACGGCCCATGCGAGGGCGAACGCGAGCACGGCGACGGCGAACGCGAGGGCGCGGCGGTCCCGGGAGCGCAGCGCGGCCACGAGCACGACCGCTCCGCAGACACCCGCCACCACCGTGGCGACGAGCCGCAGTGCCGGTGGGCCGAAGGCGAGGACCGCCGACGCGTCGCTGAGCCCCTCGACCCCGAAGACGAGTGCTGCGACCGTGGCAGCCGCCGAGACGACCCGGACCCCCGTGGTGTTCCCCATGGCCACACGGTACGCCGGTGCGGGGGATAACCCCACCTCCGGTTCGGGAGGGGGCAGGATGGGGGATCGAGCCGGTGATCGCGAGGCTTGGTGTCATGACCGACACCGCCCGCCTCGACCAGGCCGAGACCGTCCCGCTGCACGACTCCGTCCCGCCAGGAGCCACCGAACCGATGCCCGCACAGCCGAACCAGACGCCCCCGACGTGGTCCTCGACGCCGCCCGCGAGCGGCCAGGGCCCGAGCGTCCCGCCGGCACACCCGACCTCGCCCGGTGGGTCCGGATCGGGCACGGGCATGACCGCCGGTGCGTTCTACCGCGAGGCGTGGAAGCGCCTGCCGCGCGACTTCGGCTACATGGCACTGACGGCGGTGCTGCTCTGCACGCTCTACGCCGCGTTCCCCGCGGCGATCTTCGGCGGCGGCTTCCGCGACCTCTTCAACCCGTTCGTCCTGCTGATGTTCTTCATCGCGCTGTTCGTCGCGCGGTGGCTCGGCCAGTTCGAGAAGCTCCGCATCGGGTGGGCCGACGACCGCCCGATCCGACCGGTCGACTGGACGCCCCGGTGGCAGCAGAACTGGTGGACGCGCACGGGCTCGGCCGTCGCCAACCCGCACTACTGGCTGTACCTGCTGCACGCGGCGGTCGTGTACCCGATCGCTGCGCTCTGCACGGTGGGCGCCGGCGCACTGCTCCTCGCCGGCTTCCTCTGGCCGATCGGGCTCGCCGGGGTCGCGTTCGTGAACGGCATGAGCGCGCAGTACTTCGGGTGGGACATGACGTCCGTCGTGGGCTTCGGGTTCCTCGGACTCCTGTCGATGGCCGCCTCGGTGGTGCTCTTCCCGCTGTGGGCCCGCGGTTCCGTGATCGCGCACTTCTGGATCGACTTCGGTCTGCTCGGCGGGTTCCGTGCGGAGCAGCTCGAGCGTCGGGTCGCCGGGCTCCAGGCCTCCCGTGCCGGCGCCGTCACCGCCGAGGGCCAGGCACTCCGCCAGATCGAGCGCGACCTGCACGACGGCCCGCAGCAGCGACTCGTCCGCCTGCGCATGGACCTGTCCGCGGCCGAGCGTGCCTTCGACAAGGACCCGGCGAAGGCGAAGCAGCTCATCGGCGAGGCGTCGGAGCACGCCCAGGACGCCCTCGACGAACTGCGTGCACTCTCCCGCGGGTTCGCACCGCCCATCCTGCTCGACCGCGGGCTCGTCGCCGCGCTCGAGGCCCTCGTCGCCCGGACCCCGATCCCCGTCGGCCTCGACGTCCGCCTGCCCGACGGGCTCGAGCTCGCGACCGAGATCCAGCGCAACGTGTACTTCACGGTGAGCGAGCTGCTGACGAACACCACGAAGCACGCCGGTGCCTCGACCGCCGGGGTGTACCTCGGACTCGTGGTCGACGCCTCCGGACTCTGGTACCTCACGGTCAGCGTCACCGACGACGGCCGCGGTGGGGCCCGCCCGCAGGAGGGACACGGCATCGAGGGGCTGATGGGTCGGATGCGCGCCCTCGACGGCGAGCTGACGGTCTCGAGCCCCGAGGGCGGTCCGACCGAGGCGACGGCACGGATCCCGCTCGGCGCCCTGAACGGCGTGCCCACGACGCGTTCGTGAGCCCCCGGGAGCGTCCGCGCTCCCACTAGGCTGGTCGGCATGAGCGACGGCCTGGATGCAGCACGCATCCGGGCCGTCGTCGTCGACGACGCCGTGCTCCTGCGCGAAGGACTCTCGCGCGTGCTCGACGAAGCGGGCATCGACGTCATCGGGCAGTACGCCGACGCCGACTCCTTCCTCGCCACGCTCCCCGACGGTGCCCCCGACGTCGTGGTGATGGACGTGCGGATGCCGCCGACCTTCACCGACGAGGGCGTCCGCGCAGCCGTCGAGACCCGGCGCCGGGCTCCGCGCACCGGCGTGCTCCTGCTGTCCCAGTACGTCGAGGCCACCTACGCCGAGGACGTCCTCGCGGCGGGCGCGACCGGCATCGGCTACCTGCTCAAGGACCGCGTCACCCGGCTCGAGGAGATCGACGACGCCGTCCGCCGCATCGCCGCCGGCGGCACCGTCCTCGACCCCGAGGTCGTCACCCAGCTCATGAGCCGCCGCCGTGACCCGCTCGCAGCGCTCACGCCGCGCGAGCGCGACGTCCTCGGGCTGATGGCCGAGGGTCGCACCAACGCCGCGATCGCCCGCGCGCTCGTGATCGGCACCGGCGCGGTCGAGAAGCACGTCTCGAGCATCTTCGGCAAGCTCGCGCTCGAGGACACGGGCGAGGACCACCGTCGGGTCCTCGCCGTGCTCGCCTACCTCGGGTGACGGCGCACCGGTGAACCGCGTCCCGGCGCCGCTCCTCGCCCTCGCGGCGATGGTGTCCGTGCAGCTCGGCGCCGCGATCGCGAAGACCCGGTTCGACGACGTCGGCTCGGTCGGTGCCGCCACACTGCGGCTCGTCATCGGGGCCGTCGTCCTCGCGCTCGTCGTCCGGCCGCGCGTCCGGCACTGGACCCGGCAGCAGTGGCTCGGTGCGATCGGCCTCGGGCTGGCGCTCGGCGGCATGAACGTCTTCATCTACGTGGCGTTCGCGAGCATCCCGATCGGGGTCGCGGTGACGATCGAGTTCCTCGGCCCGCTCGCCCTCTCCCTCGTGCACACCCGACGGTGGCGCGACGTGCTCTGGGCGGTGCTGGCGCTCGCCGGGGTCGTGCTGCTCGGGGTCGGTCCGGCGGCGGTGACCGCGGTCGGCGGAGTCGTGTTCGCTGTCCTCGCCGCGGTGTGCTGGGCGGGCTACATCGTCATGAACCGGCACGTGGGCGCCGCGATCCCCGGCGTGGACGGGCTCGCCGTGTCGATGCTCGTCGCGATGCTCGTGTCGCTGCCGTTCGGGCTCCGGTCGGCGGTCGACGGGGTCGTCCGTGAACCGGTGCTCCTCCTCGTGTTCGGCGGCGTCGCCGTGCTGTCGAGCGTCCTGCCCTACGCGCTCGAGATGCTCGCGCTCCGGCGGATGCCGACCCGTGTCTTCGGGGTGCTGCAGAGCCTCGGGCCGGCGATCGCGGCCCTCGCGGGCCTGCTGATCCTGCACGAAGCGCTCGCGCTGCTCGAGGTCGTCGCCCTCGCGTGCGTCACCGCCGCGAGCGTGGGCGTGACGCTGTCTGCGCGTCGTGGTCGGGGCGGTCGAACGGGAGGCGCGGATCCCGTTCCGTGAGTCAAGAACGTGTGCCGCGCCTCCGGAAAGACCGTCTACTCGTCGCGCAGGAAGTCCGCGTACGTGGGCTCCGTGTGTTCACCCGTCAGCAACGCCGGGTCGTTGACCCGTCGTTCGACGTAGGCCGCGATGACCTCGGGTGGGGTGAGCACGTGGGCGACCCAGGACGGCACCTCGCTCTTCTTCATGGTGCCTCCTCCCAGTGTCAGCACTCGGACCGAATGTCTCGATCAGTGAGTTACTTGCTGTACCGGTGTTCCGTAAACGATCCTCGCCATGTCCGGGCAAGTCAATGCGGCGGTGCGTTCTGCGGACTGCGCCGCGTCGCATCCGCGCGCAGGGTGCGGTGCTTCACCGCGGACCGCCACACCCACGCGTTCGCCTGCTGCCCGAACTGCGCCCACTCGACGAGGACGGCGTCGCGGGTCCAGCTCTTCGCGAAGGCCTTCACGCGGACGTGGAACGTGGGGAACTGGACCCACGCCCAGACCGGCACGGGGGTGACGGCGTGGCAGACGTCCGGACCGCGGGCGTCCTCGGAGAGGGAGTAGGCGCGCGGACGCTCGACCTCCGGGTGTTCCGGGGGCTGCCACCGGTTCTCGCGACGCCGTCCCACGAGAGTATTCGAACGTGTGTTCGAACCGGCGTCAAGTCGGCCGCGCTGCCCGTGCGCACGCGGCGCCCGGGATCGGCGTGTCGACGTGCCTGCGCCGCAGGCGGGTCAGGGGCGCACGCGGCCGGTCGACTCGCGCACGCTCAGCGTCAGCGACGGCCCCGGGCGCGACGGCAGCGGCGAGCCGGCGTCGATCTGCTCGCGCAGGAGCGTCGCCGCCCGCTGCCCGAGCTCGACCGTGTCACGCGTGAGCGAGGTGATCGACGGCCGCACGAGCCGGACCATCGCCGAGTCGTCGAACGACACGATCGAGACATCGCCCGGCACGCGCACGCCCATCTCGCTCGCCACGCCCAGCCCGGCGACCGCGAGCACGTCGTTGTCGTACACGATCGCGGTGGGGCGGACGCTCCGGGAGAGCAGGGATCTGGTCGCGCTCGCCCCGGCCTCGGCGGAGTAGTCGGTCGGGATCGACACGGCGTCCTCGAGCCCCTCGGCCGCGGTGAACTCGCGGAGGCGATCGATCCGCATCGCCGTGTGCTCGAACTCCGGTCGT
The DNA here is from genome assembly GCF_001865095.1 of Curtobacterium sp. MCBA15_013. Taxonomy (NCBI): domain Bacteria; kingdom Bacillati; phylum Actinomycetota; class Actinomycetes; order Micrococcales; family Microbacteriaceae; genus Curtobacterium; species Curtobacterium sp. MCBA15_013. Next base: position 139,100 of record NZ_MJGQ01000002.1, on the reverse strand, counting down.
CCGGCGACGTGCGCGATCCGCCGGTGCCCGAGCGCGTGCAGGTACCGCAGCACGGTGTCGGTCGCGTCGGAGTCGTCGATCCAGACCGTCGGTGCCGCGGGCTCGGCCGAGGGGTGCGACCCGACGACGACGGTGGGCATCCCGAGCTCGGTGAGCAGCGTGAGCCGGTCGTCGTCGCGGCGGGGGTCGATCACGATCACGCCGTCGACCCGGTGTCCGCGCCACCAGTCCCGGTAGGTCTGGAGCTCCTCGGCGGCGTCCCGCGCGACGAGGAGGTTCATGCCGACGTGACTGCCGGCGAGCCCGAGCTGGATGCCCGAGATGAGGTCGCCGAAGAACGACTCGGTGCCGAGCGTCCGGGCCGGCCGGTTCAGCACGAAGCCGATCGACCCGGCTTTCGCACCGCCCAGGGCGCGTGCGGCGGTGTGCGGCTGCCAGTCGAGTTCGCGGGCGATGGCCTGCACCCGCGCGCGGGTCTCGTCGGACACGCCGGGGCGGTCGTTGAGCGCGAACGAGACGGCGCTGATGGACACGCCGGCTCGTGCGGCGATGTCGGCGATCGTCGTACGACGGTTCTGGGCCACGGGGTTGACTATAACGCTTTAGTCGGAAATCATCGCTCCATTCACACGGATCGGTGACGGGGACTGAACCGGTTCAGCATGACGCGCACCACGACGAAGGAGTCACGAGCGATGAAGAACACCACACGCAGGACGACGGGACGCGCCCTCGCGATCCTCGCCGGAGCGGCCGTCACGGCCCTCGCGCTGACCGCCTGCTCGAGCGGCAGCAGCGCCGGCAGCGGCGGCGGGAGCGGCAAGGTCGACGGATCGATCACCCTGCAGACCTGGGCGCTGACCCCGACCTACACGGACTACCTCAACGGCGTGATCAAGGACTTCGAGGCGAAGTACCCGGACGCGAAGGTGAAGCTCGTCGACCAGCCCGGCGACGGCTACGCCGACAAGGTCCTGAGCCAGGCGTCGTCGAACTCCCTGCCCGACGTGATCAACCTGCCGCCGGACATCGCCCTGCCCCTCGCCAAGCGCGGCTTCCTGCAGGACGTCGCGAAGGACGACTCGAAGCTCTCGAGCACCTACGTCAAGGGCGCGCTCGCTGCGTACAACTACAAGGGCGTCGACGGCACCTTCGGGTACCCGTGGTACCTCAACACGGACGTCGACTACTGGAACAAGACGATGTTCGAGCAGTGCGGCCTCGACCCGGCCAACCCGCCGAAGACCACCGACGAGCTCTTCGCGCAGGCCGAGACCATGCACCAGAAGTGCCCGGACGACTACCTGATGAGCCGCAAGCCCGGCCTGTCGGACTTCTCGCTCGCCGGCGTCAAGATCATCAACGACCAGGGCACGAAGTTCACCTTCGCGAACTCGTCGAAGGCGGCCGACCTCATCGCGAAGTACGCGAAGGCCTACAAGGAGGGCCTGATGCCCTCGTCCGTCCTGAACACCGACTACCTCGGCAACTCCACGCTGTTCACGCAGGGCAAGGTCGCCTGGACCACCGGTGGCGCCACCGCGATCAGTGACTTCGAGAAGAACAACCCGTCGCTCAAGGGCAACATCGTCGTGTCGTCGGCCCTCGACAACCCGCCGCTCTACGTGCAGGGCCTCAGCGTCAGCGCGAAGAGCAAGCACATCGCCACGGCCGAGGCGCTCGCCGCCTTCATGACGAACGCGAAGAACCAGGAGGCCTTCGCGCACCTGGTCAACATCTTCCCGTCGACCACCTCGTCGCAGTCCGACCCGTACTTCTCGAAGGACGACGGCACCGTCGAGGCCAAGGCCCGCGTGCTCGCCAACAACGCCCTGAAGACGGCGAAGAACCTCAACCCGGTCGAGGCGAACTCGGCGATGACCGACTTCCTCGACCAGCAGATCGCGCTGGCGATGAAGGGCGGCACGACGCCGAAGCAGGCGCTGCAGACCGCGCAGACCAAGATGAACAGCCTGCTGGCGAACAGCTGATGCGCGCCAACCGCTGGTTCACGCCCTGGCTGCTCGTCCTGCCGGCGCTCGTCTGGTTGCTCGCGTTCAGTCTCTGGCCGTCGATCAACACCGTCCGGCTGTCGTTCACGAACGCCAGCCCGCTCGGGGGCGTGAGCCAGTGGGTGGGCCTCGAGAACTTCGAGACGCTGCTCGCCGACCCGCAGGTGTGGGAGGCGCTCCTCAACAGCGTCATCTACATGGCGGTGTGCCTGCCGCTGCTGACGGTGCTCCCGCTGCTCATGGCGGTGCTCGTCGAGCGGAAGCTCCCCGGCATCGCGTTCTTCCGGACCGCGTACTACACGCCGGTGATCGCCAGCGCCGTGGTCGTCGGACTCATCTGGAACTGGATCCTCGACGACCGCGGGGTCATCAACGAGATGGCGCAGTCCCTCGGGATCGTGCAGAGCTCCATCCCGTTCCTCACCGACCGGTGGCTGCTCGTCTTCAGCGCGATCAGCCTGACGGTCTGGAAGGGCCTCGGGTACTACATGATCATCTTCCTGGCGGCCCTCGGGAACGTCGGCAAGGACCTGCACGAAGCCGCGGCCCTCGACGGCGCCGGCTCCGTCCGCCGGTTCTGGTCCGTGACCATGCCCGGCGTCCGGGGGACCATGACCCTCGTCGGCATCCTCGTGTGCGTGAGCGCGCTCCGGGTGTTCAGCGAGCTCTACATCCTCACCAACGGCACCGGCGGACCGGGCGGGCAGGACAACTCGCTCGTCATGCTCATCCAGCAGTACGCCCGCGGCTTCACCGGCAACCTCGGCTACGCGTCCGCCCTGAGCCTCCTGCTCTTCGTCGTGACGCTCATCCCGATGCTCGCCCTCGCCCGGATGAACAGCAAGGCGGACAAGTGACCAACACGACCTCGACCACCGAACCCGTCCTCGGGGGCGCCGCCGGCGCGGCCGCACCCGCGCCGGACGTGACCGGCGCGACCGACGGGAGCCGCGCCTCCCGGCCGAACGGACGCAACGGACGCAACGGACGCAAGCGGCGCCGCGCCGCGTGGGGCGTCATGTCCACCCGCGAGAAGGTGCTCCGCTACGTCCTGCTCGTCGTGGTCCTCTTCATCACGATCGGGCCGTTCCTCTGGCAGCTGTCGACCTCGCTCAAGGGCACGGGGGAGGACATCTACACGGCGAACCCGTCCTTCATCCCGACGCAGCCGACCTTCGGCAACTACCTGCGGGTGGGCGAAGCGATCCCCGTGTTCGGGTACATCGGCAACTCCCTCGTCGTCGCCGCGATCGACGTGCTCGGCAACATCGTGTTCGCGACCCTCGCGGGCTTCGCGCTCGCCCGGCTGCAGTGGCGCTTCCGCAAGGCCGTGCTCGGGCTCTTCCTGGCCACCCTGGTGCTCCCGGGCGAGGCGACGATCATCTCCCAGTTCGTCACCGTGAAGGACCTCGGCCTCGCCGACTCCCTCGTGGGCGTCGCCCTGCCCGGCATGATCGCGGCGCTCAACGTCCTGCTCATGTTCAACGCGTTCCGGCAGATCCCCGAGGAGATCGACCAGGCAGCCGTGATGGACGGCGCGAACGCCCTGCAGCGGCTCCGGTACATCTCGCTGCCCGCCGTGCAGGGGACCATCGCCGTCATCGCGATCTTCTCGTTCATCGGCGCGTGGGACGACTTCCTCTGGCCGCTCATCGTGCTGCAGTCGCCGGACAAGCTGACGCTGACCGTCGGGCTGCAGTACCTGCAGGGCACGTTCGCGACCGACCAGCGCATGATCGCGGCCGGCACGATGATCGCGTTCATCCCGATCGCGGTGATCTTCGCGATCCTGCAGCGGTTCTTCTTCAAGGGCGTCGAAGAGGGCGGGGTGAAGGGCTGATGCGCTTCGGCGTCAACCACACCCCCTCGGTCGGCTGGTTCCACTCGTGGCTCGACTTCTCGCCGTCGGACACGGCGCGGGACATGGAGCAGATCGCGTCGCTCGGCGCGGACCACGTGCGGATCTTCCCGCTCTGGCCGGTCGTGCAGCCGAACCGGACGCTCATCCGGCAGTCGGCGCTCCGGGACGTCGCGACGGTCGTCGACATCGCGGGCTCGTTCGGGCTCGACGTCAACGTCGATGCGCTGCAGGGGCACCTGTCGAGCTTCGACTTCGTGCCCTCGTGGCTCGAGAGCTGGCACCGCCGGAACATGTTCACCGACCCGGACGTGGTCGCGTCGACGGCGGCCTACGTCGAGGCGCTCGCCGCGTCCGTCGCCGACAAGCCGAACCTGCTCGGGATCACCATCGGCAACGAGGTGAACCAGTTCGCGCACGCGCCGCACCCGACGCCGCACGACATCACGGCGGAGCAGGGGCACGCGTGGGCGGCAGCGATGGTCGCGGCAGCGCGGGCCGGGCTGTCGAGTCCGGTCGGCCTGGAGGCGCGGCTCGGCTCGGCACCGCCCGCCCGCCCCGGCACCGGGTCGCGTCCACGGCCCCTGGTCACCGTCGCGCAGTACGACGCGGCCTGGTACGACGACGCCCAGCCGTTCGGCCCCGAACACGCGGCCGACCACGGCGACGCGACCGTCACGCACTCGTGGGTGTTCAACGGCTCGGCGACCCTGCACGGCGCACTCGGGGCCGGCTCGGTCCGCCACGGCGAGTACCTGCTGCAGCTCGCGAGCGCGTGGAACCGTGACCCCGAGCGCCCGAACTGGCTGCAGGAGGTGGGTGCGCCGACGAACGTGGTCGACCCCGCCGACGCCGCCGCGTTCACCGAGCAGACGATCCGGCACGTGCTCGACGCGCAGCACGTGCTCGGCGTCACGTGGTGGTGCTCGCACGACGTCTCGCGGTCGCTCGCGGACTTCCCGGAGCTCGAGTACGACCTCGGCCTCTTCACGAACGACGGTCGGCTGAAGCCGGCGGGGGAGGCCTTCGCCGCCCTCGCCCGCGAGCACGGCACCCGCGGCCGGGCCGACACGACCGGTGCCGTGTCCGGGCCGCCGGCCACCGCCCTCGTGCTGGACGACGTGCTCGCGGACGGCACCGCACGTGGCGGGCTCCGGGCCGACTGCGCGCCGGGAGGCCGGTTCGCCGCCGCCTGGCTCGACCTCGCCGAGGCCGCCCCGGACGGACGCGGTCCCCAGGTGGTCCTGCGTTCGCGGGTCGACGACCACGCGCTGCTCGCCGCCCGGGGCATCACCCGGTGCGTCGACGTCCCCGAGGACACCGCCACCGAGCTCCTGTCGGTGGCCCACCCGGCCACGATGGCCTGAGCCGCACACCCCACACGCCCCGCACACCCCGCACGTCCAGCACCACCGCACGACAGGAAGGTCTCCATGCACGACGACATCCCGCTCACCACCGGCCGGGCGCGACGCGTCCTCGACGAACGCATCCTGCCGGCGGTGCACGCCACCGCGACGCCGCTCGAGACCGCGTGGCACGAGCTGCCGGGGGAGCCGATCGCGCCCGCGGCCGGGCTCGCGCTCGACTTCACGCCGTACGAGGTGGGGACGACGTGGGGTGCCGCGTGGGGGACGACGTGGTTCCGGCTGACCGGGACCGTGCCGGACGAGTGGGCCGGCCGCCGTGTGGAGGCCGTCGTCGACCTCGGCTTCGACAAGAACATGCCGGGGTTCCAGTGCGAGGGACTCGTCTACCGCGCGGACGGCACGCCCGTGAAGTCGATCAACCCCCGGAACCAGTGGGTGCTCGTCGCGGAGGAGGCCGTCGGCGGCGAGACCGTCGAGCTCTTCGTCGAGGCGGCGTCGAACCCCGTCCTGCTCGACTACCACCCCTTCCTCCCGACGCAGGAGGGCGACGTCCAGACCTCGTCGTCGACGCGCCTCTACACGAGTCGCCGGATGGACCTCGCCGTCTTCGAGTCCGAGGTGCACGAACTCGCGCTCGACATCGACGTCCTGCTCGAACTGCAGGCCGAGCTCCCGGAGGGGCCGCGGCGGATGCGGATCCTGCAGGCGCTCGACGATGCCCTCGACCGGCTCGACCTGCAGCACATCGCCGCGACCGCCCCCGAGGCCCGGGCGGCCCTCGCGGACGTCCTCGCCGCGCCCGCCGAGGTCTCCGCCCACACGATCTCCGCCGTCGGGCACGCGCACATCGACTCCGCCTGGCTCTGGCCGGTCCGCGAGACGATCCGGAAGGTCGCCCGCACCACCTCGACGATGACCGAGCTCATCGACCAGACCGACGACTTCCTGTACGGCATGTCGAGTGCGCAGCAGTACGCGTGGATCAAGGAGCACCGGCCCGAGGTCTACGCCCGGGTCAAGGCCGCCGTGGCGGCCGGACGCTTCCTGCCGATCGGCGGCATGTGGGTGGAATCCGACACCGTGATGCCGACGGGCGAGAGCATCGTCCGTCAGTTCTCGCAGGGGCAGCGGTTCTTCGAGCGCGAGTTCGGGATCCGGCCGAAGGGGGTCTGGCTGCCGGACAGCTTCGGGTACTCCCCGGCGCTGCCGCAGCTCATGCGTCGCGCGGGCTTCGAGTGGTTCTTCACGCAGAAGATCTCGTGGAACCAGGTCAACAAGTTCCCGCACCACACCTTCCTCTGGGAGGGCATCGACGGCTCGCGGGTGTTCTCGCACTTCCCGTCGATGGACACCTACAACTCGCGGTTGTCCGGCAGCGAGGTCGCGAAGGCCTCCCGGCAGTTCCGCGAGAACCGGCTCGCCTCGGGGTCGATCGCGCCGGTCGGCTGGGGCGACGGCGGCGGTGGCACGACCCGCGAGATGACCGGCACGGCGAAGCGCCTTGCCGACCTCGAGGGGAGTGCGAAGGTCCGCTGGGAGCACCCGGACACGTTCTTCGACCGGGCGAAGTCCGAGCTGCCCGACCCGCCGGTGTGGGTGGGGGAGCTCTACCTCGAGCTGCACCGTGCGACCCTGACCAGCCAGCACGGCACGAAGCAGGGCAACCGCCGTTCCGAGCAGCTCCTCATCGAGGCCGAGCTCTGGGCCACGACCGCCGCATCCCGGACCGAGTTCGAGTACCCGTACGACGAGCTCGACGCGCTCTGGCAGCAGGTCCTGCTCCAGCAGTTCCACGACATCCTGCCGGGGACCTCGATCGCGTGGGTGCACCGTGAAGCGGTCGCGAAGTACGCCGAGACGGACCGCGCCCTGACCGCGATCATCGACCAGGCGCTGTCGGCGCTCGCCGGTACCGGGGACGCGGCCGTCGTCGTGAACCCGGCCCCGTTCCTCCAGGCCGGCGCACCCGCGCAGGGCGCGGTCCTGGCGACCGACGTGCCGGAGCCGACCGCCGTGGCACTGACCGAGGAGGACGGCGGGTACGTGCTCGCCAACGACCTCGTCCGGGTCGTCGTCGACGCGCAGGGGCTCGTGACGAGCGCCGTCGACCGGGCGACCGGGCGTGAGTCGATCACTCCCGGACAGGCGGCGAACCTGCTGCAGCTGCACCAGGACTTCCCGAACATGTGGGACGCGTGGGACGTCGACCGCTACTACCGGAACCGGGTCGAGGACCTCGTGTCGGTCACCGGGCTGCACGGTTCGGTCGACGCGGACGGCGTCGCGCGCGTCGTCGTCGAGCGGGCGTTCGGCGACTCGACGGTCCGGCAGGAGCTCGTGCTCGCGCCGGACTCCCGCACGCTGGAGTTCGACCAGACGACCGACTGGCACGAGACCGAGAAGTTCCTCAAGGTCGCGTTCCCGCTCGACGTCCGCGCCGAGCACACCGTCGCCGAGACGCAGTTCGGGGCGCAGAAGCGGGTGACGCACACGAACACCTCGTGGGAGGCCGCGAAGTTCGAGACCTCGATGCACCGCTACGTGCTCGTGTCCGAGCCGGGCTTCGGCGTCGCCCTCGTGAACGACTCGATCCACGGGTTCGACACCACGCGCGACGCCGTCGACGGGCACGTGACCACCACCGTGCGGCTCTCACTGCTGCGGGCACCGCGGTTCCCCGACCCCGAGACCGACCAGGGCGTGCAGACGCACCGGTACGGGATCGTCATCGGCACCGACCAGCTCGGGGCGACGGCGGCCGGCGTGGTCATGAACGCCGCTGCACGGGTGACCACCGGTGGGCACGGGTTCGACCCGCTCGTGCAGGTCTCCGGGGACGTCGTGGTGTCGAGCGTCAAGCTCGCCGACGACCGGTCCGGCGACCTGGTCGTGCGGGTGTACGAGCCGTCCGGGCAGCGGGGGACCGGCGGGATCGTGGTCGACGCGCCGTTCGGTCCGGGGGCGGAGGTCACCTTGCTCGAGGAGCCACTGGCCTCGGCCGGGACCGTCGACGCGTCCTCGTTCGCCGTCGACGCCTACGAGGTCCGCACCTTCCGCTTCCCACACAACTGAACGACCGACCCATTCAAGGAGGAATGTGATGAAGAAGAGGATGACGTTCGGGATCGTGGCGGCCATCGCCGCGATGGTGGCGGCACCACTCGTGCCGTCCGCAGCGTCGGCTGACCCGGCGCGAGCGACCGCGTCTGCGACCAGCGCGACGAAGTCCGGGCCCACGAGCATTGCGTACGTGGAGGTCAACAACGACCAGCTCGCGAACGTCGGCCGTTACCAGCTGGCGAACGGGGCGAACGCGTTCGACGTGGCGATCATCTTCGCCGCGAACATCAACTGGAACGGCTCGAAGGCCGTCCTGTACAACAACGACAAGGTGCAGGCGACGCTCGACGCCGCGGCGACGCAGATCAAGCCGCTGCAGGCCAAGGGCATCAAGGTCTCGCTGTCGATCCTCGGCAACCACCAGGGCGCCGGGATCGCCAACTTCCCGACCCAGGCAGCCGCCGCGGACTTCGCGTCCCAGGTCACCGCCACGGTCACGAAGTACGGCCTCGACGGGGTCGACCTCGACGACGAGTACTCCGACTACGGCACGAACGGCACGCCGCAGCCGAACCAGCAGTCGATCGGCTGGCTCATCACCGCGCTCCGTGCCCAGATGCCCGGCAAGCTCATCTCGTTCTACGACATCGGCCCGGCGTCCTCGTCGCTCTCGTCGTCGAGCAGCACCATCGGCTCGAAGCTCGACTACGCCTGGAACCCGTACTACGGCACCTACTCGGCGCCGTCGATCCCGGGCCTCGGGAAGGCGAAGCTGTCCGCCGCCGCGGTCGACATCCAGAACACGGCGCAGTCCACCGCGGTGTCGCTCGCACAGCGCACGAAGGCCGACGGGTACGGCGTCTTCATGACGTACAACCTGCCGGACGGTGACGTCTCGTCGTACGTGTCGTCGATGACGCAGGTGCTCTACGGGCAGGCCGCGACGTACCACTGACGTCGCGTCCGGTGCGGCGGCTCGCGCCCCGCGTCTCCTCGGCACGGTCCAGGAGGCGCGGGGCGCGTCCGTCCCGTCCCGCACCTTGCGGATCACCGCATCTCTCGCCCCCAGAAGGGGAGGTTCGGTCGGGTTTGGACGCGCGGCGTCGCTATCGTGAGCGAACCCGAAGCTTCGACAGAGGCTCACCAACGAGAGACCGCATCACCATGATCCCGAAGAAGGCGCTCGTCGCCGTCGCGGCTGCAGGAGCCATCGTCGTCCTCCTGGCCGGCTGTTCGACCCTCTCGACGTCCGAGAAGACCCCCGAGGCGGTCCGCGCGACAGGCACGTCCTCCCCGACGCCAGAGGCGGTCAAACCTCCCGAGCTCGCCGGGGAGTGGAAGCAGAACAACTCCGCAAGTGCTGACGGTTGGATGACGGCCACGATCACCGCGAACACGATCACGGCGAACTTCGTGACCAACGGGGGCGACACGACGTCCCTGTTCTGGGCAGGCAGCTTCACCCCGCCATCGGACGACTCGTCGCCCTACGTCTGGACCTCATCCCGCGACGAGGCCGCCACCGAGTCGGCCCTGCTCGCATCGACCGATGCCACGAAGGACTTCTCCTACGAGGACAGCGAGATCAGTTTCCCGGTCACGATCGCCGGGAGTACCGCGACGGTCCGGATGTCACGGGAGTGAGCTGAAGAGAGCCCCGCACCACGGTGGTCCTGGCCGCAGTCGCTGCAACGGTCTCCACGCGTGCGCGTTGACCGTCCTGGTTCGCGGAACCCGGGAATCGTGAACCGGAACGGTCACGAACGCGGCAGAACCCGCCCGTCCGCGTGCGGCGCGCCGTACGATCGCGACGTGGAGCTCCAGTTCACCGGCGAGGTCATCGAGTGGCGCGGTCCGGCGCCGTTCTTCTACGCCGTCGTGCCTCCGGACGCCGCCGAGGTGATCCACGACCTCGCTCCGATGCTCACCTACGGCTGGGGCGTGATCCCCGCCCGCGTGACGATCGGGTCGGTGACCTGGACGACCTCGCTCTTCCCGAAGGACGGCGGGTACCTCGTGCCCCTCCGGGCCGCGGAACGTCGCCGCGCGGGTGTCGAGCTGGGCGACGAACCGGCGATCACCCTCGAGCTCGCAGGTCCCTGACACTCCTCCACAGCGTGGGCTGTCTCGGACCAGTTCCACAACGTCTCCCGCCGACCTTCGGCACCTCCCCGTCGCTCCCTACCGTCGCAGGCAGTGGAGGGGAGGTGCCGATGGTCGAACGGCCACGACATCCCAAGAAGGAGATCGAGCACGTGATGCGCACCGCCGAAGCGCGCGGGTGGCGCTTCGTGAAGGGGCGGAAGTACTACAAGGCCTATTGCCCGTGTGGTGTGCACCTGCACACGGTCCACATGACGCCGTCGAACCCCTGGTACGTTGTGCATCTGAAGTATCGGCTCGCGCGAACAGACTGCTGGGACAGGAGAACGTCATGACGAACTACCTCGTACGCGTCGAGTGCGCAGCATTGCTCGGAGCATCGGACGACTTCCGGGCAGAGCTCCCGACGGACTTCGACGTCATCGCCGAAGCGCTCTTCGATCTCGAGGACGTCCACGATCAGGACCTGACCGCCGACCTCGCGACCGGCACCCTCACCTTCTCGATCGGTGTCGTCGCCGACGACGAGTTCGGTGCGCTCGATCGGGCGCTCGGCGCCGTCAGGACGGCGCTGCACGCCGCCGGCCGAGGTACGCCCGGATGGGAGCGGCACTACCGGATGCTGCGGCAGGAAGTCGAAGAGGAGCCGGTGGCTGCGCTCTAGGCGTTGTGCGGCATGGGGTAGCCCTGTCAGCCGTACTGCCTCACAGCCAGACGGCGACGCCGCCGTGGGATGAGCACGTTCCTCGTCGGGACTGGCTGAAGCTGTACGTGCCGTCACCACACTTGGCTGTGGCGCCGGCAGGCGCGCTCGAAGCGGCTTCGGGGCGACAGACCGTTGTTCCTGTGGTGTTGACGTAGCTACCGTTCGTGCATGTCGGTGCTTCGGGTGCGGCCGGCGCGACGGGGGCGACGTAGGTTCCGACCGTGGTGACCTGTGTCACCGGTGGGGTGGTGACCCGATCGCTCCTCAGGACTCGTCCGGTCTCCACACCGTCGGAGTAGGTGACGACGTACGTCTTCGTATTGACACCGCGCACCCCTGGAGTCGTGATCGATGTCGTGCCTCGAGCCAGGGTCGAGCTCTCCACCGTGGTGGAGTCAAATGAGATCCGTGAGGTCTCGGTCACCGTCTCCGTCGTCACCACCGGCGTGGGCGCGGGGGTGGGTGTGTGCGTCACCGTGGACGTCGGCGTAGCGGAGCTCGTCGGCTTCGTGTGCGCCGTTGAGCTCGGGGCCGTCACAGAGGCGAGCTGCGCCGGTGCTTCCGGCAACGGGTGGGTCGCGCCGTACGCAGAGGTCGACCCGATCAGCGCCGCCAAGGCGATGCCCGCACCGATCGCAGCAGTCGCGCGCTTCCGTGGCATCCGCAGCCACGTCGAGCGTCGGAAGGCGACGCCGTAGAGCATCGTGGGGAGCACGATGAGGGCGACCATCATCAGCATCCCCCAGACCCCTGTCGATGCCAAGCCGGCGAAGGCGAGGATGGCGGTACCCACGATGCCGAGCCACGTGATGATCGGTACTTGACGCCGAGCGCGTCGGGCGATCGGACTTGTGGACGGGCGGGTGTTCGACACTGAGCTCCTTGGTGCGGCGAGGGACGCTCAAGTATGCAAGAGGTGACTCAGGCGTCCCATCCCCAGTTCTGGGTGGTTTCCCGAGACGGGCGGGTCACCAGCGGCGTCGGAGCTCGGCCGCGACCAGGTCGGTCGTCGTGCTCGTGATCGCCGGGGCCTGCTCGCCGAGCGCGCGACGGAGAGCGCGTTCGCGGGCCGTGACGGCTCGGAGGGCACGGCGTTCGGCGTGCCGGAGGCTCCAGCGGACGAGCGCGGTGCCGAGTCGGTTGGTCAGGACCTCGACCGGCGAGATCGGCGGGACCGGGAGCGTGCGGGGCTGGTAGGTGGTCACGGTGTCGGCTCCTCGTCGATGATCGGGACGCTGCGGACCTGGGCGAACACACGACGGACGCCCTCGGGCAGATCGGCGGCCTGCCCGCGGATGGCGCGGTACCGCTCGATGACGGCCTCGAACTCCCGCCACATCGCGCCGTACTCGTCGGGAGTGAGCGCGACGTAGGTCGACGACCCCGAGACGCCACGCCAGTCGGCCGGGACGGTGTCGGGGTCACGGGTGGTCCACTCGCGCACCAGGTCGTTCTCGGCGTCCATCACGGCGAGGCTCGCGAGCTGCGTCGCCGTCTGCTGCGCGGGGGAGGCCGGGCCCTCGTCGGGGCCGCCGATGCTGATCCGACCGGCGGTGCGTTCCCACCAGCGCTCGCGGGCGTTGCCGCGGAGGGGGAGCTCGTGGACGAACCCGTGGCGCTCGAGCTGCCGGAGGTGGTAGCTCGTCGAGCCGCTCGACTCGCCCAGCTTCGCGCCGAGCGACGTCGCGGTCGAGGGGCCGTTCTGGGAGAGCAGGTCGAGCAGGCGCGCCCGGAGCGGGTGCGCCAGCGCCTTGAGGGCGGCGACGTCGAGGATGCGGGTCTCGTCGGTCATGGCTCGACCGTACACCGCAAAGAGATGTTTGCAAACAGTTCTTTGCAAACACTTCCTTGCAGTCGGTCCACCGCACACCGATCGACGGCCCGGAAGGGCCGAGAGCGAGGAGTGGAGGGGATGACGGGAATCGAACCCGCGTGGCCAGTTTGGAAGACTGGGGCTCTACCATTGAGCTACATCCCCGCGCCTGCGCACCAGGCGCAGCCTGACCATCGTAGCGGACGAACGAGCACCGACATGTCACCACGTACCGTGTCGTCCCGGGTCGTGCTCCCGCCGAGCGACCGGGATGCCCGGCGGATCAAGCGCTCGCGCGTGCTCTCCTACGTGCTGGTCGTCCTCGCCGCGATCGTCCTCTCGTTGCGACCGGAGCTGTTCGGGGACCCGCAGACCCAACCCGCGCACGCGCTCCTGCACGCCTGGCGCATCGTCGCCGGCATCCTGCTCGCGGTGGCCGCGCTCGGCGTGCAGGTCGTCGTCGGCGTGCGGTGGCGGACGGACCTGCGACGCGCCGCCGACGACGGCTCCGAACCTGCCGGGAACCGCGCGCCCGGGGACCGCTAGACTCATCGGCGTCGCATGCGCCCCACCGGCGTGCGCGGACACCCCTGGCCCAGTCAAACGGGGCGTAGCTCAGCTTGGTAGAGCGCCCGCTTTGGGAGCGGGAGGTCGCAGGTTCAAATCCTGTCGCCCCGACCAGGACCACACGAACGTCAACCAACAGGAGAACATCCCTTGGCCACCAGCACCGTCGACAAGGTGAGCGACACCCGCGTCAAGCTCACCGTGAACGTGACGCCGGAAGATCTCAAGCCGAGCATCGACCACGCGTACAAGCACATCGCCGAGCAGATCAACATCCCCGGCTTCCGCAAGGGCAAGGTCCCGCCGGCGATCGTCGACCAGCGCGTCGGCCGCGGCGAGGTCCTGAACCACGCCGTCGGCGACGCCATCGACAACTTCTACCGCCAGGCGGTGGAGGAGCAGGAGCTGCGCATCCTCGGTCGTGCCGAGGCCGACGTCGCCGAGCTCCCGAACGTCAAGGACTTCACGGGCGACCTCGTCCTCACCTTCGAGGTGGACGTCCGCCCCGAGTTCGACCTGCCGGAGTACGACAAGTACGAGCTCACCGTCGACGCGGTCGAGGTCTCGGACGACGAGATCGAAGAGGAGCTGCAGAACCTGCGCACCCGCTTCGGCACGCTCGTCACGGTCGACCGCCCGGCGACCTCGGGTGACTTCGCCCAGATCGACCTCACCGCCACCATCGGCGACGACGAGGTCGACTCGGCCACCGGCGTCTCCTACGAGATCGGCTCCGGCGACCTGCTCGAGGGCATCGACGAGGCGCTCGAGTCCCTCACCGCCGGCGAGTCCACCACCTTCGAGTCGAAGCTCGTCGGTGGCGACCGCGAAGGCGAGATCGCCCAGATCGCCGTGACCGTCACCGCCGTCAAGGAGCGCGAGCTCCCCGAGGCCGACGACGAGTTCGCTCAGATCGCCAGCCAGTTCGACACGATCGACGAGCTCAGGGCGGACCTCAAGGAGCAGATCGCGAAGTCCAAGACCTTCGGGCAGGGCGCCGCGGCTCGCGACAAGCTCGTCGAGAAGCTCATCGAGGACGTCAACATCCCGATCTCGGAGCAGCTCATCGAGGACGAGGTGCATCGCCACCTCGAGCAGGAGAACCGCCTCGAGGACGACGAGCACCGCAAGGAGGTCTCCGAGTCCAGCGAGAAGGCCTTCCGCTCGCAGATCCTCCTCGACTCGATCGCCGAGAAGGAAGAGATCCAGGTCTCGCAGGAAGAGCTCACGCAGTACCTCATCCAGGCCGCTGCGCAGTACGGCATGGAGCCGGGCGAGTTCATCAAGGTCATCGACCAGAACGGGCAGATCCCGGGCATGGTCGGCGAGGTCGCGCGCTCCAAGGCCGTCGCGACCGTCCTCTCCAAGGTGACCGTCAAGGACACCAACGGTGACGACGTCGACCTCTCCGCCTTCACGGCGGGGGTCGCGCAGACGCCTGCGGAGGATGCCGAGTAACGATCTCGACGCCACCAGCACGACGGACGGGAGGCGCGGTGCCAGCTGGCACCGCGCCTCCCGTCCCGTATTTCGGCACCACCGCATTGCCGACAGCGAACAGACGAGAAGTGGTGCGTTGCACCCGATAAGTTCGACAACAAGCGACAACTGAACGGGAGCTTTTCCATGGCCGAAGCGACACTGAACCCCAGTGTTTTTGACCGCCTTCTGAGAGACCGGATCGTGTGGCTCGGCTCCGAGGTCCGCGACGACAACTCGAACGAGATCGCAGCCAAGCTGCTGATGCTCGCCGCCGAGGACCCTGAGAAGGACATCTACCTCTACATCAACTCGCCCGGTGGCTCGATCACCGCCGGTATGGCGATCTACGACACGATGCAGTTCGTGCCGAACGACATCGTCACGGTGGGCATCGGCCTCGCCGCCTCGATGGGGCAGTTCCTGCTCTCGTCGGGCACCCCGGGCAAGCGCTACATCACCCCGAACGCGCGTGTGCTCCTGCACCAGCCGTCGGGTGGGTTCGGTGGCACGGCCGCCGACATCCAGACGCAGGCGAAGGTCATCCTCGACATGAAGCAGCGGATGGCCGAGCTCACGGCGGAGCAGACCGGCAAGTCGATCGAGCAGATCCTCAAGGACAACGACCGCGACAACTGGTTCACGGCGCAGGAAGCCCTCGAGTACGGCTTCGTCGACCACCTCCGTGCATCGTCGACCGAGGTCATCGGCGGTGGTGGCACCGTCGGCGACGGCGAGACCCCCACCGACGCGGCCGAGCCCGACGCCCAGTCCTGACCCCACCCACCGAAGAAAAGGAAACGAGAATGCATCTCCCCATGCTCGGTGGCGCGCAGAACGTCCCGGCCCCCACTGATCGGTACATCCTGCCGAGCTTCGAAGAGCGCACGGCCTACGGCTACAAGCGGCAGGACCCGTACGCGAAGCTGTTCGAGGACCGCATCGTGTTCCTCGGCGTCCAGGTCGACGACGCGTCGGCCGACGACGTCATGGCCCAGCTGCTCGTGCTCGAGTCGATGGACCCGGACCGCGACATCGTGATGTACATCAACTCGCCCGGTGGCTCGTTCACCGCGATGACGGCGATCTACGACACGATGCAGTACATCCGTCCGCAGATCCAGACGGTCTGCCTCGGTCAGGCTGCCTCGGCGGCGTCGGTGCTCCTCGCTGCCGGTACCCCCGGCAAGCGTCTGGCGCTCCCGAACGCCCGCGTGCTCATCCACCAGCCGGCGGTCCAGCAGGGCGGCGGTCAGGCCTCCGACATCGAGATCCAGGCAGCGGAGATCCTCCGCATGCGCACCTGGCTCGAGGAGACCCTGTCGAAGCACTCGAACCGCACGCCGGAGCAGGTCAACAACGACATCGAGCGCGACAAGATCATGTCCGCCGAAGAGGCGCTCGAGTACGGCCTGATCGACCAGGTCCTGACGAGCCGCAAGAACCTGCCGGCGCTCGTCAAGTAGTACCGGCGACCCGCACGACGAAGGCCCCGCACCGATCGGTGCGGGGCCTTCGTCGTGCGGTGGTGCCGTGGCGCCGTCAGTCGTCGGTGGGGTCGTCGTCGGCCGCGGGGGCGGGGCGACGACGCAGGAGCAGCAGGAGCGCGACGACGAGCCCGACGAGCACGACGCCGCCGGCACCGATCCAGAGGGCGTCGGACGTCGTGGAGTCGGTGTCGCCCGAGGCGGTGCCCGTGGTGTCGGCACTGGCACTCGCCGCGCTGCCGGCCGTGGCGCAGACGGGCGGGGTGGACGAGCCCTTCGACGGGGTGAACCCGGCGGGGGCGTCCCACGTGAAGCGGTACTCGTCGGACACGGTGTGCCCGTCGGCGGAGACGATCTGCCACTCGACGGTGTACTTCCCCGAGGCGCCGAGTGCGGCCGTCGTGGTCATCGAGGGGCCGTCCACGTCGAGGCAGCCGTCCTCGTAGTACTTCCCGTCGGGGCCGACGATCCGGTAGGCGAAGCCCGAGTTCGTGTCGTCGATGTCGAGCAGCTTGTCGTTCGTCGTGATCTCGAAGGCCTTCGGCAGCGCGGTCAGCGTGCCGTCGACCTTCGGGGTCGAGGCGATCATGTAGTTGTGCGCGCTGGCGGGGCCGGCCAGGCCGAGGACCGCACCGCCTGCGATGGCGAGGGTGGCGGCGACACCGGCACCGCGCCTCCAGGCCCGCCGGAGGCGCGGTGACCGCTCCGTCGACGTGACGCGGTCCGTCGTCGTGACGCGCCTCGTCGAGGTGTCGCGCTCCGTCACTTGGAGGCGCTCCGACGGCGGGTGCCGGCGACGGCGACGACCAGGGCGGCTGCGCCGAGCACCAGGCCGCCGAGGCCGAGGAAGCGTCCGACGAGGTCGGGGTCGGCGGGCGTGGACTCCGCTGCCGCTGCGGCCGTGGGGGTGGCGGCGACGGGGTCACCGTCGTCGTCGGTGGCCTCGGCCGCGGTCAGCGTGATCGAGGGCGCGGGGTGCTCGGGCTCGGCTTCTCCGGCCTTCTGCTCCTGGTTCCACTCGACGGAGCCCTTCTCGCAGATCTGCAGGACGGGGAACTCGACGAGGTCGCCGGGCTTGCCGTCCGGCAGGGAGAAGGACAGCGCGAAGGTGTCCCGCTCATCGGCGGGGAGCGGGGTCTTCGCCGTGTAGGTGATGCTCGTGACGCGTTCGCCCGCGTCCTCGGCGGACTCGTCGTCCGCGGAGGCCGACGGGCTCGTGTACGGCGCCGTGGCCTTCGTGATCGTCCAGTTCGGGTTGACGGTCGGCGTGACCTCGATGACGGACTCCGGCACCTGGAACTCGATCTTCGTCGTGGGGGAGCCGTCGCAGCCGTGCGGGACCGAGAAGGTCGCCGTCGTGTACGAGTTCGCCGCGGTCGAGGTGGCCGTCGCCGAGACGTGGGCGCTGGCGACACCCGCGGTGCCGAGGACGATCGCAGCGGTGACGCCGAGGGTCGCGGTGCCGACGACGGCGAGGCGCTTGGACATGGGGTTCCTTCCGGGACTGCGGGTCCTCCGACCCGCGACTGGGGTTCTACAACTTGTAGAGAAGTCGTGGACACGGTAGCAGGATCGAACGCCCTGGGCGAACGCGCCGGGCGAAACCGGCTCGGCGTCGCGGTCGGTGTCACCGGTTGCGATTAGGCTCGGTACGAGTCGGGCAGGTCGTCGACCTGCATCGGTCTACCAAGGAGGGCACCGACATGGCACGCATCGGAGAGAGCGCTGACCTGCTCAAGTGCTCCTTCTGCGGCAAGAGCCAGAAGCAGGTCCAGCAGCTGATCGCCGGTCCCGGGGTGTACATCTGCGACGAGTGCGTCGAGTTGTGCAACGAGATCATCGAAGAGCGACTGGCCGAAGCCGGCGAGGACACCGCCAGCGGTGACTTCGAGCTCCCCAAGCCGCGCGAGATCTTCGACTTCCTGCAGGAGTACGTCATCGGGCAGGACCCGGCGAAGCGCTCCCTCGCAGTGGCGGTCTACAACCACTACAAGCGCATCCGCGCGCAGGGACAGATCACGGCAGCGGAAGACCGCGACGACATCGAGATCGCGAAGTCGAACATCCTGCTCATCGGGCCGACGGGCTGCGGCAAGACCTACCTCGCCCAGACCCTGGCGAAGCGGCTCAACGTGCCCTTCGCCGTCGCGGACGCCACTGCCCTGACCGAGGCCGGGTACGTCGGCGAAGACGTCGAGAACATCCTGCTCAAGCTCATCCAGGCAGCCGACTACGACGTGAAGCGTGCCGAGACCGGCATCATCTACATCGACGAGGTCGACAAGATCGCGCGCAAGGCCGAGAACCCGTCGATCACGCGTGACGTCTCGGGCGAAGGCGTGCAGCAGGCGCTGCTCAAGATCCTCGAGGGCACGGTCGCCTCCGTCCCGCCGCAGGGCGGTCGGAAGCACCCGCACCAGGAGTTCATCCAGATCGACACGACGAACGTGCTGTTCATCGTGGCGGGGGCGTTCGCCGGGCTCGAGGACATCGTCTCGTCGCGCGTCGGCAAGCGGGGCATCGGCTTCGGTGCACCCCTGCACAGCCCGCTCGACCAGCAGGACCTCTACGCCGACGTCCTGCCGGAAGACCTGCACAAGTTCGGGCTGATCCCGGAGTTCATCGGGCGTCTCCCCGTCGTGACCACGGTGTCGCAGCTCGACCAGTCGGCGCTCATGCAGATCCTGACCGAGCCGAAGAACGCGCTCGTGAAGCAGTACCAGCGGATGTTCCAGATCGACGGGGTGGAGCTCGAGTTCGATCGGGGTGCGCTCGAGGCGATCGCGGACCTCGCGGTACTGCGGCAGACGGGTGCTCGTGGGCTCCGGGCGATCCTCGAAGAGGTGCTCGGGCCGGTGATGTTCGACGTGCCGTCGGACGACGACGTCGCACGTGTCGTGATCACCCGCGAGTCGGTGCTCGAGAACGCTGCGCCGACGATCGTCCCGCGGCCGAGGGCGAAGCGCGTCGAGAAGTCCGCGTAGCGGGGGCGCGCGGCGCGCGCTTGCGCGCCGCTGCGCTCCGCGTTGTGCGCCGGCTGCGGCGGCGGGCCGGGCGCACGTTCGAACCACGTTTCCGACGTCGAACCGGCTTTCGGTGGCGGTTCGACGTCGGAAACGTGGTTCGACGCTGCGCGTCGGCGCGCGGCGCACAACGCAAGTCACCCCGAGCCGCGTATGCGCGCGGTTCGGGGTGACTTTGATTGTGCGCCGGCAGCTTGCGCCGCAGCGCCGCGCGCGCGACAGCCCGCCGCGCGCGCCGCGCGCCCCCCCTACTCCAGCCCGCGGCGCCGCAACAGCGGCCCCACCTCGGCATCGCGCCCGCGGAAGTCCCGGTACGCCTCGAGCGGGTCCTTCGCCCCACCGACCCCGAGCAACTTCGACGCGAACCGCTCACCCGCTGCGCGCGAGAGCCCACCGTTCGAGCGGAACCACTCCACGGTGTCGGCATCGAGCACCTCGGACCAGATGTACCCGTAGTACCCGGCGTCGTACCCGCCCGAGAACGTGTGCGCGAAGTACGTCGACGAGTACCGCGGCGGGACGGCCTCGACCGCGATGCCCGCGGATTCCAGAGCCGCCCGCTCGAAGTCCTCGACCGAGATCACGGAAGCCGCCGAGGCAGCGGAGAGCCGGTGCCACGCCTGGTCGAGCAGCGCCGCGGCGAGGTACTCCGTCGTCGCGAACCCCTCGTTGAACCCCGCGGAGTCGCTGAGCCCCAGGACGAGCTCCGGCGGCAGCGGCGCCCCGGTCTCGTGGTGCTTGGCGTAGTTCGCCAGGACGGACGGCCACGACACCCACATCTCGTTCACCTGCGACGGGAACTCGACGAAGTCCCGCTCCACGTTCGTGCCCGAGAAGCGGGGGTAGGTGGTGCGGGCGATGAGGCCGTGCAGTGCGTGCCCGAATTCGTGGAAGAGCGTCTCGACCTCGTCCTGGATCAGGAGCGTCGGCGATCCGGCGGCCGGCTTCGCGACGTTGAGGTTGTTCACGACGACGGGCAGCGTGCCGAGCAGCGCGGACTGCTCCACGACGGGGTTCATCCACGCGCCGCCGCGCTTGCCGTCCCGCGTGTAGAGGTCGAGCAGGTAGAGCCCGACCTCCTCACCGGAGGCGCCGCGCACCTCGAACACCCGCACCTCGTCGTTGTACCCGTGCAGGTCGGGGCGCTCGGTGAACGTCAGGCCGTAGAGCTCGCCGGCAGCGTGGAAGACGCCGTCGTGCAGCACCCGGTCGGCCTCGAAGTAGGGGCGGAGCGCCGAGCTGTCCGCCGCGAACTGCTCACCGCGCAGGAGCTCGGTCGCGTACGCCCAGTCCCACGACTCGACCTCGTGACCGAGCACCCGGGCGCGGACGTCCCGTTCGTCGTCGGCGTTGCGGGCGGCCGCGCCGACGAGTGACGACAGCAGACCGTCGACGGCTTCGGGCGTCCCGGCGGTCTCGTCGGCCGTGACGACCGCGGCGTGGTTCGGGAAGCCGAGGAGTTCGGCGCGCTCGGCCCGGAGCCGGACGATGCGCAGGAGGACGTCACGGTTGTCGTGGTCGTTGCCCCGACGGCCACGGGAGAGCGACGCCTCCATGATCCGCCGACGCAGCCCGCGGTCGGCCAGCGACGACAGCCACGGATGCCCGGTGTAGAGCGGCAGTGTGATGAGCCAGCCGTCGAGCCCCCGGTCGGCAGCGGCTGCGGCGGCGGCGGACTTCGCGCCGTCGTCGAGGCCGGACAGTTCCGAAGCATCCGACACGTGCACGGCGAGGTCGTTCGTGTCTTCGAGCAGGTTCCGCTCGAAGGTCGTCGTGAGCGTCGAGAGCTCCTGGTTGATCGCGGTGAGCCGTTCCTTGCCGGCGTCGTCGAGCCCGGCGCCCGCGAGGGTCATCTCGGTGTGCGTCCGCTCGACCAGCCGACGGTCCTCGTCGGTGAGGTCGGCCCGGTCGTCGAGCGAATCACGGACCGCCGCCACCCGCGCGTACAGGCGTCCGTCGAGCGTGATCGCGTCGCGGTGTGCAGCGAGGAGCGGGGAGACCTCGGCCTCGAGGTCGTGCAGCTCCGGCGTCGAGTCCGCCGACGACAGCGTGAAGAACACGTGGCTCACGCGGGCGAGCAGCTGCCCGGTGCGCTCGAGCGCCACGAGCGTGTTCTCGAAGGTGGGTTCGTCGGGGGAGGCGGCGATCGCCTCGACCTCGGTGCGCTGCTCGGCCATGCCGGCGTCGAACGCGGGGCGGTAGTGCTCGAGCCGTACCTCGCGGAACGGCGGGAGGGCGTACGGAAGGGTGCTCGGTCCATCGAACGGGGTTGCCATCGCTCCACCCTACGGACCGGTGACGCTGTCGGACGGGAGGCGCGGTGCGGACCCGACCCGCGCCTCCTGTCCGACGGTCGGTCGCGTCTCAGGCGCGCGTCGCCGCGTCGATGAGGGTCTCGGCCGCCCGCCGCGCGTGCCGCGCCGGCGTCGTCGACCCGGCGATGGCGGCCGTGGTCTGCGCCCCCTCGGCGAGGAGGGCGAGCTGGGCGGCGAGTTCCTCGGCGGTGGCGGGGTCGCGGACGACCGAGGCCGCGAGGTCCTGCACGAAGCGCTGGAACGAGTCCTTGTGGGCACGGGCGATCTCGGCGACGGCGGGGGAGGTGGCTCCGAGCTCGCCGAACGCGTTGATGAACCCGCAGCCGCGGAAGGTGTCGTCGCCGAACCACGACTCGAGGAAGTCGTAGACCGCGAGCAGCTTGTCACGCGGGGTGGTGGCGGTGTCGACCGCGCCGTGGACCCCGTGTTCCCAGACGTCGTGGCGTCCGGCGAGGACCGCGGCGATCAGCTGCTCCTTGCCGGGGAACGCGGCGTAGAGCTTCTTGAGCGACACCCCGGCGCCGGTGCGGATCTCGTCCATGCCGACGGACTGGATGCCGCGCGCGTAGAAGAGCTGGTCGGCGACGTCGACGATGTGTGCCCGGACGTCGGGGTCGACGGTCGGGAGCGTACTGGTTGCCATGGCGTACCCCGTTCGCTGCGTGTTCACCGTTCTCGACTTGCGCCGGGAACGACCGTTCTCTAGTGTAAGCCACATTGACGGAGAACGACCGTTCTCCGCGAGGTTCAGGGAAGGAACGACCATGGGTGCCATCACCGTCGGGACCGAGAACAGCGTCGACATCGAACTCCACTACGAGGACAAGGGCACCGGCCAGCCGATCGTGCTGATCCACGGCTTCCCGCTCGACGGCAACTCGTGGGAGGGCCAGGTCCCGGCACTGCTCGACGCCGGCTACCGCGTCATCACGTACGACCGCCGTGGCTTCGGGCAGTCCTCGCAGCCGTCGACCGGGTACGACTACGACACCTTCGCTGACGACCTGCACACGGTCCTGACGACCCTCGACCTGCACGACGTGATCCTCGTCGGCTTCTCGATGGGCACCGGCGAGATCGCCCGGTACATCGGCCGTCACGGCGAGGACCGGATCGCGAAGGTCGCGTTCCTGGCCTCGCTCGAGCCCTTCCTGGCGATCACCGACGACAACCCCGACGGCGCCGGCCCGATGTCGTTCTTCGAGGGCATCGCCGCCGACGTGAAGAAGGACCGGTACGCGTACTTCACGAACTTCTACCAGGACTTCTTCAACCTGTCGGACAACCTCGGCTCCCGCATCTCGGAAGAGGCCGTCCGGAACGCGTGGAACGTCGCTGCCGGGTCGGGTGCGATCGCGTCCGCCGCAGCACCGTTGACGTGGCCGACCGACTTCCGTCAGGACATCCCGAAGGTCACCGTCCCGGCGCTCATCGTGCACGGCACGGCGGACAACATCCTGCCGATCGACGCCACCGGCCGACGCTTCAGCAAGGCCCTGCCCGCGGCGGAGTACGTCGAGATCGAGGGCGCGCCGCACGGCCTGCTCACCACGCACACCGCCGAGGTGAACGAGGTGCTCCTGGGGTGGCTCGCGAAGTAGCGCGCGTGCTCGCATCGTGAGCGGAAATGGTCGGGTTCCCCAGCGGGACCCGACCATTTCTGCTCACCAAGCGATGCGGCGCGGCGCCCTCAGTCCTCCTCGGGGGCGTCGTCGGGGTTCGTGACCTGGGCGTGCCCGGCGTCGTCGAGGTGGATCGAGGTGCCGTCGTCGAGCGCGACCATCGGCTTGCCCTCGAGGAACGTCAGGGTCCAGCCCCACCCCGCCGTGTCGACCGACTCCGACGCGAGCTCGTCCTCGACGCCCCGCACGGCGACGACCATCGCCTCGGGGAGTTGCCCGGGTGCCTCGGCACCCACGTTCCAGCGTCTGCCCAACTGCATCCGTGCCTCCAGTCCGGTGGTGGACGGGCCGGATCGCACACGCGACCCGGCCCGGACGACCGACGTTACGCCTGCTGTTCCGCCAGCTCGATCTCGGTGACGGCCAGTTCCGCGCCGTCCTCGAACGACAGGTTCTCGATGCGGCCGACGGCCGCCAGGTCGACCGCAGCGCGCTCGATGAGCGCCCGCGTCTCGGCCGGGGCCTGCACGACGGCGCGCGTCACGGGCGTCTTCTGGGACGCCTTGGCGGCCGTCTTCGCCCCGCGGATGCCGATGAGCGCCTGGCCCACCGCCCCGAGGAGCCCCGTCGGCTCGGCCTGCGTGGGCAGCTCGGCCACGGTCGGCCAGGAGGCGCGGTGCACGCTGGTCTCGTGGGTCCAGGCCCACACTTCCTCCGTCGCGAACGGGAGGAACGGTGCCAGCAGGCGCAGCAGCGCGTCGATCGCGGCGCGGAGCGCGAGGACCGCGCTCGCCTGCGTCTCGTGCGTCCCGTCCGAGGCGGTGCCGTACGCGCGCTCCTTGACGAGCTCGAGGTAGTCGTCGCAGAAGGTCCAGAAGAAGCGCTCGATCACCTCGAGGGCACGGGCGTGGTCGAACGCGTCGAACGCCGTGGTGGCCTGGTCGATGACCGATCCGAGCTCGGCGAGCACGTCGACGTCGAGCGGCTCGGTGACGCTCGTGGCGCCCTCGGGCAGCGGGAAGCCGTAGACGAACTTCGCGGCGTTGAGGACCTTGATCGCCAGACGACGACCGACCTTGATCTGCTTCGGGTTCTGCGGGTCGAAGGCCGCGTCGGTGCCGAGCTTCGACGAGGCCGCCCAGTAGCGGACCGCGTCGGCGCCGTGCTGCTCGAGGATGGAGAGCGGCGTGACGACGTTGCCCTTCGACTTCGACATCTTCTTGCGGTCGGGGTCCACGATGAAGCCGGAGATGCTCGCGTGCTTCCACGGCACGGTGTCCGCTTCGAGCTGGCTGCGGAGCACCGTCGTGAACAGCCACGTGCGGATGATGTCCTGCGCCTGCGGGCGGACGTCGTACGGGTAGACGAGGTCGTAGAGCGCCGGGTCGGTCTCCCACTTGCCCGCGAGCTGCGGGGTGAGCGACGAGGTGGCCCAGGTGTCCATCACGTCGAGCTCGCCCTGGAACCCGCCGGCGACACCACGCTGGTCCTCGGTGTAGCCCGGGGCCGGCTCGGACGCCGGGTCGACGGGGAGCTGGGCCTCGGTCGGGACGATCGGCTGGTCGAAGACCGGGTTGCCGTCGGCGTCGAGCGGGTACCAGACCGGCAGCGGCACGCCGAAGAAGCGCTGGCGCGAGATGAGCCAGTCGCCGGAGAGGCCGCCGACCCAGTTGTCGTACCGGACGCGCATGAAGTCCGGGTGGAACGCGATCTCGTCGCCGCGCTGCCGGAGGGCCGCCTTGAGCTGCTCGTCGCGGGCACCGTTCACGATGTACCACTGGCGGGTCGAGACGATCTCGAGCGGCTTGTCGCCCTTCTCGAAGAACTTCACGGGGTGGTTGATCGTCTTCACGTCGCCGATCAGCTCGCCGGACTCGGTCAGGGCGTCCACGACGACCTTCTTCGCCGAGAACACGGTCTTGCCGGCCATCTCGGCGTAGAGCGCCTTGCCGCCGTCGGACTCGATCCAGGCCGGCTCGTCGGAGCGGACGCGGCCGTCGAACCCGATGATCGCGCGGTTCGGCAGCTGCAGCTCGCGCCACCACACGACGTCGGTGGTGTCGCCGAAGGTGCAGACCATCGCGATGCCGGCGCCCTTGTCCTGCTGCGCGAGGTGGTGCGCGAGCACCGGGACCTCGACGTCGAACAGGGGGGAGCGGACCGTCGTGCCGAAGAGGTCCTGGAAGCGCTCGTCGTCGGGGTGCGCGACGAGGGCGACGCACGCGGGGAGCAGCTCGGGGCGGGTGGTCTGGATGACGACGTCGTCGCCGCCGTCCGTGCGGTGGAAGGCGATGCCGTGGTAGGCACCCGGCATCTCCTTGTCCTCGAGCTCGGCCTGGGCCACGGCCGTGCGGAACGTGACGTCCCAGAGCGTCGGGGCGTCGGCCTGGTAGGCCTCACCACGCTCGAGGTTGCGGAGGAAGGCACGCTGGGCGCTCGCCCGCGAGGTGTCGTCGATCGTCCGGTACGACTGCGTCCAGTCCACGGAGAGGCCGAGCGTGCGGAAGAGGTGCTCGAACTGCTGCTCGTCCTGCACGGTCAGGCGCTCGCACAGCTCGATGAAGTTGCGGCGCGACACCGGGATCTGGTCGGCCGCCTTCGAGGACTTGTTGTCGCCGCCCTCGAACGGCGGCACGAAGGTGGCGTCGTAGGGGAGCTGCGGGTCGCAGCGCACGCCGTAGTAGTTCTGCACACGGCGCTCGGTGGGGAGACCGTTGTCGTCCCAGCCCATCGGGTAGAAGACGTGCTTGCCGCGCATGCGCTCGTACCGGGCCTTGAGGTCGGTGTGCGTGTACGAGAACACGTGCCCGATGTGGAGCGAACCCGAGGCGGTCGGCGGCGGGGTGTCGATCGAGTAGACGTTGCTGCGGTCGCCGGCGGCGTCGCGGTCGAACCGGTAGGTGCCGTCCTGCTCCCAGACCGGGCCCCAGACGTCTTCGAGTCCGTCCACCGTGGGCTTCTCGGGCATGGGCTTCGACATGGCGGGCCTTCCGTTCGGTGCGGTGCTGCGACCGCTGTGTGCGGCACCGAGTCCGTGATGAGGTGCCTGAGTGTGTGCGCGTGCTGCGCAGTCCCACGATCGTAGCGGCTCCCACCGACCCTCCGGTGGCCAATAGCACACGGATCCGGCAGACACGCCGGGCAGCTGATAGTCTGTCGGAGTTTGTCCGGCGGACGCGGGGTTCGCAGGGACTGCAGCGTCGCCGTCCGCCGGGCGCCCGAAGGCAAGACACAGCACTACCGGAGGAACTCACTTGGCACCGAACGAAGCAGGAAACGCACGGGGCGACCGCCCCCTGCGCACCAAGGGCGCCGCGAAGCGCGCACGCCGCAAGCTGACCGAGGACGACGTCACCGTCGTCGAGGAGTCGCTGCTCAAGCGTGCCGTCGCGGCCGCCGCGCTCGGCAACGCCATGGAGTGGTTCGACTTCGGCATCTTCGCCTACCTCACGGTGACGATCTCGAAGGTGTTCCTCCCCGAGGGCGACCCCGCCGCGAACATCGTCGCGACCTTCGGCTTCTTCGCCGCCGCGTTCATCGTGCGCCCCATCGGCGGTGCGGTCTTCGGCCCGATCGGCGACCGGATCGGCCGGCAGAAGGTCCTCGCCCTCACGATGATCCTGATGGCCGCGGGCACGCTCATGATCGGCCTGATCCCGTCGTACAACTCGATCGGCTTCTGGGCGCCCGTGCTGCTGCTGGTGGCGCGGTTCGTGCAGGGCTTCTCGACCGGTGGTGAGTACGGCGGGGCGGCGACGTTCATCGCCGAGTACTCGCCGGACAAGCGCCGCGGGTTCATGGGTTCGTGGCTCGAGTTCGGCACCCTCGCCGGCTACGTGCTCGGCGCATCGATCGTCACGGGCCTGCAGTTCGGCCTCTCCGAGGACGCCCTGCTCAGCTGGGGCTGGCGCATCCCGTTCATCATCGCCGGTCCGCTCGGCCTGATCGGCCTCTACCTGCGCCTCAAGCTGGAGGAGACCCCGGCGTTCCAGAAGCAGCAGGAGCAGGCCGCGGAGCGCGAGGGGCAGAAGACCCCGTTCCTCAAGCTCTTCGCCGAGAACTGGCGCTCGCTGATCATCTGCATCGGTCTGGTCCTCGTGTTCAACGTGACCGACTACATGCTCCTGTCGTACATGCCGACGTACCTCGAGCAGAACCTCGGCCAGAACGCCACGTTCGGCCTGATCCTCATCGTGATCGTGATGATCCTCATGATGGTCGTCATCACGTTCGGCGGTCGCCTGTCCGACAAGTTCGGCCGACGTCCGGTGCTCGCCGCGGGCTGCGTCGGGTTCATCCTGCTCTCGTGGCCGGCGCTCAAGCTGGTGCAGACCGGTACCGGCGTGGGGGTCTTCGCGGGACTCCTGATCCTCGGCGTCGTGCTCGTGACGTTCACCTCGACCATGCCGTCGACCCTGCCGGCGCTGTTCCCGACGATCATCCGCTACGGCGCGCTCGCCATCGCGTTCAACGTGTCGGTGTCGCTCTTCGGCGGGACGACCCCGCTCGCGACCTCGGCGCTCATCAACGCCGCGAAGGACGCCGGCTACGGCTGGGCCGAGGACATCCCGGCGTTCTACCTGATGCTGGCCGCCCTGATCGGGCTCGTCGCCGTCTACTTCACCAAGGAGACGGCCGCGACGCCGCTGATGGGGTCCGGCCCCACGGTGGCGCACGAGGACGAGATCGCCGGCGTCATCAAGGACTACAACGACCCGGAGTCCGAGCTGGCGCAGTCCGACTGGGCGAAGGACTTCTCGACGAGCGAGATCCCGATCATCTCGGGCGACGTGCCGTCGTCCGGTGACGGTTCGAAGGAGCCCGCGGGCTCGTAGGAGCTGGCTGCCTGGAGGCACGGTGCGCGTCCGTCTCGGACGTCGCGCCGTGCCTCCGCTCGTCCGGGCGCGGTGCGCGGCGTCGCGGCGGCGGCGCGGTTCGCGACGTTTCGCGCTGCGCGACACTTCACGGCTCCTCGCGCCCGTGAGGTGTCGCTGAGCGCGTGAGAACGCAGGCGCCGCGCGGCGCGCGGCCGCGACCGCGCTACGCGGCGCCGGCCTCGGGCCGCGGGCCCGCGGCGAGCCGCTCGGCGGCCCGCAGCAAGCGCGCGGTCACGGCGTGCGTCGGGCGGTCGAACACCGTCGCGGCGGGACCGTGCTCGACGACCCGGCCCTCGTGCACGACCAGCACGTCGTCGGCCATCCGCCGGACGGCCCGGAGATCGTGCGACACGAAGACCATAGCCACGCCCGTGCTGTCCCGGAGCCGCTCGAGGAGCGTCAGCACCGCGTCCTGCACCGTGGCGTCGAGTGCCGTGACCGGTTCGTCGAGCACGATGACCTCGGGCGACGTCGCGAGTGCGCGGGCGATCGCGAGGCGCTGCCGTTGCCCGCCGGACAGTGTCAGCGGCGAGCGCCGGCGGAAGGCCGGGTCGAGCCCCACCTGGTCGAGCGCCGCGTCGATGCGGGGACCGAGCGCACCACGGGCCGACCGCTCGGCGCCGCCGGTGAACGCGTCCGCGAGGACCCGCTCCACGTTCCACCGCTCGTCGAACGTCGCCCCGGGGTCCTGCACCACCGCGGACACCCGGTGCCGCAGGGGCCGGCGGGTGCGTTCGTCGAGCGGCACCCACGGCGACGAGTCGAGCGTGACGGTGCCGGCGTCGGGGAGCTCGAGGCCGAGGAGCATCCTCGCGAGCGTGGTCTTGCCGGACCCCGACGCACCGATCACCCCGAGGACGCGCCCGCGCTCGAGCCCGAACGACACGTCGCGCACGGCGGGCACGCCGTCGAACGCCCGCGCGAGCCCCTCGGCCGCGAGCACCACGCCCGCACTGTGCGAGGTTCCGCGCTCCGTGCGAGGCTCCGGCCCCCGCACCGTGTCCGGCACCTCGCACACTGCAGACGCGCCGGGCCCCGCCCCCGCGCCCGCGGCCCGCACCAGCGCCCGCGTCGCCTCGTGCTGCGGCGCCGCGAACACCGACGCCACCGGCCCCTGCTCCACCACGCGTCCCTCGTGCACGACGACCACCCGGTCCGCCCACCCCGCGACGAGCCCGAGGTCGTGCGTGATGACGAGCAGCCCGGCGCCGCGCGACTGGGCCGCACGCAGCTGCTCCATCACGGTGACCGCGACCCCGGCGTCGAGCGCCGTCGTCGGTTCGTCGGCGACCACGAGCGCCGGCGACCCGACCGTGGCCGCGGCGATGAGGGCGCGCTGGCGCATCCCTCCGGACAGGGTGCCCGCGAGCCGACCGTCCGTGGCGAGCGCCGGGTCGAGGCCGACCGCGACGAGCGCGTCCCGCACGGCCCCCACCCGCTGCGCCGCCGTCATGTCCGTGTGCAGCCGGAGGGCGTCCGCGACCTCTCGCCCGACGGGACGCAGCGGGTCCAGGGCGTCGAGGGCCTCCTGGCCGACGTAGCCGACCCGCGAGCCGCGCACGCTCCGCCACCTGCGGTCCGAGAACGCCCGGACGTCGAGCCCGGCCACGGTCAGCCGGTCGACCCGGACCGAGGAACCGGGCGCCGACAGGCCGAGCGCCGCCCGTGCGGTGACGGTCTTGCCGGAGCCGGAGGCGCCGACGAGCGCGACGCACTCGCCGGCATCGACGTGCAGCGCGACGTCCTGCACGACCACTGCCGCGCCGATGCTGACGGTCAGCCCCTGCACGTCGAGCACGGTCATCGGATCGCTCCTGTTCGTCGGATCGCCCGGCCGAGCACGGTCACCGCGGTCGCCAGGACCACGATCGCGAGGCCGGGGAAGGTGCTCATCCACGGTGCCGTCAGCAGGTACGTGCGTCCGTCGGCCAGCATCGCGCCCCACTCCGGCGCGGGTGGCGGGGTGCCGACGCCGAGGTAGCTCAGCGCCGAGGCCCACACGATCGCCTGCCCGACACCGAGCGTCCCGACCGCCACGACCGGCCAGAGCGCCGCGGGGAGCACGTGCCGCACGGTGATCACGGCGGGGGAGCGGCCCATCAGCACGGCGGTCTCGACGACCTGCGAGCGGCGCGCCCGGAGCACGAGCCCGCGGACGATCCGGGCGTACCCGGGCGCCGTCGCGAACCCGACCGCGAGCATCGCCGGGACGGGCCCGGGGCCGGTCACCGCGATGACGACGAGCGCCACGAGGAGCAGGGGGAGCGCGAACGCGACCTCGGTCAGTCGGCCGACGACCCCGTCGACGACGCGCCCGCCGAGTCCCGCGACCACGCCGAGCACGACCCCGACCCCGCCGCCGACGAGCGTCGCGACCACACCGACCACGAGCGACGCCCGCGTGCCGGCGACGACCCGGGCGAGGACGTCCCGCCCGGACTCGTCGGTGCCGAACGGACTCGACCACGACGGCGCCTGGAGCGCCTGCGCCGGGTGCACGGCGAGCGGGTCGCCACCGCCGAGCAGCGACGGCCACACCGCCGCGACCACGGCCAGCGCCACGACGGCGGCAGCGGTCCATCCGGCCGGGCCGAGCGTCCCCCCACGGACTCGCTCGGACCGCCCGGCGGACGCGTCACCCTGGGCACCGGACTGGAGGCGCGGTTCGGCGATCCCGCTCACCGTGCGCCCGCCCCGTGCCGGGTGACGCGCGGAGCGCGTCGCCGGGTCCGCCCCGCCCCGGCCGTCCCGCCGGCACGCGGGTCCACCACACGCTCGACGAGGTCCGCGACGGCGAGCACGACCACGTACGCGGCGGCCGACACCAGCGCGATGCCCGCGACGAGCGGCATGTCCCGCTGCGTCACCGCGGTCACGAGTGCGCGCCCGATGCCCGGGAGCGCGAACACCGACTCGACGACGACCGCACCGGACACGAGCGAACCGAACGCCCAGGCGGACAGGGCGATCCCCGGGAGTGCGGCGTGCCGGAGCAGGTGCCGGCCGAACAGTCCCGCGCGGGTCTCGCCACGACTGCGGGCCGCGAGTGCGAAGGCCGACAGCTGGGCGTCGACCACGCCGTCCCGGACGGTCTCGGCGAGGTACCCGGCGACCGGCAGGGCCACCGTGACGACCGGCAGCACCCAGCCCCGGGCCGAGCCGTCGCTGACCGCCGGCACCCAGCCGAGGGCGCTGGCGAACACCACGATGAGGACGCTGCCGAGCCAGAAGTGCGGGGTGACGCTCGCGGTGACGCTCAGGGCGCTCGTGAGTCCCGCGGCGAACCGGCCGCGCTGCGTCGACCACCACGCGGCGACGATCGCGAGCACCCAGGCGACGACGAGCCCGGCCACGGCCAGGGTCAGCGTGACCGGGAGCTGCTGCCCGAGGAGCGTCGACACCGGCGTCCGGAACGCGTACGAGTCACCGAGGTGCCCGGTCGCCAGACGCCCGAGGAACACCGCGTACTGCACGAGCACCGGTCGGTCGAGGCCGTACTCCTGTCGGACCTGCGCGACCGCCTCGGCCGAGGCCTGGGAGCCCGGTCCGCCGAGGATCGCGAGCGCGGGGTCGCCCGGGATGAGCCGGATCGCGACGAACACGATCGTGGCGACCGCCCAGAGCACCCCGATGCCGCCGGCCAGGCGGCGCAGTCCCCACAGGGTCCACGCCGACCACGCGGCGGGCGTGCCTCGACGTCCGCGACGCAATCCGTGCCTCCCGTCCGACGATCGCGAGGTCGCGATCAGCGGTCGATCCAGGCCGTGCCGAACCACGGCGTCGACACCGCGGTGGTCTGCACACCGTGCACGCTCGACCGCAGCAGGAAGTGGTTCTGCTGGTCGTAGAGCGGGAGGACGGTGCCGCTGGACAGGATGATCTCCTGCGCCTGCTCGTAGAGGTCGCCGCGCTCGGACGTGTCCGAGGTCTGCGCTGCCCGCTGGAGCAGGTCGTCGAGCTCCGGGTCGTCGAGCTGGGCGAGGTTCGCGAAGTACCCGGACGGTGCCGGCGTGATGCTGGCGGAGTCGTACAGGATGCGGAGGACGTCCGCGCCCACCTTCGTGTACGGCGCGCTGACGACGTCGTACTCGTTCGCCGCGAGGGCCGCGTACCAGCTGGAGAGGTCGAGCTCCTGCAGCACGACCTTGAAGCCGACGGCCTTCTCGGAGGCCTGGATCTGCTGGAACAGGCTGCGCTCGGCGGGGACGGACTGGTTCGTCGACACCGGGAACGTGACGGTCAGCTGCTCGCCGTCCTTCTCGCGGATGCCGTCGCTGCCCACCTTCCAGCCGGCGTCGTCGAGGAGCCGCTTCGCCGCCGTCGGGGAGTACTCGAACAGGCTCTTGTCGGAGTACCCGTACGGCTCGACGCTGGAGAGCACCGAGTACGAGCGCTTCGCCGTCCCGAGGAAGAGCGACCGGATGCCGGGGTCGATCTCGGCGCCGGCGATGAAGGCCTTGCGGACGGCCTCGTCACGGAAGACCCCGTGGCCGGAGTTCAGCTCGAGGCGGTTCGACGCACCGGGGCGCGGAGCGTCGAGGTCGCGGATGGACCCCTTCGACGAGGCCGCCTTGAGCTGGTCGGGCTGGGCGTTGTCGATGACGTCGACCTGGCCGGACTGCAGTGCCGCGTACCGCGAGGTCGAGTCGGGCAGGAAGCGCCACGTGATGCCGTCGAGGCGGGGCTCCGTGCTGCCGCGGAGCGGCGTGTAGTCGGCGTTCTTGCGGAGCGTCACCCGGTCGCCGTGCTTCCAGCCGGTGACCTCGAACGGGCCGGTGCCGACCGGCGACTCGCAGTTCACCGCCTGCGACCGCTCCAGCGCCTTCGGGGACTCCATGCCGACCCACGGCTGCGAGAACGACTCGAGCAGCGCGCTGTCCGGCCGGCTCAGCGTCAGGGTGACCGTGTGGTCGTCGGTGGCCGTCGCCTTCGTGATCGACTGCAGCGCGAGGTACCCCGTGCTCGACGCGGTCGCCGGGTCCTGCACGTGCTCGATGTTCGCCACGACCGCGGCGGCGTCGAAGGGCGTGCCGTCGGTGAAGGTCACGTCGTCGCGCAGCGTGAAGGTGAGCGTCCTGCCGTCGTCGCTCGTCGTCCACGACTTCGCCAGCGCCGGGACCGGCTTGCCGTCGTCGAGCGCGGTGAGCTCCTCGATGTACTGGGTGGACAGGAGCGCCTGCGGGTAGTTGCCGCCGACGTGCGGGTCGAGGCAGGTCGGTTCGGCGTCACCCGAGGCGTACGTGAGCGTGCCGCCGTCGACCGGTGTGCTGTTCGACGTCGCGGTGCCGCCACCGGTGCAGCCGGCGAGCACGAGGAGGAGTGCGGCGGCGCCGGCGACCACTGCGGTGGTTTTCTGTACTGAGTCCAAGATCATGGCTGGACGAGTCTAGCGGTTTACTGGGGCCCATGGACGAACCGATGCGCCGCGGTGGCCGCCCCCGACGCTCGAGCGCTGAGGTGCTCGCCGACGCCGCGGCCGAGCTGTTCCTCGAACAGGGCTACGGCCGGACCACGGTCGACCAGATCGCCGCACGGGCCGGGGTCAGCCGCGCGACCTTCTTCAACTACTTCACGGCGAAGTCCGACGTCCTCTGGCTCGACCTCGACGCCGCGGTCGCGACGCTCCCGGCGTGCCTCGCCGCCTCGACCGAGGAGTCCGCGGTGCGGGCCGTCGAGGCCGCGCTGCTCGCCACCGCCCGAGCCCACGACCCCGACCGGGTCCCCTGGGCGATCGCACAGGCCGAGGTGATGGGCATCGGTGCCGAGCTCGTGGCGAGCGTCGCGGCACGGGTGACGGCCCAGCACGCGGCGGTGGCGGCCTTCGTCGCCCGCCGGACGGGGGAGCACCCGGCGGCGCTCTGGCCCCAGACGGTGTCCGGCGCCATGCTCGGGGCGGCCGCAGCGGCCTTCGGCGTCTGGGTCTCGGACGGGGTCGGGCGCCGACCGCTCGTCGAGTACGTCGGGGCGGCGCTCACCCCGGTCGCAGCGGGTCTCGACTCCCACTGAGGTCCGGCCCAATAGGCTCTCTCCCCATGACCCGCGCGCGATGGACACGAACCGCGGTCTTCGCCGTGGTCGCCCTCGCGGGGGTGTTCGTCGCGTACTGGCACATCGGCCGCCAGAGCACCTACGTCGACGAGTTCACCTACACGCGGGCCGGGTGGGACTACGTGCACGGGGTGCTCACCTCGAACCTGCAGCACCCGCCGACCGGCAAGTACCTGTTCGGCGTCGCGCAGCTCGTGTTCGGCGAGGGCGTGCTCGGGCCCCGTCTCGTCGCCGCGACGGCCTCGTTCGGCACCGGCATCGTCCTGTTCGCCTGGCTCCGGCGTCCGATCGGGTACTGGGGCGCCGTGCTCGCCGCCGGGCTCTGGTGGCTCACGCCGCGTGCCGACTCGCCGACGTGGGCAGACGTCGCGTCCGGCACGGCCGCACGGATCGACCGGCTCGCCCTCCTCGAACCGCTGATGACCTTCTTCGCCGTGGCGGCGCTCGCCGCGGCCTGGCAGTGGGCGACCCGACCCCGACGCCCCGCCGACCGGACCACGGCCTGGGACGGCTGGTGGTGGATGGCGCTCGCCGGTGCCCTGCTGGCGCTGTCGGTCACGTCGAAGGTCACCACCACCGTCCTCGTGCTCGCGCTGGTCGCGGTCCCGCTGTTGTTCCGGCGCTGGTCCGGGCTGCTGACCGGGGGCGTCGCGGCCGCCGCGGCGTTCGCCGTGGTGTTCGTCGTCGCGTACGTGCCCGTCGGCGGGGTCCGGGCGATCACCTTCATGATCGAGTTCCAGGGCAAGCACGACACCCGCGGGCACATCATCTCGGTCCTCGGGAAGACGTACATGATCGCGCCGTGGTGGACGAACTTCGTGCGGGTCGTCGAGGGGGTCGGGTGGCCGACGGTCGTCGTGCTGCTGATCGGGACGGCCGCGGCGTTCGCGATCCGCCCGGACCGGCTCGTCGCGCTCCTCGGGATCGCGCTCGGGATCCTCGTCGTCTTCTACTCGACGGCCAACGTCGCACTGCCGCACTACTACCAGGCGTGGATGCCCTGGATCATCGCGCTCGCCGCGGTCGGGTACACCCGGCTCGCCCGGCTGCGGCCGCCGCTCACGACCGTGGTGGCGCTCCTCGCCGTCGTCGTGACGATCGTCCCCGCGGTCGTCGTGGTGCGGACCGTCGCCGAGACGCGCACCACCGGGTTCGCCCGGCTCGAGGGGGTCCTCGAGGAACGCGGGGTGCCGGACGACGTCCGCGTCCTCGTGTCGGGGTCGGCGCAGCAGTCGTTCGCCGTGTTCATCGGCCGCCGTGGCGCGACCCAGGGGGTGACGCACGGGGACTACGGCGTGCTCGTCGCCGGGATCGACCCGCGGTTCCCGATGGACGACGACCTGCGGGCCTTGCTGCGGGAGCACCCGGAGCGGTTCGAGGAGTTCCGGCTCGACGCGCTGCGGGTGTGGGTCGTGCGGGACGGCCTGGTGATCGAGCGCCGCGGGGACACCGCGACCCTGGTGCCCGCCGACCGCGGCTGACCCGACCGCGCAGCAGCCGCGTGCGGCTCAGTCGGTCCGGAGCGTGCCGGCCCCACCCGCGGCGACGTCCTCGGCCGTCCCGTCCCGCACCACCTCCGGCACGTCGTCGCCCGTCGGCACGAGCGACTCGTCGCCGGGGTAGCTCAGGGTGAGCACGGCCTCCTCGATGTACTGGCTCTCCTCGAGGGACTTCTCGACGTCACGCAACCGCACCGCCACGTGCTCCTCGTTCTCGTTGCCGGTCAGGTCGACCGCGGCGACGAGGTAGACCCGCGAGGGCCCGACGAACTCGAGGTGCAGGTAGGTGACGCGCTCGACCTGCGACCGCCCGAGCAGCTCGACGAGCACCGCGTTCTCGAGCTCCGGGGACGTGCTCTCCCCGAGCAGGAACCGGCGGTTGCGGTCGATCAGGACGATCGCGACGACCCCGAGCAGGATGCCGATCGCGATCGAGCCGACGGCGTCGAAGACCGCGAGGCCGGTGACCTGGTGGAGGAACACCCCGAGGAACGCGACCACGAGGCCGATGAGCGCCGCGGCGTCCTCGGCGAAGACGGCACGGAGGGTCGGGTTCGACGACTGCAGGACGTGCCGGAGCACCGGCACCCGCCGCTTCGTCGCCGCGCCGTGCGCCTGCCGGTACGCCTGCAGGAAGCTCGTGCCCTCGAGGCAGAACGACAGCCCGAGGACGATGTAGTTCAGCAGCACGTCCTCGGCCGGCCCGGTGTCCCCGAGCTCGGTGATGCCGTGGTAGATCGAGACGATGGCGCCTGCGGTGAAGAGGCCGAACGCGGCGAACATCGACCAGATGTACGTCTCACGGCCGTAGCCGAGCGGGTGCGCGGTGTCGCGCTTCCTCGAGCCACGCCGTTCGGCGACGAGCAGGAAGATCTCGTTGCCGGTGTCGGCCCACGAGTGTGCGGCCTCGGCGACCATGGACGCCGATCCGGAGATCAGGGAGGCGATCGTCTTGGCGATCGCGACGAGCAGGTTCGCGCCGAACGCGATGACGACGGTGAGCAGGGAATCGGGACGCTCCTGCTGCGCGGGGGCAGCATCTGACGAGGGCATCGCTCCAGCATGCTCTCGTCCGCTAAACTCGTGCACACAGGCGTCGATCCGGCCATCACCGGGGAGCCTCCGGAAGAACCCGGCCGTCAGCACCATCGACCGCCGGCAGTAGAACCGGGCGGACCGGGCCGCGCACGCCCCGGCAACGAGCGGTCGCCCCGGGTCACCCGGAGCGGCAAGCGAGGTGGTACCGCGGAGCCTGCTCCGTCCTCGTGGTCCTGAGAACCGGCAACCCACAGGAGCCCCGCGGTGCGCTACCCACTTGATTCCGACGCAGACGGCGTCGTCCCGTCGCCGTCCTTCCCCGCCGTCGAGCAGGGGATCCTCGCCTTCTGGAAGGGCGACGGCACGTTCCAGGCGTCGATCGACCAGCGCGAGGGCTGCGACGAGTGGACGTTCTACGACGGCCCGCCGTTCGCCAACGGCCTGCCGCACTACGGCCACCTCCTGACCGGGTACGCGAAGGACGTCTTCCCGCGCTACCAGACCATGCGCGGCAAGCAGGTGCACCGTCGCTTCGGCTGGGACACGCACGGCCTGCCCGCCGAGCTCGAGGCGATGCGCCAGCTCGGCATCACCGAGAAGCACGAGATCGACGAGATGGGCGTCGACGTCTTCAACGCCGCCGCCAAGAAGTCCGTCCTGCAGTACACCGACGAGTGGCAGCAGTACGTCACCCGCCAGGCGCGCTGGGTCGACTTCGAGAACGACTACAAGACCCTCGACGTGACGTTCATGGAGAGCGTGCTGTGGGCGTGGAAGCAGCTCTGGGACAAGGGGCTCGCGTACGAGGGCTTCCGGGTCCTGCCGTACTGCTGGAACGACCAGACGCCGCTGTCGAACCACGAGCTGCGCATGGACGACGACGTCTACAAGATGCGCCAGGACCAGTCCGTCACGGTGTCGTTCCCGCTGCGGGGTGCGCGCGCCGAGTCGCTCGGGCTGGCCGGCGTGCGTGCGCTCGCCTGGACGACGACCCCCTGGACCCTGCCCACGAACGCCGCGCTGGCCGTCGGGCCTGCGGTTTCGTACGTGGTGCTGCCCGCCGGCCCAGGAGGCGCGGCTGACGGTGGCACCGCCGGTTCCGCCCGGTACATGCTGGCGTCGGACACCGTGGCCGCGTACGCGAAGGACCTCGGCTACGAGAGCGCCGAGGACGCCGCTGCCGCGGTCGTCCGCACCCTGACGGGTGCGGAGCTCGACGGCGTCGAGTACGAGCGCCTCTTCGACTTCCTCGCGGAGACCGAGGGCATGGAGAACGCCTGGAAGATCCTCGTCGCCGACTACGTCGAGACGGGCGAGGGCACCGGGATCGTGCACCAGGCCCCGGCCTACGGTGCCGACGACCAGGTGGTCTGCGCCGCCGCGGGGATCCCCGTGGTGCTGTCGCTCGACGAGGGCGGTGTCTTCACGTCGCAGTTCGGCGAGGTCGCCGGCATGCTCTGGTCGGACGCGAACAAGCCCCTCACGAAGGCCGTCCGCGACGCCGGTCGACTGCTCCGCCAGGCGTCCTACGAGCACAGCTACCCGCACTGCTGGCGCTGCCGGAAGCCCCTCATCTACAAGGCCGTGTCGAGCTGGTTCGTCCGCGTGACCGAGTTCCGCGACCGCATGGGCGAGCTCAACCAGGACATCAACTGGGTGCCGGACAACGTCAAGGACGGTCAGTTCGGCAAGTGGGTCGGCAACGCCATCGACTGGTCGGTGTCCCGCAACCGGTACTTCGGCACGCCGATCCCGGTGTGGCAGTCCGACGACCCCGAACACCCGCGCACCGACGTGTACGGCTCACTCGAGGAGATCGAGCGTGACTTCGGTCGACTGCCGGTGAACGCCGACGGCGAGGTCGACCTGCACCGCCCGTTCATCGACGACCTGACGCGCCCCAACCCGGACGACCCCACCGGGAAGTCGACGATGCGCCGGATCACCGACGTGTTCGACGTCTGGTTCGACTCCGGGTCGATGCCGTACGCCCAGGTGCACTACCCGTTCGAGAACCGCGAGTGGTTCGAGTCGCACAACCCGGCCGACTTCATCGTCGAGTACATCGGGCAGACCCGCGGCTGGTTCTACGTCATGCACGTGCTGTCCACCGCGCTGTTCGACCGGCCGGCGTACAAGAACGTCATCAGCCACGGCATCGTGCTCGGCTCCGACGGCCAGAAGATGTCGAAGTCGCTC
Source organism: Curtobacterium sp. MCBA15_013 (assembly GCF_001865095.1). Taxonomy (NCBI): domain Bacteria; kingdom Bacillati; phylum Actinomycetota; class Actinomycetes; order Micrococcales; family Microbacteriaceae; genus Curtobacterium; species Curtobacterium sp. MCBA15_013. The sequence goes on along the minus strand of NZ_MJGQ01000002.1, from coordinate 100,024 downwards.
CGGAACTACCCGGACGTCTCCGAGGTGTTCGACCGCGACGGTGCCGACGCGATGCGCTGGTTCCTGATGTCGTCGTCGGTCATCCGCGGCGGGAACCTCGTCGTCACGGAAGAGGGCATCCGCCAGGGCGTCCGCGAGTTCCTGCTCCCGCTCTGGTCGACGTACTACTTCTTCACCCTCTACGCGAACGCGTCGGGGGAGTCCGGGTACCAGGCGTCGCGGAGCACGGCGAGCACCGACGTGCTCGACCGCTACCTGCTCGCGAAGACCCGGGTGCTCGTGTCGGACGTGCAGCAGCACCTGGACGCGCTCGACACCCCGCTCGCCGCCCAGGCCGTCCGCGACTTCGCCGACGTGCTGACGAACTGGTACGTGCGCCGGTCGCGCGACAAGTTCTGGCTCGGCGCCGAGTCCTCGCCCGAGGCCCGTGCCGCGTTCGACACGCTGTACACCGTGCTCGAGACGCTCACCCGCGTCGCCGCACCCCTCGCCCCGCTCGTGACCGACGCGGTCTGGCGGGGACTGACCGGCGGCCGCAGCGTCCACCTCGAGGACTTCCCCGACGCCGAGGAGTTCCCGGCCGATCAGGCGCTCGTCGACGCCATGGACCGCGTGCGGGACGTCGCCTCGAAGGGGCTCGCGCTCCGCAAGGCCACCGGCAAGCGCGTCCGCCTGCCCCTCGCCACCCTGACGCTCGTGGTGCCCGACCCGGCGGCCGTCGAGCCCTTCGTGGACATCCTCCGCGACGAGCTCAACGTCAAGCAGGTCGTGCTCGAGCAGCAGGAGGAGTCGTCGCTCGGTCGGTACGGCATCGAGCGGAAGCTCACCGTGAACGCCCGCGCCGCCGGACCCCGCATCGGCAAGCAGGTCCAGCAGGTCATCCCGGCCGCCAAGAAGGGCGACTGGACCGCGACCGAGTCCGGCGTGACCGTCGGCGGCGTCGACCTCGTCGAGGGCGAGTACACGCTCGACCTCACCGTTGCCGACGACTCCGTGGCGGTGGCGTTCCTCGACGGCGGCGGCTTCGCGGTGCTCGACACCGTGACGACGCCCGAGCTCGAGGCCGAGGGGCTCGCCCGCGACGTCGTCCGCGCCGTCCAGCAGGCCCGCCGTGACGCCGACCTCGACGTCAGCGACCGCATCGTCCTCACCCTCGGTGCGGACGAGGTCGCCGACGCGGCGGTCCGCACCCACCAGCAGCTCATCGCGGGGGAGACCCTGTCGACGAGCGTCGAGATCGTGCCCCTCGGGGCAGACGCCACCACCACCGACGTCGGTGACGGTGCGAAGGTGACCGTGGAGGTGTCACGCGCATGAGCGAGTACCCCGAAGAGCCGTCCGAGGACGGCATCGAGATCCCCGTCGGCCCCGCCGGTGCGACGGACCCCGCCGACGCCGTGCCCTACGGTGCGGACGACGACGAGGTCAAGCGCGTCGAGGCGGCTCTGTACGCCCGGATCGGCGAGCAGTCGCCCGAACACCGGCTGTCCGCGACCCGGCGCGCCGTCGAGCTCCTCGGCGACCCGCACCTGTCGTACCCCGTGATCCACCTGACCGGCACGAACGGCAAGACCTCGACCGCGCGCATGGCCGAGAGCATCGTCCGGGCACACGGCCTCCGGACCGGACTCATGACGAGCCCGCACCTGGTGTCGATCCGGGAGCGCATCGTCGTCGATGGCACCCCGATCGCCGCCGACCGCTTCGTGGAGAACTGGGACGACATCGCCCCGATCCTCGAGATGACCGACCAGGAGCTCACCGACAAGGGCGAGCTCCCGCTGACCTTCTTCGAGGCGCTGACCGTCCTCGCCCTGGCGTGCTTCGCCGAGGCTCCGGTCGACGTCGCCGTGATCGAGGTCGGCATGGGCGGCGAGTGGGACTCCACCAACGTCGTGCAGAGCCAGGTGCAGGTGTTCACGCCGATCGCGATCGACCACGCCAAGCAGCTCGGCAGTACCGTCGCCGAGATCGCCCGCACGAAGTCCGGCATCATCAAGCCCTCGTCGTCGATCGTCTCGAGCGCACAGACGCCCGAGGCGCTCGCCGAGCTGCAGCGCGCGGCCGAGCTCACTGAGTCGACCCTCGCGGTCGAGGGGGACGGCTTCCGGCTCGTCGACGTGACGCCGGCCGTCGGCGGCCAGCTCATCACCGTGCAGGGCATCGCCGGCCGCTACGACGACCTGTTCCTGCCGCTCTTCGGCCGGCACCAGGCGCACAACGCCGCCGTCGCGATCGCCGCCGTCGAGGCCTTCCTCGGCCGCGGCTCGCAGGCCCTCGACGAGGACGTCCTGTCCGAGGGACTCGCCGGTGCGACCAGCCCCGGCCGACTCCAGCCGATCGCCACGGGTCCGACCGTGGTGGTCGACGCGGCGCACAACCCGCACGGCGCACGCGCGCTCGCCGAGGCGCTCCCCGTGGCGTTCCCGTCCGAGCACGTGGTCGGCGTCGTCGGCATCCTCGGTGACAAGGACGCCCGCGGCTTCGTCCGCGCGCTCAAGGACACCGTCGCGACCTTCGTCGTGACCCAGCCGCCGGGGGAGCGCGCTCTCGACGCGGACGAGTTCGCCCGGGTCGTCGTCGACGAGGTCGGCGAGGACCGGGTCGTCGTCGAGCCGTCGCTCGAGGCCGCCCTCCAGGAAGCCCGTGACCTCGCGGACGACGCCGAGGCCGACGACGCCATGGTGCTCGTCGCGGGCTCGATCGTGATGGTGGGCCGCGTCATGGACCTGGTCCACGCCGAAGGCGGGACGAAGTGACGGACGCGGGCCGCGCCTCCAGGACCCCACGCGCACCGCGCACCCGTCGGCCGCGACGCGATCGCGGTGCACGGGAGAGCCTGCTGTCGATCACCCTCGTGCTCGAGGCGATCATGTTCTTCTTCCCGATGCTCGTCGTGTTCGGCAAGGGGACGCTCCCGCCGGCGGTCGCGTTCGGCGGCGGCATCGGCTCGATGATCGTGCTGGCGCTGGCCTCTCGCCTGACCGGCAACCGCGCCGGTGTAGGGTTCGGGTGGCTGCTGCAGGCGGCCATCCTCGCCACCGGGTTCATCGAACCGTTCATGTTCGCCGTGGCCGTGGTGTTCCTGGCGCTGTGGGTCTTCTGCTTCGTCAAGGGCGGTCAGCTCGACCGTCAGAACGCCGCGAGGCGCGCGGCCCTCGGCGAGGACTGACCACCCCGTTCGACCACGAAACACCAGGAGTTCCGCGTGTCCGATCTCGAAGAGACCCTCGTCCTCGTCAAGCCCGACGGCGTCGCCCGCCAGCTCACCGGTGAGATCCTCCGCCGGATCGAGGCCAAGGGCTACGAGATCGTCGACCTGAAGATGGTGACGGCCCCCCGCGACCTGCTCGACGCCCACTACGAGGAGCACCAGGGCAAGCCGTTCTTCGAGCCCCTCGTCGAGTTCATGCAGTCCGGCCCGGTCGTCGCCGTGCGCGTCGCCGGCAACGGCGTCATCGCCGGCTTCCGGTCGCTCGCCGGCACCACCGACCCGACCTCGGCCGCGCCGGGGACGATCCGCGGTGACCTCGGCCGCGACTGGGGCCTCAAGGTGCAGCAGAACCTCGTGCACGGCTCCGACAGCCCCGAGTCGTCGGCTCGCGAGCTCGCGCTCTGGTTCGCCTGAGTCCGGGGGATCGACGCGTGACGAACAACGACCGTCCCACGAAGAACGAGCGTCGCCAGCACGCCCGTGACGTCGCCCGGCAGCGCGCCGAGGCCGAGAAGCGCCGCAAGCGCCGCAACCGCTGGTTCCTGCAGGGCGGCATCGGCCTCGGGATCATCGCCGTCGCCGCGATCGTCGCGATCGTGGTGGTGAACGTGAACAACCAGCCCGCCGTGTCCGCGGCCGGGCCGAAGAACATGGCGACCGGTGCGATCCAGTTCACCGGCAGCGACGGCACGGTCACCCCCGTGACCTCCGGCGCGGTGGCGGCGAAGGCCACCCCGTCCCCGGTGCCCACCGCGGCCGCCGACGGGAAGGTCCAGGTCACCGAGTACGTCGACTGGGCCTGCCCGGTCTGCAAGCAGTTCGAGGCCGCCTACGCCGACCAGATCCTCGACAAGGTGAAGTCGGGCGACGCGACCCTCGCGATCCAGCCCGTGTCGATCCTCGACCGCAGCTACCAGAACTCGCGGTACGCCAGCCGTGCCGCGAACGCCGCGATGTGCGTCGCGAACTACGCGCCGGACAAGTTCCTCGACGTCCAGACGCAGTTCTTCGACAACCAGCCGGAGGAGGGCACGAAGGGCCTGACGAACGCCGAGATCGCGAAGCTCGTCAAGGCCGGCGGAGCGACCGGGTCCAACGTCTCCGAGTGCCTGTCGAGCGAGCGCTTCCGCGGGTGGGTGACGAAGTCCACCAACGCCGTGCTGGCCGATCCGGCACTGCAGGGCACGCAGGGCTTCGGCACGCCGACCGTCCTCGTGAACGGCAAGAAGATCGCCACGCTGACCGACGTCATCACCGAGATCGACGCCGCGTCGAAGTAGCACGCTGGACGACGACGGCCCCCGCTTCCGATCGGAAGCGGGGGCCGTCGTCGTCCGGAGCGGGCGGGACTACGCCTTCCCACCGTTCTGCTCCACGAACGCGGCGAAGGCGTCCGTGTCGGTGAGCGAGCCGTTGTACTGCTTGCCGTTGACGATCACGGTGGGGGTACCGGTGACCTTGTCGAGCGATGAGTTCGGGATCGGGTCGTTGAGCACCCGGTTGGTCGCGTCGGCAACCCACCCGGCGAACTCCTGGTCCGTGATGCAGGACGCCACGTTCTCGTTCGTCGCCCCGGCGGCCTTCGCCAGCGATGCGAGCTTGTCGTTCGTGAGGCCGCGCGTGCTCTCGGACGGCTGGTTCTCGTAGAGCGACGTGTTGTACGCGAGGAACGCGTCCGGGTCGTAGTTCGCGACGCAGGCTGCGGCGGCGGCCGAACGGGTCGAGTACTTCGAGCCGAGGGACACGCGGTCGAGCAGGTTGAACGGGTGCAGCTCGAGCGTCGCCGATCCGTCCTTCACCCACTGCTGGATCTGGGACATCTGGCTCGTCTCGAACTGGTTGCAGTACGGGCACATGTAGTCCGAGTACACGGTGATGTTCGCGACCGAGTCGTCCTGCTTCGTCGGGGTCGGCTTCCCGCCCTCCGGCGTGGCCTTCGTGGTGACCGGGACGATCTGCCCGTTCGACCCCGTCAGGAGCACACCGTCGCTCGCCATGTTCTTCGGCCCGGGGCCGGCGGGTTGCACGGAGTTCGCGACCACCACGACGACGATCGCGGCGACCGCGAGCGCGCCGACGATGATGCCGCTGATCCCCAGGGTCTTGTTGCGGCGTCGACGCGCCTGCTCCTTCGCGCGGGCGAGGCGTGCGCGCTCCCGCGCTGCCTCCCGCCGGGCCTTCTTGCTCTCGTTCTCGCTCATCGCCATCGAGCGTAGGTCGTGCCGGTGGGTCGATCGGCCGATCTGGCTGGGAAGGACCCAGGAATTCGATGACGCGTCATCGGCAACGCTCAGCGGGCGCTCAGAAGGAGGAGAGGACCCGCGGGAACACGATGAGGATCGACACGGCGATGAACAGGTAGTTCGCCAGCGGGAACGCCCAGCAGAAGGGCAGCAGGGTCCGACCGAGCCGCTGTGCGCCGGCGCCGAAGCGACCCTGCGCGGCGTTCCAGATCGTGAACACCCAGAACATCGGGATCGTCATCGACCACACGAGCATGCACCACGGGCAGAGCGCGCCGATGAACCAGACGGTCTGGGTGAAGAGCCACGTGACGAAGACCCACGCCAGGAACACGCCCGCGTTGAACGCGATCCAGAACCAGCGCGAACCGTTCCGGAACCCGGCGAGGAGCATGACCGCGACGGCGATCGGCGCGACGAAGCCCATGACGCCGAGCAGCGGGTTCGGGAACCCGAGCAGGTGCCCCTGCCAGCTGGCCATCACGTCCGAGCAGTTGATGAACGGGTTGACGTCGCAGGACAGCACTGCCTGGGGGTGCGCGTACTTCTCGAACTCGTCGATGACCAGTCGGAACGCCCCGTACAGGCCGACGGCACCGGTGATCAGGAGGAAGACGCCCATGGCGATCGGACGGCGGACGGCAGGTGCTGGCGTGCTCACGGCGTCATCATCGCATGCTCGATCCGGTCCTTTCCCGGTGCGGCATGCGATAATCCCTGGAGGTCGTGCGGCCATCCGCACGGCGACGAAAGCTTTCCGGGCCCAGCCCGGACGATCAGGTGCGGTGAGAGCGCACCGTGACCGGGACGCGCGCGACGCGACGGTCACAAGACAGCGAACGCGGGGGCGTGGTCGCCACCCGCTACAACTACAGAATTCCCGCCGTCCGGACAGGATGCGAGCGGGGTCAAGGAGTGCACCAGGTCCATGGTGGAGCAGAACAACGACAACACGAACAACGAAGAAGTCGCACCGAAGCGTCGAGGCCGCCTGTTCGGCGGTCGGCGCGCCCGGTCGGCCGGCCAGGAGGCACGGGGTGACGCCGCGCAGACCGGTCCCGTCGAGCAGGTGACCGGGTCTCCGGCGGACGGCACGTCCGACGCCGGCGCGGAGACGCTCGCGGTGACGGACGCAGCGCCGGACGCCGGGGGAGCGCCGGAGGCGCCCACCGTGTCGGTCGCCGTCGAGGCGACCGCCGGCGGCGACGAGCCGCACGACGTGAGCACCCTCACGGGCGACCTGCCGGTCATCACGGCCGGTGACGACACCGAGACCGCAGCCGCACCGGCCGCGACGGTCGAGGCGGACGCGAGCAGCGCCTCCAGTCCGGCGGAGCCCGTCGACGAGCCGTTCGTCCCCAAGGCGACGAGCACGCTCAGCCTGATCTTCCACGCCCCGGTCCTGCCGGACCTGCCCGAGCGCGCGCCCCGTCACGACGAGGACGACGACGACGAGCAGGGCGGCGGACGCCGTCGGTCGCGTCGCCGCGGCACGAGCGCCGACCGCGAAGGCCGTGAGCCGCGTGAGCCGCGCGAGCCGCGGGACCACCAGGAGCCCCGCCGCCGCGAGGTCGAGTACATCACCGAGCCGCAGAAGGTGAAGGGCTCGACGCGGCTCGAGGCGAAGAAGCAGCGTCGCCGCGACGGGCGCGATGCCGGTCGTCGTCGCCAGGTCGTCACCGAGGACGAGTTCCTCGCCCGCCGCGAGAGCGTCGACCGGCAGATGATCGTCCGGTCGAGCGCCTCGAAGATCGAGATCGGCGTGCTCGAGGACGGTGTCCTCGCCGAGCACTACGTGACGAAGTCGCACAACGTGTCGCTCATCGGCAACGTCTACCTCGGCAAGGTGCAGAACGTCCTGCCCTCGATGGAGGCGGCGTTCGTCGACATCGGTCGCGGTCGCAACGCCGTGCTGTACGCGGGCGAGGTCGACTGGAACTCGGTCGACACCGGCAACCACGGGCGTCGGATCGAAGCCGCGCTCAAGCCGGGCGACAAGGTCCTCGTGCAGGTCACGAAGGACCCGGTCGGGCACAAGGGCGCCCGTCTGACGAGCCAGGTCTCGCTGCCGGGCCGCTACCTCGTGTACGTGCCGAACGGCTCGATGAACGGCATCTCGCGCAAGCTGCCGGACACCGAGCGTGCGCGCCTCAAGAAGATCCTCAAGGAGGTCCTCCCGGAGCACGCGGGCGTCATCGTCCGCACCGCCGCCGAGGGCGCGACCGAGGAACAGCTCACCCGCGACGTGCAGCGGCTCACCAGCCAGTGGGAGGTGATCCAGAAGAAGGTCGCGAACGGCCAGGCGCCGGTCATGCTCCACTCGGAGCCGGACCTGCTCGTGAAGATCGTCCGCGACGTCTTCAACGAGGACTTCACCAAGCTCATCATCGACGGCTCCGCGGCGCGCGAGACGATCGACGAGTACCTCACCGCGGTCGCGCCGGACCTCAAGGACCGCGTCGAGATCTACGACGGCCCGGACTCCTTCGAGGAGTACCGCCTCAACGAGCAGATCGAGAAGGCCCTCGACCGCAAGGTCTGGCTGCCCTCCGGTGGTTCGCTCGTGATCGACCGCACCGAGGCCATGACGGTCGTCGACGTCAACACGGGGAAGTTCGTCGGGTCCGGCGGCAACCTCGAGGAGACCGTCACGAAGAACAACCTCGAAGCGGCCGAGGAGATCGTCCGCCAACTCCGCCTGCGGGACATCGGCGGCATCATCGTCGTCGACTTCATCGACATGGTGCTCGAGTCGAACCGCGACCTCGTGCTGCGTCGACTCGTCGAGTGCCTCAGCCGTGACCGGACGAAGCACCAGGTCGCCGAGGTCACCTCGCTCGGCCTCGTGCAGATGACCCGCAAGAAGATCGGCGTGGGGCTCCGCGAGTCCCTCGACGAGGTCAACGCCAAGGTCAACGACAACAACGCCGACCCGGGGCCGTCGAAGAGCCGTCGCAAGAGCCGCGGTGGGGCCGGCAACGGCGGGTCCAACGGTGGGAACGGTTCGAACGGTGGGAACGGGTCGAACGGCGGGTCCGGCAACGGTTCGTCGTCGAACGGCTCGTCGCACGCGCACCAGATCACGGACGACGTGAAGAGCGCGCTGTCCCGGATCGCCGCATCGACCATCCCGCACGAGGAGCACGACGGGGCTGCGACCCCGGCTTCGGCGTCCTCTGCGGTGTCGGCGGGTTCGGCGGCATCGGCGGCATCGGCGGCATCGGCTCCGGAGGCTCCCGCCGCGGAGTCCGGTCCGGACACCGGCGCGTCGCAGCCCGAGCACGGCGAGCAGTCGTCGGGCTCGAAGCGTCGACGTCGCCGTGGTGGCCGTGGTGCCGGTGCGCCCGAGACGACGGCGGACACCGCGTCCGGCTCGTCCTCGACGCCCGATGCACCGTCCGCGCCCGAGCAGGACACGTCGGCTGCTGCCGCTCCGGCTGCGGCGGCTCCGGTCGCTGCTGCCCCCGTCGTCGAGGACGTGCCGGCCAAGGCGCCGACCCGCCGTCGGGTGAGCTCGAGCGCCCCGGTGACCCCGGCCGAGACCTCGGTCGCGATCCTCGACATCCCGATCGCCGCCACGAAGCGCGAGCCGCGCCAGGTCAGCGGGGACGCCGAGTCCCTGCTCGACTCCGTGCTGCAGGCGCTCCCGGAGCCCAAGCAGCCGGGGCAGGGCCGTTCGCGGTCCCGTCGCGTCTCGTCCCCGAGCATCAGCGCACCGGCGACGGCCGAGGGTGACGACACCGACGACGGCGCCGTGATCCTGGGGAACTGACGATGTCGAACCCCGGCGATCCGCAGCGGTCGCAGCACGACCGTGGGTACTACGGCGCGGGCTGGTCCCAGCCCGCGCCGCCCGCCGGTGCCCCGCAGCAGCCGGGCGGAGCGTACGGGGGACCGCAGCAGTCCGGTGTCCCGTACGGTGCGCCGCAGGGCGGCCCGTACCGCGGGCCGCAGTACGGCGGGGCAGCGCCGGCTCCGCGGCCACCGCGGACGCCGGCGGATCCGCGTCGGGCCTTCGCTCCGGGAGCGTCGGTCACGAACACGGCCGGCGCACTCATCGCCGTCGTGTCGATCGTCCTCGTCGAGTTCGTCTCAGGGCTCGTCGGCCTGCTCGGCGCCTCGTTCGTGGTACACCCGTTCGCGAGCTACGGCGCGGGCGGCAGCCTGGTCGGCGGGTTCGTGTCCGGGGTGTTCGCCACGCCGTTCCCGTTCTACGCCGGGGCCTTCCTCGCGCTGGCGTTCCTCACGCCCGTCGACCGACGGAGCCCGCTGCCGACGGTGCTCCTCCGCGCCGTGCTCGCCGGGGCCGCTGGGACGATCGCCCTGGCGCTCGTCGGGGTCTTCACGGGCACGTTCAGCGCCGTCCGCTCGGGAGGCGCCCAGCTCCTCATCGACGTCGTCACCCGCCCGCTGCAGTCCGGTGTGCCGTTCACCCTGATGCTCATCGCGACGTCGACCGCGGCGTGGCTCTGGCTCGGGCGGCCGAGGGGCGGACGTCGTGCGCCCGGAGCACCCGGCACGCCCGGGACGGTCCGACCGGCCGACGCGGTGCCGCCGGCGACCGTGCAGCCGTCGTCGCAGCAGGGTCAGGCGGGCCAGCCGGGGGCACAGGGGGCCCAGGTGCCGCCGTACGCGCCGCCGCAGCCCCCGTCGAACCCGTGGGGTGGTCCGGCGCCGCGCTGAGCCGCTGAGCGGCCGCGTGCGGCTCGTGGCCGTGCGCCGTGTGCCGTGCGCCGCGCACCGGGCGCCGACGTGGTGCGACACGGTCGATGTCGTACGACGTCGACCATGTCGCACGGTGCGTGCGCCGTCCGTTGCACCCGCGGGGGTGCGACGTCCCCGACGTCGTCCGACCTCGGCGATGTCGTTCGGGCTCGCCACGCGCGCTGGCGCCGCACCGCCGCGCCGCGCCACGCCCGGGAGTCGGCCGCGCGCCGAGGGAGGTGCCCGGCGGGGCGGGGGCGCGCCGCGCCTCCTGGACCGCCGCGCGCCACCGCGCCGTGCAGCGTGCGAAGCGCCGGGCAGGGTGCGAGGGTGCGACCGTCGCACCCAGCACGGGACATCGCACCGTGCGTGGGCGGCCGCGCGCTCAGAACGTGTGCTTGTCCCGCTGGGCGACCCGCAGCCCGCTGCCGATCAGGCGCAGCACCAGCTCACGCCCGGTGACCGCCGTGGCCCCCGCGGCGACGAGTTCCTCGTAGCGCGACAACGGCACGTCGTAGTGGTCGTGGTCGAACGCGCGGCGTGGGATACCGACGCGTCCAGCGAACTCGTGCAGCTCGTCGTATGATGTGTCACTGACGAGGTGCGACCACAGAGTGTCGTGTGCGGGCCACGTCGGCGGGTCGATCATCACGGTCACACGGCAATCGTACGTGTGTCGCCGTTTGACCGGACCTGGGGGCATCGAGTATTCTCGATCCCTGGTGTCAGCGGGCCGTTCTGCCTGCGTCGCCGATCGGGCCCGGCCCTCCGGGAACCGCTCGTGCAGAAGTGGGCACCCGAGACTTCCCTCAAGCAGAGTTACGTAAGGATTTCCACGTGGTTTACGCAGTAGTGCGCGCCGGCGGCCGTCAGGAGAAGGTCGAGGTCGGCACGATCATCACGATCGACCGTGCCAAGGCCGACGACAAGGGCAACATCGACCTCGCCCCGGTGCTCCTCGTGGACGGTGACAAGATCACGTCGGCGGCTTCCGAGCTCGCCAACGTGACGGTCACCGCCGAGGTGCTCGAGGACCTCCGCGGTCCGAAGGTCGTCATCCAGAAGTTCAAGAACAAGACCGGGTACAAGAAGCGTCAGGGTTTCCGCGCTGAGCTCACCCGCGTCAAGATCACCTCGATCGCGTAAGGCGGGAGTAGAAGATGGCACACAAGAAGGGTGCGAGCTCCACTCGCAACGGTCGTGACTCGAACGCACAGCGCCTCGGCGTGAAGCGCTTCGGTGGCGAGGTCGTCAACGCCGGTGAGATCATCCTCCGCCAGCGCGGTACCCACTTCCACCCGGGCGCCAACGTCGGCCGCGGTGGCGACGACACGCTGTTCGCCCTCTCGGCCGGTGCGGTCGAGTTCGGCACCAAGGGCGGCCGCAAGGTCGTCAACATCGTCAACGCGTAAGCAGTTCGACGATCTGACTCTGCGGGAGGGGCGGGCCACGTGCCCGCCCCTCCCGTTCTTTCGTTGCAACACCAAGGAGTGGACCCATGGCGACCTTCGTCGACCGCGTGACCCTGCACCTCACCGCGGGGAACGGCGGCAACGGCTGCGTGTCGGTCCGCCGTGAGAAGTTCAAGCCGCTGGCCGGCCCGGACGGCGGCAACGGCGGTGACGGTGGCGACATCGTCCTCGTCGCCGACCCCCAGGTGACGACCCTGCTCGGCTACCACCGCTCGCCGCACCGTTCCTCCAAGAACGGGCAGCCCGGCATGGGCGACATGCGGAGCGGCATCAGCGGTGAGACGCTCGAGCTCCCGCTGCCGATCGGCACCGTCGTGTACGACGAGAACGGCGACGTCCTCGCGGACATGACCGAGCCGGGCATGCGCGTCGTCATCGCCCCCGGCGGTCAGGGCGGTCTCGGCAACGCTGCGCTCTCGACCACGAAGCGCAAGGCCCCCGGTTTCGCGCTGCTCGGCACCGAGGGCTGGGCCGGTGACGTCAGCCTCGAGCTGAAGACCATCGCCGACGTCGCCCTCGTCGGGTTCCCGAGCGCCGGCAAGTCCTCGCTCATCGCCGCGATCTCCGCCGCGAAGCCGAAGATCGCCGACTACCCGTTCACGACCCTCACGCCGAACCTCGGCGTCGTCGAGTCCGGGTCCACCCGCTTCACCGTCGCCGACGTCCCCGGTCTGATCGAGGGCGCGTCGGAGGGCAAGGGCCTCGGCCTCGAGTTCCTCCGTCACGTCGAGCGCTGCGAGGCACTCCTGCACGTGATCGACTGCGCCACGCTCGACCCCGGCCGTGACCCGATCAGCGACCTCGACGTCATCCTCGGCGAACTCGAGCGCTACCCGGTCCCCGAGGGCCAGGTGCCGCTGCTCGAGCGCCCGCAGATGATCGCGCTCAACAAGGTCGACGTCCCCGAGGCCGAAGAACTCGCCGCCTTCGTGCGCGACGAGCTCGAGGGTCGTGGCTACCGCGTCTTCCCGATCTCGACCGCGTCCCGCAAGGGCCTGCGCGAGCTGACGTTCGCGCTGGCCGACGTCGTGGAGCAGGCCCGCGCCTCCCGTGCCGCCGAGCCGGTGGCCGAGCGCATCGTCCTCCGCCCCAAGGCGGTCGACGACAAGCCCTTCACCATCCGCGCCGAAGGCGGCGAGGAACACCGCTTCTACCGCATCCGCGGTGCGAAGCCGGAGCGCTGGGTGCAGCAGACCGACTTCACCAACGAAGAGGCGATCGGCTACCTCGCCGACCGCCTGGCGAAGCTCGGCGTCGAGGACGGCCTGTTCAAGGCCGGAGCCGTCGCCGGGTCCACCGTCGTCATCGGTGGCGACGGCGGCACGATCTTCGACTGGGAGCCCACGCTCACCTCGACCGCGGAGCTCATCACGAGCGCCCGCGGGACCGACGCCCGGATCGGCGCGACCTCGCGTCCGACCCGCAACGAGCGTCGCGAGGAGTACTTCGAGCGCATGGACGCCAAGGCCGCGGCGCGTGCCGAGCTCGAGCAGGAGCGCATCGCCGGGCTGTGGGCGGAGGACGGAGACCTGTCTCCCGCCGAAGCCGACCGGGACGACAGGGACTGACCACGGCATGACCGACACGACCGCACGCACCGACCTCGGACCCGTCACCCGGCGCGAGGACATCCCGCGTGCCAAGCGGATCGTGGTCAAGGTCGGGTCGTCGTCGGTCAGCGGTGACAACACCGGGCAGATCGCTCCGCTCGTGGACGCCATCGCGGCAGCGCACGCCCGGGGGACCGAGGTCGTCCTCGTGTCCTCCGGCGCCATCGCCACCGGGTTCCCGTTCCTCGGGCTCGAGGGCCGCCCCGACGACCTCGCCACCCAGCAGGCGGCCGCCGCGACCGGGCAGAACGTCCTGATGTTCCGGTACCAGAAGGAACTCGACCGGCACGCGGTCGTCGCGGCGCAGATCCTCCTGACCGCGGGGGACCTGCAGAACCCGACGCACCGGGTGAACGCGCAGCGGGCCATCGACCGGTTGCTCGCGCTGCGGGTGCTGCCGATCGTGAACGAGAACGACACCGTGGCGACGCACGAGATCCGCTTCGGGGACAACGACCGGCTCGCGGCGCTCGTGGCCCGGCTGCTCCGGGCCGATGCGCTCGTGCTGCTGTCCGACGTGGAGTCGCTCTACACGCGGCCCCCGGAGCAGCCCGGCGCGGAGCCGATCACGCACGTGCCGTTCGGCGACGAGCTCGCCGGGGTCACGTTCGGGTCGATCGGTGCCGCGGGCGTGGGGACCGGGGGAGCGGGGACGAAGGTCGCTGCCGCCCGGCTCGCGGCCGAGGCCGGCACGGCGGTGCTCGTGACGGCGACGGCGCTCGTGGAGCGGGCGTTGGCGGGGGAGCAGGTCGGGACCTGGTTCGAGGCGGCGGCGCGGGGCTGACGGGGTTCGGTTCCGGTTGGTTCGGTTCCGGTTCGTTCGGTTCCGGTTCGGGAGGCGCGGGTCGGCTGCGACGCGCCGCTCACGTCCGCCGAGGGGGCATTGTTCGTCACGCTCGGCGTCTCCGAGCGACGGATTCCGCGACCTCGGCGGCACGCCTGCGGCGTGTCGTGCCCGCTCGCGAGGCGCGCGGACCGAGGGGCGAGGGCGCTACGGGCGTGTGCTGACTCCTCCACAGGACCCGCGCCTCCAGGGCCCTCCACAGGTGAGCCGGACCGCCGTCATGTGGCGGCCCCCCGCGCCTAGAATCGAGCCATGTCGCTGACCGCATCCGCCCCGACCCTGACCGACAAGCTCGTCGCTGCGCGCGACGCGGCGTCGGTCCTCGCCACGGCGACGACCGCGGTGAAGGACGCGGCGCTCCTCGCGATCGCCGCGGGCGTGCGACAGGCGACGGACGAGATCGTCGCGGCCAACCACGAGGACCTCCTGGCGGGCGAGGAGAGCGGGCTCTCGTCCGGGCTCCTCGACCGACTGCGGCTCGATCCCGTCCGCATCGACGCCCTCGCCGCCGCGGTCGAGCACGTCGTCGGCCTCACCGACCCGGTCGGGCAGCACGTCCGCGGGTCGCGGTTGCCGAACGGGCTGCAGCTCTCCCAGGTGCGGGTGCCGTTCGGGGTCGTCGGCGCGATCTACGAAGCGCGGCCGAACGTCACGGTCGACATCGCCAGCCTCGCGCTGAAGAGCGGCAACGCGGTCGTGCTCCGGGGCGGTTCGGCGGCGCAGCGCACCAACGCGGTGCTCGTCGCCCGGATCCAGGACGCCGTCGCCTCGGCGGGGCTGCCGCGCGAACTCGTGCAGACGATCGACGAGTTCGGGCGTGCCGGCGCGACCGACCTGATGCGGGCACGCGGGCTCGTCGACGTGCTCATCCCGCGGGGCAGCGCCTCACTGATCCAGACCGTCGTGACCGAGTCGCAGGTGCCCGTGATCGAGACGGGTGCCGGGGTCGTCCACGTGTTCCTCGACGAGTCGGCACCGCTCGACCGGTCGATCGACATCGTCCTGAACAGCAAGGTGCAGCGGCCCAGCGTGTGCAACGCGCTCGAGACGCTCCTCGTGCACGAGCGGGCGGCCGACCGGCTCCTGCCCGCGCTGGCCGACCGGCTCCGGGCCGCGGGCGTCACGCTCCGCGGTGACGACGCCACGCGGGTGCTCGTGCCCGGTGTGCTCCGGGCGACGGACGACGACTGGGCGACCGAGTCGATGGACCTCGACCTGTCCGTCCGCGTGGTGCCCGACGTCGACGCGGCGATGGCGCACATCGCGCGCTGGTCGACGCACCACACCGAGTCGATCGTCACGAACGACGTCGACACGGCCGAGCGCTTCCTGGCCGAGGTCGACTCCGCGGTCGTGATGGCGAACGCCTCGACGCGGTTCACCGACGGCGGGGAGTTCGGGTTCGGTGCCGAGGTGGGGATCTCCACGCAGAAACTGCACGCTCGTGGGCCGATGGGGCTGCCCGAGCTGACGAGCACCAAGTGGATCGTGCGCGGGCAGGGACAGATCCGCGGCTAGACTGAACGGCGAATTCCCCCGACCGAACGGAGCATCGGATCAATGACCTTCCTCGCAGAAGCCGCTGAGCACGCCTCGGGGGTCCCCGCGTACGTGTTCCCGCTCGTCGGTGCCCTCTTCTTCGCGTTCCTCGGGTTCGTGACCTGGAGCTTCCGCGACGTGGCCTACCGCCACTCGCACAAGTTCGAGGCCACGCGCACCCACGAGACGGGTGTCGACGAGTTCGGTCGCGCCGAGCACTGACCCGCGACTCCATGCTCGAGAGCACGGGGCGGCCTCGCATCGGCGTGATGGGTGGCACGTTCGACCCGATCCACAACGGCCACCTCGTGGCAGCGTCCGAGGTGGCGCGCGCGTTCGACCTCGACGAAGTGGTCTTCGTCCCCACGGGGCAGCCGTACATGAAGTCCGGTGTGACCGACGCCGAGCACCGCTACCTCATGACCGTCGTCGCCACGGCGTCGAACCCGATGTTCACCGTGAGCCGCGTGGACATCGACCGCCCGGGCCCGACCTACACCGTCGACACGCTGAAGGACCTGCACGAGCAGCGACCCGACGCGCAGCTGGTCTTCATCTCCGGCGCAGACGCCGTCCAGCAGATTGTCGACTGGAAGGACCATGATGGCCTCTGGGACCTCGCGCACTTCGTCGCTGTGACACGTCCGGGACACGCCTTGAGCATCACGGGTCTGCCCGAACGAGACGTAAGCTTGCTCGAAGTTCCCGCGCTGGCAATATCGTCGACCGACTGCCGCGACCGGGTGAGACGTGGTTTCCCCGTGTGGTACTTGGTCCCCGACGGTGTCGTCCAGTACATCTCCAAGCACCATCTGTATCGGAGCGTTGCATGAGTTCGTCCGACGCGCAGCCGCCCCTGTCGCGGCGCCAGGCGCGCGAGCGGGAGCGTGCCGCCGCGGGCGGTGCGCAGCCCGTGACGCCGCCCCCGACCGTCGCCGCCCCGGCCGAGCAGCCGGAAGTGCGCCACCGTCCCGGCAGCCACGTCGCTCCCGCCCCCGGCGCACCCGCACAGTCCGCCGTGCCGTCGTCGGCCTCGTCCGCCGGCTCCGGTGTGCCGTCGATGCCCCCGGCCTCGGCGACCGAGATCGTCCCCGGCTCGGGCGGACTCACCCGTCGGCAGATCCGGCAGCTGCGTGCGGCCGAGGGGCAGGCGATCCAGCCCGTCCCGCTGCAGAACCCGACGCCGCAGTCGTCCGACCGCACCGTCGAGGACGTCCTCGGCTCGGTCGACGCGCTGCACGGTGGACCGGAGCGCCCTGGTACGCCGGACGCGACGGGCACGTCGGCCGCCGCCGAGCCCGAGCCGCTCGCGCAGGAGTCCTCCGTCGACCCCGAGCCCTCGGCCGAGACGGTCGTGCTCGACCAGGCAGCCGTGGCGCAGGCGACCGAGGCAGACGGATCGCCCGACGCGGTCGAGCCCCTCGAGGAAGCCGCCGCACACAGCGAAGAGCCGCGTCGCCACCGTTCGACCTGGGCCCCGCCCGAGGCCACCGAGCCGTCGGACACCGAAGCCGACTCGGACGCGCCGGACGCGCCGGACGCGCCGGACGCTCCGAACACGCTGGGCACCCCGGACGTCCCCGCCACGGCGCAGCGGACCCCGATCCAGTCCTCCACGCCGGCGGTGTTCCCGCTCTCGCTGGACGAGGACGACACGAACGAGGTCCCGGTCCAGAACGCCGCCCAACCCGCGCGTGCTGCCTCGGCACCCACGTCGAGTGGCGCGCCGTCGTCCGCCGGTGACACCGATGGCGACGCCGATGCCCCCCGCGTGCCGGCCTCGTTCCAGCGTCCGGCCGAGCCGAAGCCCCTCACGACCGCGTTCGAGCCGCCCGTCGGCCACTGGTCGCAGCAGGCGCACGACTCGAACGACGCCGAGGTCCACGACGAGGAGACCGGCACCCGCCGCGTCGCCGTGACCAACACGAACGCGATCATCCTGCCGAACTCGGCCCTCGCCGACCCGACGGGTGCGCTGAACGCCACGGGCGAGGTCATCCTCACCGGCTCGATCGACCTGCCGGCGTCGCTGTCCTCGACCGGATCGCACCGGCCGATCGACGGTGCCGAGGTCGACCGTCTGCTCGAGCAGCACGACGAACAGCCCGACACGGACGCCAGCCCGGTCCGTGCCAGCCGTGCGGTGTCGAGCCACACCTCCACGCGGCAGGTCGTCCTCGCGGCGGCCAAGCCGAAGGAGTCGCGCACGCCACTCATCCTCGGCGTGACGGTCGGTGCCGTCGGCGTCGCTGCTGCAGCCGTCATCATCGTGGCCCTCGTCACGACCCACACGTTCTGAGTCCTCCCCACCGCGCACGGCCTGGCCGTGTGTCGGTGGGTGGCTTATGATCGTGACCCATCAAGCGATCCGGCAGCCTGCCAGGTCGACCGACCGGAAGGAATCCGTGACCGCCTCCTCACGCGCAGTGGAACTCGTGCAGATCGCCGCCCAGGCGGCCGACGCCAAGCAGGCCGAGGACCTCGTCGCCCTCGACGTGACCGGGCCGCTGCAGCTCACCGACGTGTTCCTGCTCGCGACCGGCCGGAACGAGCGCAACGTGCTCGCCATCGCGGACGAGATCGAAGAGCGCCTCCTCGAAGCCGGGGCCAAGCCGCTCCGTCGTGAAGGCCGGAGCGAGGGCCGCTGGGTCCTCATCGACTTCGGCGACATCGTCGTGCACGTCTTCCACGAAGAAGACCGCCAGTACTACTCGCTCGAGCGTCTCTGGTCGGACTGCCCGACCATCCCGCTCGAGCTCCCGGTGGACCACACCGCGTAGCTGCGACGCGCCCGGGTGGCGGCGACGATTTCGTCACCCGGCGTTCGCATGGTGTACGCTTCTATGGTGCCTCCGGGGAACGGAGGCACACTGAAGTCGGTGGGAACACCAACACTTCGGGTCTGTGGCGCAGCTGGTAGCGCACCTGCATGGCATGCAGGGGGTCAGGGGTTCGAGTCCCCTCAGATCCACCATCACCCCCGCGGTTCTCCGGAACCGCGGGGGTCTTCTCGTTCCGGGGACGCGCGCCCGAGGCGATCCGGCTCCCGCGTCCCCAGTACGCTGAGCGCATGAGCAGCGACGCACCCCTGTCCGGTTCCGCCCTGACGATCACCGCCGGCGGCTACACGGCCGAGATCGCCTCGGTGGGGGCGACACTGCGGACGTTCCGGTTCGAGGGACGCGACCTGGTCGTGCCGTTCGACGCCGACGAGGTCCGCCCGGCCTTCCGCGGAGCCGTCCTGGCGCCGTGGCCGAACCGGGTCGTCGACGGGAAGTACACGTTCGGCGGGACCGAGCACGAGCTCGCGCTGACCGAGCCGAAGCGGCAGCACGCCCTGCACGGGCTGGTCGCCTGGACCGACTTCCGGATCGTCGCGCACGAACCGGACCGCGCGGTCCTCGCCACGACGGTGCCCGCCCAGGACGGGTACCCGTTCCGCGTCGAGGTGCTCGTCGAGTACCGCGTCGACGGCGAGGGGCTGCACACGACGATCACCGGCACGAACACCGGTGCCGACGCGGCACCGTGGGGGACCGGTCCGCACCCGTACCTCGTCGCTGGCGAGGGTCGTGTCGACGACTGGACCCTGACGCTGCCCGCGGCCGAGGTGCTCGAGGTAACCGAGGACCGCCTCGTCCCGACGGGCCTCGCGCCGGTGCACGACGAGTTCGACCTGCGCTCCGCGACGCGCATCGGCGACCGGTTCATCGACCACGCCTTCACCGGGTTCGACCGCGACGCCGACGGCACCGCGACGATCGTCCTCACCGCCGCCGACGGCCGCGGTGTCCGTGCCTCGTTCGGCCCGGAGTGCGGGTGGGCGCAAGTGCACACCGCCGACCACGTCGTGCCGGAGTACCACCGTGCGGGTCTCGCGGTCGAGCCGATGACCTGTGCGCCGGATGCCTTCAACGCCGGGTCCGACGCGGGGCTCGTAGTGCTCGAGCCCGGGTCCTCGTCGGCGGCCTCGTGGACGATCGCGGCGGTCTGACGGCAGCACCCGCGTCCGCCCGGATCGAGGTCCGGCGGCTGCCGTCGACTCCCGACCTCGGCGCCCTCGCCGCCGCGTCCGGCGCCGACGTGGTCTGGCTCGACTCCTCGCTGCCGGCCGGTTCACCCCCGACCGCGCACGCCCGTGCCCGGTGGTCGGTCCTGGCGCTGACGGACGGCCCGTTCGCAGCGCGGTTCCGGCACGAGACGCGACGGGCGTTCGTCGAGACGACCATGGCGTCCCGATCGTGGTTCGGGGACGTCGCGACCGCCGAGGGATCGGACCGACCCGCCTTCGCGGTCCTCACCGAGTTGCTCGCGCGCACCCCGGTGCTGCCGGAACCGGTCGCGGGCTGCGGCTTCGCGCTCGGCTGGGTCGGGTTCCTCGGCTACGAGCTCGGTCGCGAGTCGGGCGGCGTCGACCGGGCGGCCGAGGGGCACGCGGACGCGGATCTGCGGTTCGTCGACCGCGCGGTGGTCGTCGACGCCGCCGGTGACGCCTGGGCACTGGCCCTGGCGAGCGATGCGGAACCCGAGGCCAGCGCGCGGAACCGCGCATGGCTGGAGACGGTGACCGCTCCGGTCACGCGGGTCGACGTCGACGACGTGGCCCCGTTCCTCCCGGGCCCCGCTCCGGCGACCGGGCGCGTCACGCGCGCCGCCTACGAGACGGCGGTGGACGCGTGCCGCGCGGAGATCCGTGCGGGCAACGCGTTCCAGGTGTGCCTCACGACCGCCTTCGCGGTGCCGCCGGTCCAGGAGGCGCGGCGGGGCCCCGCCACGGACCCCCACCTGACCGAGTACCTGCGGCTGCGCGCGGCGGACCCCGTCCCGTTCGGTGCGTACCTACGGCTCGGCCCGCTGCGCGTGGCGAGCCGGTCTCCTGAGCGGTTCCTGCGGATCGATGCGTCCGGGACGGTGTCCGCGGAGCCGATCAAGGGGACCCGACGGCGCTCCGACGACCCTGTGGAGGACGAAGCGGTCCGTGCCGGACTCGCCGTGAGCGCGAAGGACCGAGCCGAGAACGTCATGATCGTCGACCTGCTCCGGAACGACCTGCTCCGGACGGCGGTACCGGGGTCGGTGCACGTCGACCGGCTCTGCGACGTCGAGACGTACGCGAGCGTGCACCAGATGGTGTCGACGATCGGTGCGGTCCTGCCCGCGGGGACGTCGCGGGCAGCCGTTGTGCACGCCGCGTTCCCGCCGGGGTCGATGACCGGCGCGCCGAAGATCAGTGCCATGGGGATCGCGGATCGGCTCGAGGACGGGCCTCGCGGGCTGTACTCGGGTGCGATCGGGTACTTCTCGGCCAGCGGCGCGGTCGACCTGTCGGTGGTGATCCGCACACTGGTGACGGTCATCGACGACCGGGGCACGGTGCGGTCGCGGTCGTTCGGTGCCGGCGGCGCGGTGACGTGGTCGTCGGTCGCCGCAGACGAGGCGGACGAGGTCGAGACGAAGACGCGCTCGGTGCTCGCCGGTGTGGGGGCCGTCGCCCGCTGGTGACGGCGGATCGTCGGGCGGCGGTGCCGGATCACTCCTCCACAGGGCGCTGATCCACCGCTCACACGGCGTGTCGAACGCGTGTTCGAAGCAACTGTCCACAGGATGTCAGACCCGATTGACATCATCGAACACATGTTCGAATATGAGGGCATGCAGACGGCGGCGGCACTCCGATCGCCCGGGGCTCACCCAGAGCCGACCGGGCGGCCCGGTCCTGCCCGGCCGGTGCGGCGGGTCGACCACCTCGGTGACGCCCGCGCCGCACTCGAACGGATCACCTCGCTGCGGTCGCGTGTGGCCGAGATGGAGTCCACCCGGGTCGACACCGAGGGGCTGCCCACGGCCGAGGCGCTCGCACCGCTCCTGCCGGGTGGCGCGATCCGCGTGGGCGGGTCCTACTCGGTGCACGAGTCGGTGCTCCTCGCGATGACGATGCTGCAGGCAGCCTCGGCCGCCGGTGCCTGGTGCGCGGTGGTGGGGGTGCCGTCCTTCGGGGTCGAGGCAGCGGCCGCGGCCGGCATCGACCTCGAACGGCTCGTGCTCGTGCCGGACCCGGGCGACCAGTGGCTCACCGTGACGGCCGCGCTGGCGGACGTCGCCCAGATCGTCCTCACCCGTCCGCTCGGTCGGGTGGTGCCCGGCGACGTCTCCCGGCTGTCGGCACGGCTGCGTCAGCGTGGTGGGGCGCTCGTCGCGCTCGGGTCCTGGCCCGGGGCCGACGTCTCGCTGCGGGTGACCCGGTCCGAGTGGAGCGGCATCGGGGACGGGCACGGCTTCCTGACGGAACGACGGGTCACGGTGTCGGCGTCCGGTCGTGCCGGAGCGGGCCGACCGGTGGACGCCGACCTGCTGCTGCCCGCGGCGGACGGCACGGTCCGGGCCGCCGTCCCCACCGCTGCGGCGTCCGGCCCCGGCCGGACGACACCCGTGCTGCGTCCCGTGGCGGTGGCGTCGTGAGCCCCCGGGGCGGCGGCCGGACCCGGACGACCGGGTCCCGGGTCACCGGTGCCCTCGCCGGACGCGGGCCCGGGGCAGGCGCGGGTGCGGCGGGCGTGCCCGATGCGCGGTCGATCCGAGCCGACGCACTCGCCCGCGGTGGGGCGCTGCCCGAGCCCCCGCCGACCCGGACGATCGTGCTGTGGTGCCCGGACTGGCCGGTGATCGCGGCCGCTCGCGCTGCCGGGTCGCCGCCGGACCACCCGTTCGCCCTCGTGGTGAAGGGCCAGGTGTACGCCAGTTCCGCCAGTGCTCGGCAGCACGGCGTGGTCCGTGGGCTCCGCGTGCGCGAGGCACAGGCGCGCTGCCCCGAGCTCGTCGTGCAGCCCTACGACGACGCGCTCGACCACCGGGCGTTCGAACCGGTCATCCGCGCGGTCGAGGCGGCGGTCCCCGGTGTCGAGGTGCTCCGCCCGGGCACCCTCGCGCTGCGGTCCCGCGGGCCGGCCCGGTACTACGGCGGAGAACGAGCCGCCGCGGCGACCCTCGCCGGCATCGCTGCCGACCACGGCGCTCCCGGGGTGCGCGCCGGCGTCGCGGACACCCCGTTCGCCGCCGAACAGGCCGCACGGGCTCGCCCGGCACGTCCGGGGGAGCGGGTGCGGATCGTGCCCGTCGACGGCTCGGCGCCGTTCCTGGCCGGGCTGCCGCTCGGCGTGCTCGGCGACGCCGACCTCGCGATGCTGCTCGGGCGCCTCGGCATCCAGACCCTCGGCGAGTTCGCCGCGCTGGCCGACGAACAGGTGCGCGACCGGTTCGGACTCGCCGGGGCGTTCCTGCACCGGCTCGCCGGCGGTCGTGACCCGCGAGAGGTCGCGGCGCGCGCGGTCCCGCCCGAACTCCGGGTCGAGGCGTCGTTCGAACCCCCGCTCGACCGTGCCGACCAGATCGCCTTCGCGTTCCGTCGCTCCGCCGACGACTTCGCCGCACGCCTGCGGGCAGCCGGACTCGTCGCCACCACGATCCGGGTCGGCATCGTCGACGAGCGGGACATCCTGCTCGAGCGCACGTGGGTGCACCCGCGGTGGTTCGACGCCGCCGACGTGGTGGACCGGGTGCGCTGGCAGCTCGCCGGCGGGGTGGACCCGACCGGTCTCGAGGCGCCGGTCGTCCAGGTGGTGCTCGAGCCCGTCGCGGTCGACGACATGGCGAACCACGAACGCGGGCTCTGGGGGACCGGACCGGACGAACGCGTGCACCACGGTCTCGCCCGCGTGCAGGGACTGGTCGGGCACGACGGGGTGGTCACGCCACGGATCGGCGGCGGGCGCACCCTGGCCGAACGCGTGGTGCTCGTGCCGTGGGGCGACGCTCCCGTCGGTGGCGAGCGTGCGCTGGCGACCGTCCGCGACCGCCCGTGGCCCGGCAAGCTTCCCGGTCCGCCGCCGGCGACCGTGCTCGACCGTCCGCGCCCGGTGGACGTCGTCACCGGCGACGGCGGCACCGTCGACGTCGACGACCGCGGCGTCCTCACCGGGGTCCCGGAACGGTTCCGTGCCGAGGGGGAGCGTGGTGGCCGGTTCGACGCCGTGACCGCGTGGGCCGGACCGTGGCCGCTCGTCGTGCGCTGGTGGGAGGCCGGCGGACGCCGACTCCACCGGTTGCAGCTCGTCGACGCCGACGGACGTGCGTGGTACCTCGTGCTCGCCGACCACCGGTGGTGGGCCGAGGCGGTGGCGACGTGACCGCCCGGACGGGGGAACACTGATGGGGTACAGCAACCCGCCGATCCCGTGGTCCCAGTTCGAACGTGCGCTGTCCGACAAGCGGAGCCCCGGCAGCACGCACGACGGCGACGGCGGGGACAGCCCCGCGTGGTCCCGCAAGCGCGAGCCCTACGCGCCGACGACCCCGCCGGTGGCCGACGACACGAACGTGCCGGTCGTGCCGTACGCCGAGCTGCACGCGCACTCGACGTTCAGCTTCCTCGACGGCGCGAGCGGCCCGGAACAGCTCTTCGAAGAGGCCGCTCGGTTGCACCTGCACGGGCTCGCCCTCACCGACCACGACGGTTTCTACGGTGCCGCGCGCATGGCCGAGGTGGCCGAGGCATACCCGACCGTCGCCACGGTGTACGGCACCGAGCTGTCCCTCGGGTTGACCGAACCGCAGAACGGCGTACCCGACCCCGAGGGCACGCACCTGCTCCTGCTGGCGGACGGGCAGGACGGGTACCACCGGCTCGCCGGTGCCGTCACCCGGGCGCACCTGGCCGCCGGCGCCGAGAAGGGACGACCCCGGTACGACCTCGACGACCTCGCAGCACGATCGGACGGGCACTGGCGCGTCCTGACCGGGTGCCGCAAGGGGGCCGTCCGGCAGGCGCTCGAGCGCGGGGGCGAGTCCGCGGCCGAGGACGCCCTGCGCGCCCTGCTCGACCGGTTCGGCACGGCGGGGGTCGTCGTCGAGCTCACCGACCACGGCGACCCGATGGACACCGCGCGGAACGACGTCCTGGCCGCCCTCGCCGCGAAGCACGCGCTGCCCACGGTGGCCACGGGCAACGTGCACTACGCCACCCCGGACCGCTTCCCGGTGGCGACGGCGCTCGCCGCGGTCCGGGCCCGCCGCAGTCTCGACGAGATCGACGGGTGGCTGCCGGCCGCACCGACGGCCCACCTCCGCTCGGGGGCCGAGATGACCCGGCGGTTCGCCCGCTACCCCGGGGCGATCGAGCACAGCGTCGAACTCGCCGACGAGCTCGGGTTCCGGCTGAAGACGGTCAAGCCCGGGTTGCCCGACATCGACGTCCCCGACGGGCACACCACGATGTCCTGGCTGCGGGAGCTCACCTGGCGCGGCGCCCGCCGGTTCTACCCCGGCAGTGCCGATGGTGTCGACCCGCAGAAGCGCGAGCGCATCGAACGCGAGCTCTCGGTGATCGAGGACAAGGACTTCCCCGGCTACTTCCTCATCGTGCGGGACATGGTGCAGTACGCCCGTGAGCGCGGCATCCTCTGCCAGGGCCGCGGCTCGGCGGCGAACTCGGCGGTCTGCTACCTGCTCGAGATCACCGCGGTCGACTCGATCCGCTACGGGCTGCCGTTCGAACGCTTCCTGTCGGCCATGCGCGACGAGGAACCCGACATCGACGTCGACTTCGACTCCGACCGGCGTGAAGAGGTCATCCAGTACGTCTACGAGAAGTACGGCCGGTTCAACGCCGCACAGGTCGCGAACGTCATCACCTACCGGCCGAAGGGCGCCGTGCGGGACATGGCGAAGGCGCTCGGCCACAGCCCCGGGCAGCAGGACGCCTGGTCGAAGCAGGTCGAACGCTGGGGCTCGGTGACCGAGAGCCAAGACCACGACATCCCCGACACCGTGGTCGACATGGCGCAGCAGGTGCTCGGGTTCCCCCGGCACCTCGGCATCCACTCCGGCGGCATGGTCCTCACCGACCGGCCCGTGGGCGAGGTCGTACCGATCGAGCACGCCCGCATGGACGGTCGGACGGTGCTGCAGTGGGACAAGGACGACTGCGCCTACATGGGGCTCGTGAAGTTCGACATGCTCGGGCTCGGCATGCTCGCCGCGCTGCAGTACTCGTTCGACCTCGCCGACGAGCACTGCGGGGAGCGGTGGGACATGCACTCCATCCCGAAGGAGGAACAGGGCGTCTACGACCAGCTGTGCCGCGCGGACACCATCGGGGTGTTCCAGGTGGAGTCCCGAGCGCAGATGGGGACGCTGCCCCGACTGCTGCCGCGGCGCTTCTACGACCTCGTGATCGAGGTCGCCCTGGTGCGCCCCGGGCCGATCCAGGGCGGTGCAGTCCACCCGTACATCCGGCGGCGCACGGGCGAAGAGCCGATCACGTACATCCACCCGTCGCTCGAACCCGTGCTCGAGCGGACCCTCGGCGTCCCGCTCTTCCAGGAACAACTCATGCAGATGGCGATCGCGGTGGGCGGGTGCTCGGGGGACGACGCCGACCTGCTCCGGCGTGCGATGGGGTCGAAGCGCGGGCACGAGAAGATCGACCGGCTCCGCGAGAAGCTCTACGCCGGGATGGCCGCGAACGACATCCACGGCGAGGACGCCGACGCCATCTACGCCAAGATCCAGGCGTTCGCGAACTTCGGCTTCGCGGAGAGCCACTCCATCAGCTTCGCGCTCATCGTCTACGCGAGCGCGTGGATGCGGCTGCACTACCCCGGAGCCTTCCTCGCCGCGCTGCTCCGTGCGCAGCCGATGGGGTTCTACTCACCCCAGACCCTGGTGGCCGACGCCCGTCGGCACGGGGTCACCGTCCTGCGACCGGACATCCTGCGCTCCGGCGTGGACGCCACGTTGGAGCCGCTGCACGACGACGCCGCCGACGACGACGCCGACGGCGGTCCAGGAGGCGCGGCGCACGTCCACGCGACGGGTCACGACGACTGCCTGGCCGAGGAACAGCCCCCGGTGCTGCCGTTCGACAAGGCCACGCCCGACGACACGGCGCGGCACCGGCGGGACGGCGCCTTCGCGGTCCGTCTCGGGTTGGCCGAGGTCTCCTCGCTCGGCCGGAAGAGCGCCGAGAAGATCGTCGCCGAGCGGGATGCCCACGGTCCCTTCACCGACATGTCCGACCTCGCTCGCCGTGTCGGCCTGACCACGGCGCAGCTCGAGGCGCTCGCCGCCGCCGACGCCTTCGCGTCGATCGGGGTCGACCGGCGCGGTGGGATGTGGTCGGCAGCACAGGCCGCGGCCGAGCGTCCCGACCAGCTGCCCGACACCCAGGTGACGGTGCAGCCGCCGCTGTTCGGGCAGATGACCAGCGGTGACGTCCTCATCGCGGACATGTGGTCGACGGGGATGACGACGGACGACCATCCCGTGCGGCACGTCCGTGGTGGCCTCGTGGCCCGCGGGGTGCTCAGCGTCCAGGACACCGCGACGGCCGAGACCGGACGGCGGGTCGAGGTCGGGGGGATCGTGACGCACCGGCAGCGTCCGGCGACGGCGTCCGGCATCACGTTCATGAACGTCGAGGACGAGACCGGGCTGGTGAACGTGATCTGCAGCGTCGGCGTGTGGGGGCGGTACCGACGGGTCGCGCGCGAGGCGCCGGCCGTGATCGTGCGGGGGATCCTCGAGCGGTCGCCGGACGGGGTCGTGAACCTGGTGGCCGACCGGATCGAACACCTGTCCCTGTCGGTCCGCACCCGGTCGAGGGACTTCCAGTGACCGACCGGCTACTGCACCTCGGGGATGCGGATCGTGACCTCGAGCCCACCGGACCGCACGTTCCGGAGCGACGCCGTCCCGCCCGCACGCTCCGCCACGGCCCGCACGATCGCGAGCCCGAGTCCGGAACCACCCGGCAGGGGGATCGTGCCGGTCGCGGGGTCCGGGTTCGGGCGGGACTTCCGGGCCTCGTCGGGGCGGGTGAACCGGTCGAAGGCGACGGGGATGAACGACTCCGGCACACCGGGGCCGTCGTCCGTGATCTGCAGGATCCCCTCGCCGCCGGCACTGCGCCACGAGACGAAGACGCCGCCGCCGCGGGGGAGTGCCGAGACCGCGTTGCCGGCGATGTTCGTGACGAGCTGCGCCATGCCACCGGTGTCGAGTCGGTACCGCGGTTCCACGGTGCCGCCGCCGATGCCCGGGCCGGAACCCCCGACGGCGACCGGGGACTCCAGGTCGAAGTCGACGGTGATGTCCTTGGCGGACGCGATGAGCCGGACGCGGTCGACGGCACTCATGACCTCGTCGCCGAGGTCCGACCAGCCCGTGGGCTGCTGCTCGGCACCGTCCTGTTCGCGGCGCTCGGACTCCTCGATGCGGGACAGCGCGAGCAGGTCGTTCGCCAGGCGGGACAGCCGCGCGACGCTGAGCTTCGCGCGCTCGATGTGGGCGGCGAGGGCGGCCGCGTCGTCCCCGTCGAGGGACGCCAGGTCGAGCTGGGTCGTCAGGATCGCGAGGGGCGTGCGGAGTTCGTGGCTCGCGTCCGAGACCATCTGGCGCTCGCGTTCGGTGGCCTGGCGCGTGCGGGCGAGGAAGGCGTTGAGGGTCGTCGCCAGCGAGGCGAGTTCGTCCTGGGCAGGACCGACCGGCAGTTCGGCGCGTTCGGGGGCGACGGAGAGGCGCTCGGCCTCGCGGCGCATCCGGTTCACCGGGCGCAGGGCGGCGGTCGCGAGCACCCACGAGGCGATGCCGAACGCGACCAGGATCGCGAGGCCGGTGAGCGACAGCGTCGAGGTCAGGTCGTCGACGACGATCGCCTCGGCCTGCGAGTTGCGGGCCGCCACGACCGTCCACCGACCCGCCTGGTTGACGGGGTGCTCGACGACGACGCGGTACTCCGAGCCGGCGACCCGGATGAGGGACGTCCCGGCCTTCGTCTCGGTGAGGCTGCCGAGCGCGCGCTCGACGCGGGGCGGCATGGTCGACAGGGCGATGTCACCGGACGGCGAGACCACGGCCACGAGCTGCGCGTTGCCCGGCGGGGACAGGTCGGGATCGCTGTCGACCTCGAGCGTGGCCACGTACGGGTCGGCGTCCGCGTCGAGCAGCGTGCGCGTGGCACTCGCGACGACGCTGACGACCTGGAACCGCATGACGAGCACGAGCAGCACGATGACCACCGCCGCGATCGCCGTGGACCCGATGGTGATCCGAGCGCGGAGCGACAGGTTCCGCAGCGGACGGATCAGGCCACGCCCGGAACCGGTCACGCTCCGAGCAGATCGAGCCGGTAGCCGCGGCCGCGCACGGTGGAGATCGCGACCGTCGCCTCGTGCGAGGTCAGCTTCTTGCGGAGGTACGAGATGTACTGCTCGACGACGTTCGGGTCGACGTGCTGCGAGCCGTCCCAGACCTCTTCGAGGATCTTCGGGCGGTCGACC
The DNA here is from genome assembly GCF_001865095.1 of Curtobacterium sp. MCBA15_013. Classification (NCBI taxonomy): domain Bacteria; kingdom Bacillati; phylum Actinomycetota; class Actinomycetes; order Micrococcales; family Microbacteriaceae; genus Curtobacterium; species Curtobacterium sp. MCBA15_013. The sequence goes on along the minus strand of NZ_MJGQ01000002.1, from coordinate 71,064 downwards.
ACGGTGCCCACCGACCGTGCGAGCAGCCGGAGGAGCGCGAACTCGGTGGGGCTCACGGCGACCCGCTGGCCCTTGATCAGGATGCGACGGGCCTCGGAGTCGATCGCGACGTCGCCCACCTCGATGGTGCGCGGGGCGCCGGCGGACTCGCGACGACCGAGGGCACGGAGCCGAGCGGTGAGCTCGGCGAAGGCGAACGGCTTCGTGAGGTAGTCGTCGGCGCCGGCGTCGAGGCCGAACACGCGGTCGTCCACGGCGTCCCGCGCGGTCACGAGGAGGATCCGGACCGGGTCCTCGCGCTCGCGGATGCGGCGGGCGAGCTCGAAGCCGGACATGCCGGGCATCATGACGTCCACGACGGCCAGGTCGAACGCCTGGTCGCCGAGCGCGATCAGCGCCTCGACCCCGTTCTCGACCGCGGTGACGCGGTACCCCTCTGCCGCGAGCCCACGTTCCATGAGCGCGCGCATCTCGTCATCGTCCTCGACCACCAACAGGCGCATAGCGACCTCCTCGACCCCATCGTGGCATCGAACCTGTACATGCGGGAGATCCCACGGCTGAACTCGCTGAATCTCGTCACAGTCACGGCGGTCGGACAGGTAGAACGGTCTGTCCCCCGTTCGTGGGACGTGAGGACTGCTTGCTTCGTTGCTATGCTCGCGCACCGGAAGCGGCGTACCCGACGTCACATCCGCAGTGGGGGCACCATGAACGACATGCCGGAACACCCGGCCCTCGTCCGTCTGCGTGCCGAGCTCGACGCCGCTTGGAAGGGCATCGGCGTGCTCGGTGACATGGAGGACGACAGCCGCGACCGTGTGGTCGCCGAGCTCCGGGCGGCGGTCCCGGACATCGCGAGCGTCGCTGCTCGTGCCGCGGGGGCCGATGCCGTCGTGGCCGAGATCAGCCGGTTCGCGAGCGTCGAGGTCGTCTCGAGCGACTCGACCGTGCCGACGGCGACGATCTGGGACGACATCGTGCACTCCGCGGCCGAGGCAGCGTCCGCCGCACGCTGACGCGCCACGTGCCGGTGAGCAAGGCGGTGCCGGCCGCACGCTGACGCGCCACGAGCGCGCACGCGCACGCGCCCGCCCACGTTCCGCGTCAGTCGTCCTCGCCGAGCAGCTCCTCGCGCACGCGCCGGATGTCCTCGAGCAGCGCCCCGATCAGGATCCAGTGCCGCGAGTTCGGCTGGATCACCTCGAGCGGCGCCGTGAGTGCCGGCTCCGCGACGTCCTCGTCGTGCTGCGGCGACGTCGGCACCGACCACCGGGGCCGAGGGGACGCGGCGGTCGACACGGGCACCTCCTTCGCGGCGACCCGGGCACTGAGCGCCCGGACGTCGGCCGCGATCCGGGCGACCTCGGTGGCGATGCTCCCGACGACGGGGTCGGCCCGGAGGTCGGGCGCCGTGTTGTCCTGGATCGCCCGGGTCATGCCGGTGACCCGGGTGACGAGCACACGCAGGTGTTCGGCCACGACGATGTCCTCGTCGAGGACGGTCCGGTGCCGGCCGCCGCGCGGGTTCATCGTGAGGGACTCCCGGGCCGCGGTGAGCGACGCCTCGGCGCGGGCGTGCTGCTGCCGGAGCGCCCGGGCCTGCAGGAGCGCCTCGTGCCAGCGGTCCTGGTCCCACCCCTCGGTGAGCCCGATCGCCACCCGCTCGAACGCGGCGGCGGTGTCCCGGGCGAGCCGTGCGACCGCGAGGTGCGCCGGACCGAGCAGCACCGGCGGCACGATGAGCGCGTTCACGATGAGGGCGACGATCGCTCCGAGGACGGTCTCGAGGATCCGGTCGGCCGAGTAGTTCGGCGTGACGACGCCCGCGGTCAGCACGAGCATGCCGCTGATGCCGACCTGCGTCGCCGAGGTCGGGGTGAGCCGCAGGGCCCACGCGATGAGGATGGCGAGCACGATGACCAGCAGCACGACCCACACGGTGTCGCCGAGCAGCAGGTGGAACCCGGTGGCGAGCACGACCCCGAGGACGACCCCGGCGCTGCGCTCGAGTCCCTTCACGAACGACTGGTTGATGCTCGGCTGCACCACGAGCAGCGCGGCGATCGCGGCGAAGGTCGGGAACGGGCCGTCGATGAGCACCCGGCACAGCAGCACGGCGGCGACCACCGCGACCGCGGTCTTGACGACCTGCAGGAACGGCGTGCGACTGGAGCTGCGGAGACGCGCGACCGGGTTCACGACGACCACCGTAGCCACGGTGCGCGCGCCGAGCCGTGCACGAACGCGACGAATCCCGCCCCGTCCGGTTGACTGGTCTCGTGTGGCCCAACCATGAGCGCGTCATCCCGCAGGCCTTCGCCGGCTCCGGGACCTCCGTGGTGGCCGCACGCGCGCACTCGGTCGAACCCTCGGGCAACGGCTACCTGTACGGGTACGAGGTCGACACCGTGGACCGCAACGGCCAGCGCGCCACGGTCCTGACCTACGTCGACACGGGCGGGACCCACGACCAGAACAGCGCGATCGTCACCGACCCCGCGACGGGCGAGCCGGTCTCGGTGTGGGCGTACCCGAACGACCCCGGGCTGCCGGTGCTGCCCCAGGTGACCTACCGCGACGCCGTCGCCGAGCTCCTCACGACGCTCGGCATGCCGGTCACCGACCCGACCCTCACGGTCGCGGCGTACCGACCGGGCAAGCGTGCCGTGGTGCGGGTCGACGCCGCCGAGGGGACCCTCTTCCTCAAGGTCGTGCGTCCGCACCGGGTGGCCCCGATCGAGAAGTCGCACGAGCAGTTCGTCGCCGCCGGACTGCCGGTGCCGCGGGTGCTGTCGAGCCGTGGGGACGGTCTGCTCGTCCTCGAACGCATCCGCGGGGTCCCCGCCGGCAGCCGCATCCTCGAGATCGCGGACGACCCGCGCTTCGTGGCCTCCCTCGCGGCGCTCACCGGGCGGATCGCGACGGTCCCGATGACGCAGCAGGCCCGCGCCGACGCGATGGACCACGCCGACTGGCACCGCCGCACCCTCGTCGCCGCGCTGCCGCAGGACGCCGAGGAGATCGACGCGCTCTACGACGCCATCGGACGACGCTCGATCGGCTGGGCGACCGCGACGAAGCAGGTCGTGCACGGCGACCTGCACCTCGAGCAGGTCTTCGTCGACGAGGACGAGCCGTGGCGCATCTCCGGCCTGCTCGACATCGACACGGCGGGCTGGGGCTACCCGGTGCGCGACATCGGTGCCGTGGTGGCGCACCTCGTCGTCACGGGGCTGTGGCACCGGTCGCGCGGCGACGCGGAGCGCGGGGCGGCCGCCGAACGCCTCGCCGACGCCGTCGCGCGCGACTGGATCGCGCGCAACCCCGACCAGTCGGACCGGATCGGCCCGGCGATCGGCGCGCAACTGCTCGCGCACGCCGGCGGCCAGGCCACGACCGGTTCCGCGAACGGCATCCACACGGCGGAGCAGCTGCTGGCGGCGACGCAGGCGGCCCTCGCCGAGGCGACGCCGATCGTCCCGTCCGACGGCCTCCTCCGCCCGCGCTCCGCACCACAGGCCTGACGCGACCACCTGCGCGACGCCGGTCGCGGGACGGGTCCGCACCGCGCCTCCTGGACCCGACAGCAGGCGGATCCAGGAGGCGCGACTCGCGCGGGCGTCGTCGAGTCGCCTCCGTCGGTGGTCGGGGAGTAAACTGAGCGCGCACGCACCGCGTTCCCGCGTGCCGCGTCGATTCCGGACGCAGCAGTCGGTCACTTGACCGACGTGGGAACCGGGTCCGTGATCGCTCCGAGGGGGCATCACGTGCGTGTGACGGCGCCGGATCCCGGCGCGGACCGTCGCATCCGGCCCCACCCGGTGGCCGCGATGGGAACGGTCCGCGGGACTCCACGTCCCCCGGACGGGGACCGGCGAAGCGGTGGGCCACGGTGGCCCCCGGAACACCGGAGCCGTGCCAGGCGCCGGTTCAGGACTTCCGCCCCGCGGGGCGGCTCGCCCGCACGAACGGGCGGAACAGGAGGAGCGTTGGCTCGATCAGGCACCCGGCGAGCAGCCGGCGGGACGCGGACCGCGTCGCGTCGCACCAGGCCGCTCGACAACGACGGCGTCATCCCCGTGCTCGCCCGCGCCGTGCGCGAGGTCGAGGCGGCGGCGCAGCGTGGACCGCTCAAGGCGTCGAACCGTTCGAAGTTCCAGGCGGTCGCCCTGCTCATGCGCGAGGAACGCGCACGGGTCAAGGCGGACACCGAACTCACCGACTCGCAGCGCGCCGAGCAGCTCAAGCGGCTCGACGGCGTCGCGACGATCCTCGCGAAGACCGCGGCGCGGGACACGAGCGTGATCCAGCTCCTCACGGAAGAGGCGTCGGTCAGCGAGACGACCCGCACCGTGAAGCGCGACATGATGATCGCGGGTGGCATGGAACTGCAGCCCGAGGAACTCGTCATCGCGGCGGAGCCCTCGCCGACGGTGGAGAGCCCGGTGCGTGCGGTCGTGCCGCAGGCGGTCGTGCAGCGACAGCTCGCGAACCCGTTCCTGCCGCCGGACTTCGCGCTCGCCGACCAGCCCGTCGCGCACCCGCGTCGCCTGGCGAACTGGGAGCTGTTCGGCCCGCTCTTCAAGTCGTTCGAGTACGGCGCGGGCGGGGGAGCGGCGACGATGCCGCTGCCGGAGCCCACGACGCTGCACTCGCGATCGGGCACCACGCTCATGAAGCACCAGGCGGAGCTCATCGCCGCCGCGGCGCAGGGCCACCGCACGTTCCTGCTCGCCGACGAGCCCGGCCTCGGCAAGACCGCGCAGTCGCTCCTCGCCGCCGAGGCCGCGAACGCCTTCCCGCTGCTGGTCGTCGTGCCGAACGTCGTCAAGACGAACTGGAAGCGCGAGGCCGCCCGCTGGGTCCCGAACCGCACCGCCACGGTCATCCACGGCGACGGGGACGACCTCGACGGGTTCGCCGACATCGTCATCGTGAACTACGAGATCCTCGACCGGCACGCCGGCTGGCTCGGGAACTTCGGGTTCAAGGGCATGGTCGTCGACGAGGCGCACTTCATCAAGAACAAGGACTCGCAGCGCTCGAAGTTCGTGCTGCAGCTCGCCGAGGCGATCCGGTCGCGCACCTCGTCGCCGCTGCTGATGGCACTCACCGGTACGCCGCTGATCAACTCGGTCGAGGACTTCCGCACCATCTGGGAGTACCTCGGCTGGATCGACGACAAGAAGCCGCGCGCCAAGCTCATGAACGAGCTCGAGGAGATCGGCCTGACGCCGGCCGACCCCGGGTTCTTCGTCGAGGCCCGCAAGGCCGTCATCGACCAGGGCATCGTCCGGCGCCGCAAGGTCGACGTCGCCGCGGACATCCCGGCACGTCGGATCGCCGACATCCCCGTCGAACTCGACGACGAGGTCGGCCGCTCGATCCGCGACGCCGAGCGCGAGCTCACCGCGAAGCTCGTCAAGCGGTACCACCAGGCGCTCGACGCCCGCACCGGGCAGGACCCGGTCGTCGGCATCGACCACAAGCTCGTCCGCCAGGTCGCGCGCTGGGAGCTCGAGGACCAGGACGCCTCGCCGACCGGGGAGAACGTGTTCTCGATGGTGCGGCGCATCGGTCGGGCCAAGGCACAGCTCGCGGCGGACTACGCGGCGCAGCTCGCCTCGAACGTCGGCAAGGTCGTGTTCTTCGCGAAGCACCTCGACGTCATGGACCAGGCGGAAGAGGTGTTCGCTCGTCGACACCTCCGCACCGCGACGGTCCGGGGCGACCAGACGCCGGCGCAGCGCACGGCCGAGATCGACTCGTTCGTGAACGACCCCGACGTCGCCGTGATCGTCTGCTCGCTCACCGCGGCGGGCGTCGGCCTGAACCTGCAGGTGTCGTCGAACGTCGTGCTCGCCGAGCTGTCGTGGACGAGCGCCGAGCAGACCCAGGCGATCGACCGCGTGCACCGCATCGGGCAGGAGGAGCCCGTCACGGCGTGGCGCATCATCGCCGCCCAGACGATCGATACCAAGATCGCCGAGCTCATCGACTCGAAGGCGTCCCTGGCCGCCCGCGCGCTCGACGGCTCGGACGAGGAGATCGTCGACTCCGGCGACATCCAGCTCGACGCGATGGCGGCGCTGCTGACCGAGGCACTGGAGCGCGGCTAGGGCCGGCGCGTGCGGCGCGTGCGGCGCGTGGCGCGCATGTCTCTCGCACAACGGAAGTCCGTCCGAACCACGCGATCGCGCGGTTCGGACGGACTTCGGTTGTGCGGGGCTCCGCGGCGTCAGATGCGCGACTGGACCTCGGCGAGCGAGGGGTTCGTCGCCGTGCTGCCGTCGGGGAACACCAGCGTCGGCACGGTCTGGTTGCCGCCGTTGACCTCGGCGACGAGTTCGGCCGTGCCGGGCGTCTGCTCGATGTCGACCTCGCGGTAGGGGACCCCGGCCTTGGACATCTGGTTCTTCAGGCGCGCGCAGTAGCCGCACCAGCTGGTCGTGAACATCGTGACGGCGCCGGCCTCCGGCACGAACGCGTCGCGGGTGATCGTCTCGCTCATGTGCTCAGGCTAACCCCGCCGGTTCGGGGAACACGGGGAAGCCCTGGTAGACAGGACCGCGTGAGCGACACGCACCTCGAGATCGAGCGAACCTACGACCTGCCCGAGGGCGGTGCCCTGCCGGACCTCGTCGGCATCGGCGGCATCATCCGCACCGAGCACCAGGAGCCGTTCGACCTCGACGCGACGTACTGGGACACCGAGCGGTACGACCTCGTGGCCGCCCGCGTGACGGTGCGCCGCCGGACCGGTGGCCCCGACGCCGGCTGGCACATCAAGCGCGCCTCGTCCGACACCGTCCGGCACGAGCAGCACTTCCCGCTCACCGACGACGCCGACACCGTCCCCGACGAGGTCCTCGCCGCACTCTTCACCGAGCGCCGTGGCCGGGGCCTCCACCCGGTGGTCCGGATCACGACGACCCGCACGGTGACGCGGCTGCTCGACGAGGACGGCGACCAGATCGCCGAGCTCGCCGACGACCAGGTCCGCGCGACGCGGCTCGACGACGACGCCCCCGAGACCCCGCGCACCTGGCGCGAGGTCGAGGTCGAGATCGTCGGCGGCGTCGACCCGCAGGTCGCCCACGAGCTCTTCGCGTCGCTCGACGGGCGCTTCGCCGCCGTCGGCGCCGGCCCCGCCGCCGTCTCGTCCAAGCTGGCACGTGGGCTGGCAGGAGCACCGGCACCGCGCCTCCAGGCCGAGGACAAGCCGGACAAGGGAACGACCGCGCGCGTGCTGGTGAAGCGGCTGCGGAAGCTCCGCGCCGCGCTCCTCGCCCAGGAGGCGCGGCTCCGCTCCGGCGACGCCACCGACCTCCGGCAGGCGGCCGAGACCGCCCTCGAGATCGCCGCGATCCTCGGCGCGTACCGTCCGGCGTTCGCCGCCGGCGACGCCGTCGACCGCGCTGCCGCGGGGGCGGACGGACTCGCCGCCGTCACCGCGCGCGCTGCGTTGGCGGAGTACCTCATCGACCGGCTGCCGCGCGCGTCGACCCCGGCGCAGGACGAGCTCGTCGACGCGATGACGCGCGAGCGGATCCTGGCGGCCACCCGCGAACGTCGCGACCAGTCGGTCCGGGACGTCGTGGCGTTCCTGCACGGCGAGCCGTTCCTCGAGCTCCTCGACGCCCTCGACGACGCGGTCGAGCGACCCGCACCGACCGCGTGGGCCCTCCGGTCGCCGAAGAAGGTCGCGCAGGACGTCGTCGCCCAGGTGAAGCCGGAGGTCCGCGAACTCGTGCGCGCCGCGGTCGCCGACGACACCTCGGACACCGCCGCTGCGCGTGAGGCCGCCGACCGCGCCACGACCGAGGCCGCCTGGCAGGCGACGATGCGCGCGCGCCTGACGATGGACGTGCTCGGCGACGACGCGTTCCCGCACGCACTGTGGAAGCGGATCGGGACGGCGGCCGACGTCCTCACCGAGCGGGTGCGCTCCCTGCACGCGCTCGACACGCTGCGCACGAACGCGGCGATCGCCGAGCGCGGCGGCGAGGGTACGTTCGGGTACGGGGTGCTCGCGGGCGACCGGGTGCGCCTCGCCGAGGAGTCCTACGACGAGGCGGTGCACGCGCTCAACCGCGTGTGACGCGCCGGGCGGCGGGCGGCGCGCGCTCGCGCGCTCGCTTGGTGAGCAGAAATGGTCGGGTGCCGATGGGCAACCCGACCATTCCTGCTCACGAAGTCGTCACGCGGCGGGCGCTTCGTCCGCCAGCCCCAGGACGTCGAGGAGCCAGGCGAGCTCGAACGCCCGCTCCTTCCACGAGGCGTACCGGCCGCTGACGCCGCCGTGCCCCGCAGCCATCTCGGTCTTGAGCAGCACCGGAGCGCCGACCTCCCGCAGCTTCGCGGTCCACTTCGCGGGCTCGACGTACAGCACCCGGGTGTCGTTGATGGACGTCACGGCGAGGATCTTCGGGTACTGCACGTCGTCGCGGACGTTCTCGTACGGCGAGTACTCGCTCATGTACCGGTAGACCTCGGGGTCGTGCAGCGGGTCGCCCCACTCGTCCCACTCGATGACCGTCAGCGGCAGGTCGGGGTCGAGGATGCTCGTCAACGCGTCGACGAAGGGCACCGCCGCGAGGATCCCGGCGAACCGTTCCGGGGCGAGGTTCGCCACGGCGCCCATCAGGAGCCCGCCCGCGCTGCCGCCCTCGGCGACGAGCCGGTCGGCGGTGGTGCGTCCGGTGTCGATCAGGTGCGTGGCGACCGCGACGAAGTCGGAGAAGGTGTTCTTCTTCGTGAGGGTCTTGCCGTTCTCGTACCAGTGCCGACCCATCTCGCCGCCACCGCGCACGTGGGCGACGGCGAACACGACGCCGCGGTCGAGCATCGACAGGCGCATGACGCTGAACCCGGGGTCGATCGAGTGCTCGTACGAGCCGTAGCCGTAGAGGTGCAGCGGTGCCGGACGGTCGGTGTCGACCGCGTCACGGCGCCACACGAGGGAGATCGGCACGCGGGTGCCGTCGTCGGCGGTGGCCCAGTCGCGCTCCTGGACGTAGTCGGCCGGGTCGTAGCCGCCGAGCACGGGCTGACGCTTCAGGACCGTGACCTCGCCGGTCGCGAGGTCGAGGTCGCTCACCTCGGACGGGGTGACGAACGACGTGAACCCGATCCGGAGCGTCGGCTGGTCCCACTCCGGGTTGCCACCGAGCCCGGCCGAGAACAGCGCCTCGTCGAAGGGGACCTCGTGCGCGTCACCGTAGCCGTCGCCCTCGATCGGGATGATCGCGACGCGGGGGAGCGCCTCGGACCGGTACTCGAGCGCGAGGTGTCCGGCGAAGGCGTCCACCGCCTCGATCCGACGCTCGGCGTGGTGCGCGACGACGACCCGCCGGTCACGCTCCGACGTGGGGTCGTCCGCGGGGACGTCGACGAGCTCGAAGTTCTCGGCACCGTCGTTGTGCAGGACGAGGAACCGGTCGCTGCCGCCCACGATCGCGTGCTCGATCTCGTACTCGACGCCCTCGCGCCGGGGCCACACGACCTGGAACTCGCCGGTGGGGTCGGCCGCGTCGAGGACGAGCGCCTCGGAGGTGATCTTCGACCCGAGCTCGATCACGATGTACTGCGACGACCGGGTGACCCCGACGCCGACCCAGTAGCGGTCGTCCGGCTCCTCGAACACGACGACGTCGTCGGCCGCCGGGCTGCCCACGGTGTGCCGCCAGATGCGGTCGGGCCGCCAGGAGTCGTCGACGGTCGGGTAGAACACGAAGCGCCCGGACGGGTCGAACGTCGCCCCGGAGCCGGTGTTCGGGATCTCGTCGCCGAGGTCGGTGCCGGTCGTGAGGTCCCGCACGTGCAGGGTGTACCGCTCGTCGCCCTCGACGTCGATGCCGTAGACGAGCCGTGTGCCGTCGTCGCTGATGTCGTAGGAACCCAGCGAGAAGAAGTCGTGCCCGTCCGCGAGCGCGTTGCCGTCGAGGACGACCTGCTCGCCGGGGAGCGTCGCTTCGCCCTCGGTCACCGCCGGCGGGGTCCAGTCGTCCGGGCCGCTGATCGGCGCACGGCAGTGCACGCCGTACTGGCTGCCCTCGGCCGTGCGCGTGAAGTACCACCAGTCGCCCATGCGGACGGGCACCGAGAGGTCGGTCTCCTGCACGCGGTTCTTCACCTCGGCGAAGATCCGGTCGCGCAGTCCGTCGAGGTGCGCCGTCGCCTGTTCGGTGTGGCGGTTCTCGGCTTCGAGGTAGGCCAGGGTGTCCGGCGACTCCTTGTCGCGCAGCCACTCGTAGTCGTCGACGAAGTCGATGCCGTGGTGGGTCCGCGTCACGGGCCGCTTGGCGGCGGTGGGCGGGGTGGCCTGGGCGTGCTCGGTGCTCACCACCCCACCCTATTCGCCCGGTGTGTGACGGCGTCTTGGACGCGGTCGGTGAAGGCCGTCACCTCGTCGGCGACGGCCACCGCGAGCCACGCTCGGCGACGGCGCCGCTCGGTCACCGGCCGCAGCACCCCGGCGCGGCAGAGGTCGTCGGTCACCGTGTCGATCGAGCGGGCGTCGTCGCCGAGCAGCTGCTCGAGGTGGTCCTCGGTGACGACGGGATCGTCGAGGAGGGTCCGGGCGCCCTCGTCGAGGAGCAGCGCCGTGACCGTGGCTTCGTCGCACACCGTGCCGATCGCGATCGCGAGGTCACGGACCCACTCGTCGACGACACCACGACGGTACCGGTCGAGGTGCCAGAAGTACCGGTCCCGCTCGGCGACCAGGGCGGTCGCGACCGGCACCGTGACGGTCCGAGCGAGTCCACGACGCCGGAGCACGGCGGCGACGAGGGCGCGGCCGATCCGCCCGTTGCCGTCGGTGAACGGGTGGATCGACTCGAACTGCGCGTGCGCGATGGCCGCCTGCGCGATCGGGTGCAGGTCGTCGCGGTGGAGGAACGCGAACAGGTCGTCCATCAGCTCGGGCACGAGCGTGGCCGGCGGCGGGACGTGGCGCGCGAGCCGGGGCGTGGCGCCGCCGCCGATCCAGTTCTGCACGTCCCGCCAGCGTCCGGCGTACCGGCCGTCGACCGGGTCGTCGCGCATGAGCCGGTGGTGGGCCGCGAGCAGCGCCCGTTCCGTGATCGTCCCGGACGCCGCGGAGGACACGAGCGTCTCGATCGCCCCGCCGGCACGGACCATCGCCGTCGCGCTGCGGTTTGCCCGGACGCCGACGACGGCCCGCGCGAGGTCGTCGAGCGTGGCGTGCTCGTCCTCGATGCGGGAGGTCGCGACGGCCTCGGTCCGGTCGAGCACGCGACCGAGCACGGCGAGCCGGTCGCCGTGGTGCTCGTCGAGGTGCACGAGCGCGGCGGCGGCGCGGTCGAGCAGCGCTGCGGTGTCGGCGTCCGGGGACCAGGGGAGCCGGGCGATGCGCGGCGGGACCGACGCCACCACCGACGTCGTCTCGCGGTCCTGCCGCGGGCCGCGCACGCTGCTGCGCCAGGGGAGCGTGACGGTGGTGTGGGACGGCCAGGGGTGCTCGGTGCGGGGCATCGGTTCCTCCACGGTGGACGAGACGGGACGACGGGACGACGGGACGACCGGCCGACGACTCGACGCTAGAGCGGCGTCGGCCACCGCCGCGAGGAATCTGCATGTCGTGTGCACGGCCGCGGTGTCCGCCCCCGTCGGTACCGTGGTGGCATGAGCAACTCCTTCGTCGTGACGAACGCACACGTGGTCCCCGTCACCGCCCCCGAGTTCGACGGCGGCGCCGTCGTGGTCGAGGACGGTCGCATCACCGCGATCGGCCCGGACGTCTCGCCCCCGGCCGGGCTGCCGGTCGTCGACGCCGCTGGCGCGTGGCTCGTCCCGGGCTTCGTCGAGTCGCACGGGCACGTCGGCATCCACGAGGAGGCGAACGGCGAGGCGGGCAACGACACGAACGAGATGACCGGCCCGAACATGGCCGGGGTTCGCGCGATCGACGCGATCGACATCGACGACGAGGGCTTCCGCGACGCCCTCGCGGGCGGCATCACCTCGATCGTCGTCAAGCCCGGGTCCGGCAACCCGATCGGCGGCCAGACCGTCGCGATCAAGACCTGGGGCGGCCGCACGATCGACGAGCAGCTCATCTCCGACGCGGTGAGCATCAAGAGCGCGCTGGGCGAGAACCCGAAGCGCGTGTACGGCGGCAAGGGACAGACCCCGTCCACCCGTCTCGGCGTCGCGAAGATCATCCGCGACGCCTTCGTCGAGGCCCAGAACTACCGTGCCGCCCGCGACGCCGCCGCCGCGAAGGGTGACCCGTTCGCCCGCGACCTCACGAAGGAGGCGCTCGTCCGCGTCCTCGACGGCGAGCTCGCGTGGGACCAGCACACGCACCGCCACGACGACATCGCCACCGCGATCCGGCTGGCCGAGGAGTTCGGGTACCGCCTGGTCGTGAACCACGGCACCGAGGCGCACAAGATCGCGCACGTCCTCGCCGAGAAGGACATCCCCGTCATCTACGGCCCGCTCTTCACGAGCCGCTCGAAGGTCGAGCTCCGTGACCGCGGCATCTCGAACCTCGCGGCGATCGCGGCGGCCGGGGTCCGCGTAGCGATCACGACCGACGCCCCGGTCGTCCCGATCGGCATGCTCGTCGACCAGGCCACCGCGGCGGTGAAGGAGGGGCTGCCCCGCCAGACCGCGCTCGAGGCGCTCACGACGAACCCCGCCGACTTCCTCGGGTTCGGGGACCGCGTCGGCCGCCTCGCCGAGGGCTACGACGCCGACCTCGTCCTGTGGGACGGCGACCCGCTCGACGCGACCAGCCGCGCGACGCACGTCTGGATCGAGGGTGAGTCCGTCTTCGAGTGGGCCGACGGCACGGGCGTCACCACGCCGCGCTGGTAGCGACCAGGGTCCGGACTGGAGGCGCGGTGCGGGCCCGCACCGCGCCTCCCGTCCCCCGCCCGCAGGCGGGTCTCAGACCTCGCGCGCCAGCAGGAAGTCGTTGATGCGCGTCGTGAGTTCCGCGTCGATCGCCCGCGCGACACCGTTCACCGACCGGATCGGTGCCGCCTGGCGCACGCTCGAGACGAGCCAGGCCGCGTCCGCCGCGTGGAAGTCGTCCAGTGTGAGGAGCTCGTAGGCGGTCTCGATGCCCGCTTCCTCGGCGAAGCGGAACACGTCCGCCTGCGTCGTCCCGGCGAGGATCCCGATGTCGGTGCGCGGCGTCACGAGCCGCCCGCCGACGGAGAGGACGAGGTTCGCGCGCGTGCCCTCGAGCACGTAGCCGTCCGTCGACACGAACACGGCGTCGTCCGCTCCGCGTCGGCCGGCCTCGCGGAGCGCTGCCATGTTCACCGCGTACGACAGCGTCTTCGCGCCCTGCAGTAGCCACGGAGACGTCCGCTCGACGTCGTGCCGGTAGCCGCGGTCGAGCGTGACGACCGAGATGCCCTCGGTGCGTGCGGCGGTCGAGTCGCCGGACGGTGCCGCGTAGACCCACCCCGTCGGGCGGTCCGTTCCCTCGACGCCGCGGGTGAGGACGGTCTTGACGAAGGCCTCGCGGACCGGGTCGAGCCGGGCGCACACCGCCTCGATCGCCCGGCGCCAGGCGTCGGTGTCGGGTGCGGGCAGGTCGAGCATCGCGGCCGAGCGGCCGAAGCGCGCCAGGTGCGCCTCGAGCGCCTGCGGGTGCCCGTCGATCACGGTGACGGTCTCGAAGACCCCGTCGCCGCGGATGATGCCGAGGTCCTGCACCTGGACGTGCTCCTCGAGGGGCTTCGCCCACGTGAACGCGTCCGCCGACGGGTCGTGCGGCGCGCGGTCGCGGGAGGGCTGGTTCAGGACGGCGAGCACGGTTTCGGTCATGGGGCCATCCAACCGCAGCCCGGCCGGGAACGACCTAGCCGGCTTCGGGGAGCGCGCCCATGAGCTTCCACACCGCCGGCGTCAGCTCGGGGTGCTGCAGCGCGATGCGGCGGAGCCGGTGGTACTCCTCGCCGAGGCGGGTGCCCTGCCCGGAGGCGGGGTGCATCGACCACTGCGCGCTCCGCTGCCCGATCGCGGCGTCCAGCTCGACCGCGTCGGCGCGGAGGATGAGCACGACCTGCTCGTCCACGGTGGGGAGCGTCGGCATGAACTCCCACGGGTCCTCGCCCTGGCGGCTGCGGTGCTCGACGATCATCGAGATCTCCTCGGCTGCCTCGGCGCGCAGCACTTCGAGGCTGCGCCCGGTCCTGCCCGGCTCAGCCATGGTGCCCCCGCAGCGTGCCCGCCATGGAAAAAGCCTACGCCAGAACTTCGGCCAGACTGGACGCGTGACCCCACGCGACCCGAGCAAGTCCCAGCACCCCGCCGTGGTCGTCGTCTACCTCATGCGCGACGGCGAGCGGGGCCCCGAGGTGCTCCTCGGGGAGAAGCGACGCGGCCTCGGGACCGGCCGGCTCGTCGGACCCGGCGGCAAGCGGGAACCGGGGGAGTCCGCCGTCGAGACGGCGGTGCGCGAGGTCGCGGAAGAGGTCGGCCTGCGGATCGACGCGGCGGACCTGGAGGCGCGGGGCACGTTGGACTACCGGTTCCCGTACCGCCCGTCCTGGTCCCAGGTCTCGGACGTCTTCGTCTGCCGCCGCTGGCAGGGCAGCCCGTCGGGCAGCGACGAACTCGAACCCCGCTGGATCCCGGTCGACGCCGTGCCGTTCGACGCGATGTGGGACGACGCGAAGTACTGGCTGCCGGGCGTGCTCGGCGGGGGATCGGTGCGGGCGCGGTTCACGTTCGCCGAGGACGATGCCACGGTGTCGGGCTACACCGGCACCGGGGTGGCAGCGCCGTCGGGACCCTGACCCGTCGCCGTCCCAGCGCGTCGTCTACCGGGTGGGGGTCTGCGTGCGGGTGCTGCCGGTGCGGGCTTCCTCGGCCGCGGCGATGACCTCGGCGTCACCGCTCCGTCCGCCGAGCGGGCGCACGAAGAAGTCGATGATGCCGAACACGATCGCGCCGATCATCGCGAACATCGCCCAGCCGACGAACAGCCCGGCGACGTTGCGGCCGTCGGCGGGGGCGAGCAGCACACTCGCCGCGTAGAACCCGACCGTCAGCACGAGGAACACGACGACGACGGTGACGAGGACGCGGTGCCAGGCGATGCGCGGGTTCATGCCCCCAGGATACGCGCCCTGCGCGGGCGATCCGGGCGTCGGTCGTGTCGATGCGCGTGCACCGTGCGACATGACGCGAGTCGATCGACTGGCACAGTGTCGAAGGGTGCACGTGCATCGGATGCGTGTGCACCGTTCGACATCGTGCCCGTCGATCGACGCGTGCGATGTCGGAACATGCACACGCACGGGCGCCGCACACGCACGGGCGCCGCGCGCGCGGGGCTGCGCGCGCAGCCCGGGGCTCAGCGGTCCGCGTGCCGACCGTGCGGGCGCTCGCCGGCGCCGTCGGCGGGGCGACCCGTGGCGTCGGCGCGACCCGGTGCCCTGGACCCGTCCGCCCGTGGGACGGGACGGGTGCGGGGGCCGGTCGCCGCGCCTCCTGGACGCTGCACCGGACCGGTGCGGTCCCCACGGACGACGGGGATGCGACCCGTGGGCGTGGTCTCGGTCTCGAGGCCGTCGCGACCGCCCATGAAGACGTCGCCGCCGACGCGTTCGTCCTCCCAGTCGTCGTCGTGGAGGACGCTCAGCGTGCCGGTCTCGGTCGAGGTGAGCCCGTGGCGCTCGAGCTCGGCGTCGCGCTGCTTGCCGAGGAACTCGCGGTTCGCGGTCTGGGCGTCCTGGAACATCGTCGTGCGGCCGGTGACGATGGCACGGATGCGTCGGCGCTCCCACCACTGCTTGCCGAAGTACATGAGGACGAGTCCGGCGCCGGCGTAGCAGGCCATCGTGATGAGGCCGCGCGAGTACGACGGGCCGACGCCGTAGATCTGGTGCTTGATCATGTCGACCATGCTCGAGCCGACGACGACGTTGTTGAGCCACGCGAACGGCTCCGGCATGAACCACTTCGGGTAGGCGCCGCCGGACGACGGCATCGACAGGAAGACGAAGCAGATCATGGCCGGCGCGGCGATGAACCGGCCGACGAAGTAGCTCAGCCCGTTGACGGCGAGGCCGATCGCGACGATCCAGCCCCAGGCGATGAGGACGAGCTCGATCCAGTGTCCGTGGATGGCGCCGACCACGGGCCCGGCGAGGGTGTTCGTGATGAGCGAGATGACCAGGCCACCGACGACGATGACGGCCATGCGCGTGCGGTGCCGGAGCGGGCCGCCCATGATGCCGATGAACATCGCGACCATGTAGCCGCCGATGCACCAGGCGAGCATGACGTACATGGCGACGGTGCCGTACTCGTCCCAGGCGGGCAGCGGAGCCAGTTCGGTCACGGTGGGGGCTGCCACCCCGATGCCGGTCAGGACGGTTGTCAGCGTCACGGGGACGAGCGAGGCGACCTGGAACTGGTGCGCGGTGGCCTTGAAGACCTCGTTCGTCGAGGGGTCGTACGCCACGGCCATGGTGCCGGCGAGCACGTCGCGCTTCGCCTGCGCGAGGGAGTCGTAGGTGTGGAAGAGGTACTCGCCCGGGAGTGCCTTCTGCATCGCGGCCACCAGGGTCGGGTCGCTGCCGACGAGTGCCACGGGGACGTCGTGCGGGTGCGGGGCGTGGAACGCGAAGACGTAGCAGAGGCAGAAGCCGACGATGAAGAACAGCGGCATCCAGAGCTGCAGGCCGATCAACTGGAGCGACGGGTGCAGCGTCCCGAACCAGCGCCGGTAGCCGCTGATGCGCTGCGGTTCCGGGACGGGTGCCTGCCGGACGCGACCGGAACTACCGGAGCCGGTTCGGGTCGGCCGGGTGCCGGCGACCGGGGCACCGCGTCGGGGCTTCGAACCACCGCGGGTGGACGGACGTGTCGTGCGCTGCTTGGGAGCGGATGACTGCCGCGGCCCCCCGTCACGATCCGGGAGGTCGTTGTTCCTGGGGACGTCGTTCCGCGGCGTGCTCACTCGGCGATGCGCTCCTGTTCTGGGTCGGGCCGCCAGGATACGCCCGGGATCCTGGTCGCGGTCAGGACCGGCTGCGCGACGCCTGTGCCGAGTCCATCGCGAGTTCCTCGGCGTCGAGGGTCACGAGCACGCGGCGCATGACCTCCTCGTCGAGGTTGCCCTTCTCGCGTTCCTCGAGCACGATCTCGCGGCGACGGTCGAGCAGTTCCCGCCGGATGTCCTGGATCTGGGCACCCCGCAGGCGGACCGGGGCGTTGCGCTCCTCGTCCTCCTCTTCCTCGGCGTCGCGGCGGAACGTCTCCGCCTGGCGCTCGAGCCGGGCCTTGAGCCGGTTCACGACGGCATCGACGGCCTCGTCGCCGTACTGCTTCGACCAGTCCGGACGTCGCTTCTCGAGCAGCTCGATCGCGGCCTCGGTCGTGCGCTGGTTGAGGCGCATCTCGCTGCGGACGTCCTCCTCGCCCTCGGCCGGGTCCTGCACCTTGAGCGACCGGATCACGAACGGCAGGGTGAGTCCCTGGAGCAGGAGGGTCCCCACCGTCACGATGAACGCGATGATGAAGATGGTGTCCTGGGCCTTGATGTCGACCGGGTTCGCCACGACCGACACGGCGGCGGCGAGGGTCACCACGCCACGCATGCCCGTCCACGAGATGACGGTCAGCTCGCGCCAGTTGAGTTTCGGTTCCGCCGAGCCGCGCATCCACCGCAGGGACGGGTGGCCGCGGGACAGCCGGATGCGCAGGGGTCGGAACCACCTGCCGTTGAAGCGGTTGCGCACGTAGGACTCGAACACGAAGAGCGGCCGCACGAGGATCACCACCACGAGCACCACGGCCGCGGCGGTCAGGGTCTGCCCGAGGCTGCGCTCGCTCTCGACGAGGTCCTGCACGACGGTGTTGAGCTGGAGCCCGATCAGGGCGAAGACGAACCCCTCGAGGATGACGTCGATGCTCGTCCAGAGCGGGCGCTCCTGCAGCCGGGTCGCGTAGCCCTCCTTCGGCGAGTTGTAGCCGATGTAGAGGCCGGCGGTCACCACCGCGATCACCCCGGAGCCGGAGAGGTCCTCGGCGAGGATGTACGCGACGAACGGCAGCAGGATGCTCATGATCGTCTCGACCACCGGGTCGTTGATCCGCATCCGGATCCAGTGCACCGCGACGCCGAGGACGATGCCGACCGCCAGCCCGACGCCGATCGCGAGGCCGAAGATCCCGAGGTCCTGCCAGATCGTGAGCGAGGTGCCCGCCGCGATCAGGGTGAACACGCGCACGAGCGTCAGGGACGCGGCGTCGTTGATGAGGCTCTCGCCGGACAGCACCGTCATCACGCGGCGGGGGAGCCCGAGCTTCCGGCCGATCGCGGCGGCCGACACCGCGTCCGGCGGGGCGACGATCGCGCCGAGCAGGATCGCCGCGGGCCAGTCCATGTCGGGGATGATGATGTACGCCGCGAGGCCGACGGCCAGTGCCGTGATGATCACGAGGAAGATGCCGAGTCGACGGATCTGCTTGATCGACTGCCGGAAGCTCTGCCACGACACGTCGAGCGCCGCCGAGTAGAGCAGCGGCGGCAGGATGATCGTCAGGATGACCTCGGAGTCGATCTCGATCGGCGGGAGGCCCGGCAGGAACGACGCGGCCAGGGCGACGGCCGTCACGAGCAGTGGCGCCGGCAGTCCCTTGGCCCGAGCGAACCCCGTCACCGCGAGCGATCCGACCAACAGGATGAGGAGCTCGACGGTGTCCATGCCGTCCATTCTCCCATCGGAATGGTTCCGGATCTGAACGAGTCCGAAGGCGACATGAACAGCAGGTGTCCGACAGGGTTTGCCAGGCGGCGTCCAGCCTGGGACACTTGCCCGCGGTGGACATCACACTCATAGTCGTCCTGGTCATCGCGTTGGCCCTCTTCTTCGACTTCACAAACGGTTTTCACGACACCGCCAACGCGATGGCGACCCCGATCGCCACCGGTGCGATGAAGCCCAAGGTGGCCGTCACGGTCGCCGCGGTGCTCAACCTCGTCGGTGCGTTCCTCAGCACCGCGGTGGCGACGTCGATCTCGCACGGCCTCATCAACGAGGGGCCCGGAGGCGTGGCGATCAGCCCGGAGATGATCTTCGCCGGGCTCATCGGGGCGGTCGTCTGGAACATGATCACGTGGCTGCGCGGCCTGCCGTCGTCGTCCTCGCACGCGCTGTTCGGCGGGCTCATCGGTGCCGCGATCGTCGGTGCGGGGTTCAACGCCGTCAACTACGCGGCCCTGCTGACGGTGGTGATCATCCCCGCGTTCCTCTCGCCGGTGATCGCCGCGCTGGTCTCGTTCCTGTCCACGCGGATCGCGTACCGGATCACCCGGCGCCCGGTCTTCCCGAACGAGCGCGGCGGCTTCCGCATCGGCCAGGTCTTCACGAGCTCGATGGTGTCGCTCGCGCACGGCACGAACGACGCCCAGAAGACGATGGGCGTCATCACGCTGACCCTCATCGCCTCGGGTGCGCAGTCGTCCGAGCAGGGCGTGCAGTTCTGGGTCGTCATCGCCTGCGCCCTGGCGATCGCCCTCGGCACGTACACCGGCGGGTGGCGCATCATCCGCACGCTCGGGTCCGGCATCACCGAGATCCGCGCGACGCAGGGGTTCGCGGCCGAGGCGTCGACCGCGGCGACGATCCTCGCCTCGAGCCACCTCGGCTTCGCGCTGTCCACCACGCAGGTGTCCTCCGGCTCGATCATCGGCGCCGGTCTGGGCCGCCGCGGGTCGAAGATCCAGTGGTCCACCGCCGGCAAGATCGTGATCGCCTGGTTCATCACCCTCCCGGCAGCCGCTGCCGTCGGCGCGGTCGCGTCCGGCATCGCCCGCCTCGGCGTCACGGGCCTCGTCATCGACGCGGTCGTCGGCGCCGCGGTGATCCTCGGGCTCTACCTGTGGTCGCTCCGCAAGCCGCACGAGCAGGCCGCCGCGATCGAGGTGGACGTCGCCGCCAACGCGGTGTTCACCCGCAAGGAGCTGCGTGACCTGCAGCGGAAGAAGCGCGCCGAGACCGTCGCCGCGCGTCGAGCCGAGCTGAGCCGCGAGCGCACCCTGCGCCGCATGGCCGGCCGCAAGGGAGGACGACGCTGATGGGGATCGACTGGTTCGCGTTCCTGACGGTCGCGATCGTGTCGCTCGTCGGCGCGTGCTTCGTGGTCACCGTGTACTCGATCGGCCTCCGCTTCTGGAGCGCCGCCGACACCCGCGCCGGCAAGTTCACCGTGAAGGACGACGGCACGATCGGTCCGGCGACGGTCGGGTTCCCGCACCCGTCGAACGTCACGACCGCCGTGCGCTGGTTCCGGACGCTGTCCGTCGCCTGCTTCGTCGTCTGCGGCGCGGCCGTCCTCTACGGCATCTACCTCATCGTCCCGCAGTTCCACTGACGCATCCCGCGCCGACCGGCGTGCGTGCCCTGGGCGCGACCCCCTGACGGCCTGGAGGCACGGTGCCGACCCGCACCGCGCCTCCAGGCCGTCACCGCGCGCGTCCACCGCGCCACCCGCGACGTCCTCGCACGTCGCGACGCGCCCGCCCGGGCCGGGGCCCGGCCCCGACCGGCCGGACGGGCTACCCTCGTGGGCGTGACCGGCAACGAAGCAGCACAGACCCGTACCGAGACCGACTCCCTGGGGTCGCGTGACGTCCCAGCGGACGCGTACTGGGGCATCAACACCCTCCGCGCCCTCGAGAACTTCCCCATCACCTCGGTGCCGATCGCGGTCTACCCGGACCTCATCGAGGCCCTCGCGACCGTCAAGCAGGCGGCCGCCCGGGCGAACAAGGCGATCGGGGTGCTCGACGCCGAGCGTGCCGACGCCATCGACCGTGCCGCGCAGGAGGTCCGCGACGGCTCGCTCCGGGACCAGTTCGTCGTCGACATCGTGCAGGGCGGTGCCGGTACCTCGACGAACATGAACACGAACGAGGTGCTCGCGAACCGCGCCCTCGAGCTCCTCGGCCGCGAGAAGGGCGACTACGGGTACCTGCACCCGATCGACCACGTCAACCGCAGCCAGTCGACGAACGACACGTACCCGACGAGCATCAAGCTCGCGATGATCCTCGGCGTGCGGCGGCTCGTGTCGCAGCTCGAGGCGCTGTCCGACGCCTTCGCGGAGCGCGGGCACGCCTTCCAGGACGTGCTGAAGATCGGGCGCACCCAGCTGCAGGACGCGGTGCCGATGACCCTCGGGCAGGAGTTCACCGGCTTCTCGCACACCATCCAGGAGGACGTCCTCCTGCTCAAGACGGTCATGCCGCTGCTCGCCGAGACGAACCTCGGCGCGACGGCGATCGGCACGGGCATCACGGCCGACCCCCAGTACCGCGACGAGGTCCGCCGCCAGCTGCAGGTCGCGTCCGGGCTCGACATCGTGACGGCCCCGGACCTCATCGAGGCGACGAGCGACGCCGGCGCGTTCATGACCCTCTCCGGCACCGTGAAGCGGAGCGCGGCGAAGCTCTCGAAGATCTGCAACGACCTGCGGCTGCTGGCCTCGGGTCCGCAGGCCGGCCTGGGGGAGATCACGCTCCCGGCCCGGCAGGCGGGGTCCTCGATCATGCCGGGCAAGGTGAACCCGGTCATCCCCGAGGTCGTGAACCAGATCGCGTTCGCCGTCGTGGGGGCGGACACCACGGTCACGATGGCGGCCGAGGGCGGGCAGCTGCAGCTCAACGCGTTCGAGCCGATCATCGCCCACTCGATCCTGCAGTCGCTGCAGTGGATGGCGAGCGGGTGCGCGACGCTCCGGGTGAACTGCGTGGCCGGGATCGAGGCGAACGAGGCGAAGCTTGCAGCACAGGTGGACACGAACGTCGGCGTCGTCACCGCGCTCACGCCGTACATCGGGTACGCGGCCGCGGCGTCGATCGCGCACACGGCGTTGACGACCTCGACGCCCATCTCGACGCTCGTGACCGCGGCGGGGCTCATGGAGGAGGACCAGGTCCAGCGCGTCCTGAGCCCGGCGCGGCTGTCGGGCATCGAGCTGGCGACGGGGGCGATCCCGGTCGTCACCGAGGAGATGCTCGACCGGGCGGCGCGCGAGCGCTGACGCGGGGCGCCGCGCCTCCGCAGTGTGCGAGGTTCCGCGCACGGTGCGGGGCAATCGCGCTCCCACACCGGTCGGAACCTCGCACACTGCGATCGCGGGCTCGCACCGTGCGAGCAGCGTTCACCCGGTGCCTACGGCATCGGCGGCTCGCCGACCCGCACCTGCCGGGACAGGTCCCGCAGGTGTTCCGCCGCCTCGGCCTGGGCGGGATCGGCGTCGTCCTCGGCCGCCCGCTGCGCCGCGATCGTCCGGACGTGGTGCGCGGCGGCGATGTCGGCGTCCCGCCACCGGGCGAGCGTGAAGTTCCGTGTGACGTCCCGCAGCGGCAGCCGGATGGACTCGTCGGCCTCGATCCCGGCGAGGAGCTGGCGCATCCGGATCACCTCGGAGTCGAGCTCACCGCCCACCACGAGCACGAAGTTCGAGATGTACAGGTACACGAGCAGCAGGATCGCGCCACCGAGCCACCCGTAGGCCTTGTTGCCGCCGCCGATCGTCTCGACGTAGAGCGAGAACCCCAGCGTCGCCAGTGCCCACGTCACGATGGCGAACCCGGCACCGGCGGACACCCACCGCAGCTGCGGCGTCTTCACGTTCGGCGTCGCGTAGTACAGCACCGCGACCATCACGACGAGGTCGGCGGCGAGGATCGGCCACTTCACCACGTTCCAGAGGTCGTCGATCCACGGCGCCCACCCGAACGACCGGATGACCGCGGCGGAGATCGTCGGGGTGCCGAGCAGGATCACGATCGCGATCGCACCGCCGGCCATCACGAGCAGCGTGACGAGGAGCATCATGCTGCGGAACTTCCAGATGCGACGCCCCTCCTCGACCTCGTAGGCGGTGTTCATCGCCCGGCCGAACGCCGTCGCGTACCCGGAGAGCGACCACAGCGTCAGCACGACGCCGATCGCGAAGCCGAGCCACGGGTTGTCCAGGGTGAGGAGCTGCCGGAGCGGACCCTCGAGGTGCGACGCCGTCTCGGGGCGGACGATGAACCCGAGGATCCCGATGATGTCCTCGAGGCTGTCGCCCTGCCGGTCCACGATCGACAGGGCCGACACCACGGTCAGCGTCGTCGGGAACACCGTGAGCAGCGCGAAGAACGTCAGCGACGCCGCCGCGTCGACGACGCGGTGCCGGATGACCGAGTGGTAGGTGCGCCGGACCACGGCGCGGACTCCCGTCCGCTGGAGGTCGCGCGATGCGCTGTCCGGCATGCGTTGTACGGTACCCGACACCTGCGGGCCAGGAGGCGCGGTGGCAGCCCGCACCGCGCCTCCCGTCCGGTCGACGGTCGCGTCCGGCGGCCGCTCCGCTCGTCAGTTCGCGTGCGGGTGCCGTGCGTCGTACCGGCGGAAGGACGGCACCGCGCGGAGGAGCAGCGCGACCAGGCCGATGATCAGCACGCCGCCGATGATCGGCGGGTACGCGATGCCGGCGGCGACCACGAGCCCCGCGTAGAGGTCGCCCAGCCGCGGTCCACCGGTGACGACGACGATGAAGATGCCCTGCAGGCGTCCGCGCATGCCGTCCGGGGAGGCGGCCTGCAGGATCGTGTTCCGGAACACCGAGCTGACGTTGTCCGCGCCGCCGGCCGCCGCGAGGAAGAGTGCCGCGAGGCCGAGCGCGGGCAGGATGCCGGTGCTGAACGCGTCGCCCTCGCGGCCGCCGAGCGCGTGGGCACAGGCGATGACCACGCCGAACGCCGCGATCGCGCCACCGTAGGCGGTGATCGCCCAGCCGACCGCCTCGCCCTGGCGGCGGACGTGTCCGAGCGGACCGGAGAACACGCTCGAGAGCAGGGCTCCGATCGCGTACGCCGCGGTGAGGGTGCCGACGGTGATCGACCCGCCGCCGATCACGAGCGCACCGATCGCGGGGAAGAGCACGCGGGGCTGCCCGAACGTCATCGCGACGATGTCGAGCACGAACGTCATGGTGATGTTCCGCGACCGTCGGAGGAACCGCGCCCCCTCGACGAGCGAGCTGAGCCCCGGACGGAGCGCGTCCCGGTCGGCGGCCATCCGCGGCAGGGTGAACACCCCGAGGAACGCGAACGTGAACAGGACCACGTCGATCGTGTACGTCGGGGCGAAGCCGACGGCCGCGATGAGCACGCCCGCGACCGCGGGACCCACCGTGACCTGGAACCCCGAGGCGATGCCGCCGAGGGCGCTCGCCGCCGGCAGCAGGTCCGTGCCCACGAGCCGGGGCACGATCGCGGAGCGGGACGCGTTGCTCACGGTCGCGGCGACGGCGTTGACCGTGGCGAGGACGTAGAGCAGGGCGACGCTGTGCAGTCCGAGCCAGGCGTGCGTGGCGATCAGGGCCACGGCGGCCCAGGCGATCACGGCGGACACGAGTGCGACGGTGCGCCGGTCGAACGCGTCGGCGAGCATCCCGCCGTAGAGGCCGGCGACGATCATCGGCAGGAGCGCGATCACGCCGACGAGGGCGACCGCGAAGGTGGAGCCGGTGATGTCGTAGACCTCGAGGCCGACGGCGACGGTGGTCATCTGCGTGCCGATGCCGGCGATGGCGGTGCCGAGCCAGAGCCGGGCGAACGCGGGGGAGCGGCGGAGCGGGGTGAGGTCGGCGAGGAGACGGCGTCGGCGCTCGCCGGTCGGTGTGGATGATGTCACGGTGGAACCATTCTGGGGGCTGCGGCGCCGTCCGTGGACGTGCGGGGCCGTGTCCGCGCTCTCTGGTTGACTGGCGGGCATGACTGACCTGAACAGCAAGCCCGAGTTCGACGCCCCCGAGGGCCCCGCCCCCACCGAGCTCGTCATCACCGACATCGTCGAGGGCTCCGGCGACGTGGCCTCCGCCGGGTCGACCGTCAAGGTGCACTACGCCGGCGTCGAGTACGAGACCGGCGAGGAGTTCGACAGCTCGTGGAACCGCGGCGAGCCGATCGACTTCCCGCTCGCCGCCCTGGTGCGCGGCTGGCAGGAGGGCATCCCCGGCATGAAGGTGGGCGGGCGCCGCAAGCTCGTCGTCCCGCCGGAGCTCGCCTACGGCCCCGCCGGCGGTGGCCACTTCCTGTCCGGCAAGACCCTGATCTTCGTCATCGACCTGCTCGGGGTCCGCTGATGCAGGTCGGCGCACCGACCATCGAGCTGAACGACGGACACCGGTTCCCGGAGCTCGGCCTCGGCACCTACGGGCTGAACGGCGACGAGGGCGCCGCGGCCGTCGGGACGGCGATCGCGGGCGGCTACCGGCTGCTCGACACCGCGCTCAACTACGGCAACGAGGACGCCGTCGGCAAGGCCGTCCGCGAGTCGGAGGTGGCACGCGAGGACCTCGTCGTCACGTCGAAGCTCCCCGGCCGCCACCACGGCTACGACGAGGCGCACCGCTCGGTCGACGAGACCCTCGGCAACCTGGGCCTCGACTCGGTCGACCTGTACCTGATCCACTGGCCGAACCCGTCGGTGGACAAGTTCGTCGACACGTGGAAGGCCTTCGTCGACCTCCGCGACAGCGGCAAGGTCCGCTCGATCGGCGTCTCGAACTTCACCCCGGAGCACCTGCGTCGCATCGTGGACGCCACGGGTGTCGCCCCGGCCGTGAACCAGGTCGAGCTGCACCCGTACTTCCCGCAGGGCGAACTGCGGAAGGTGCACCAGGAGCTCGGCATCGTGACCGAGAGCTGGAGCCCCCTCGCGAAGCGGTCGGAACTCCTCACGGAGCAGCCGATCGTCGACGCCGCCGCCGCGCACGGGGTCACCCCCGGGCAGGTCGTGCTCCGCTGGCACGTGCAGATCGGTGCCGTCCCGGTGCCGAAGTCCGGCGACGCGGCCCGGCAGCGCGAGAACCTCGACGTCTTCGGCTTCGAGCTGACCGACGCCGAGGTCGCGGCGATCTCCGGCCTCGAGCGCGGACGCCTCTGGGACGGCGACCCGGACACGCACGAAGAGATGTAGGAAGCCTCACTTCGGGATGGGGGGACTACACTGGGTCCCCCTGTCCCGAAGGGTTGTGTGTGTCAGAACCGACCGAGATCGACCGCGAGCGCGGCTACGTGGACGGCCTGTTCGGCCGTCTCGACGAGCTGACCGCCGAGGCCGAGCAGCGTCTCGCCGAAACCCGCCGTCAAGCGGTCGGCGGGAACCACCAGAGCCGCAGTGAACGCGACGCGTACGCCCGGCTCTACGAGGACACCATCGCGACGCTCGAGCGCGTCGGCGACCGCCTGGTCTTCGGGCGGCTCGAGGTGTCCGAGCCGGACAGCGACGAGGACTCGTTCCGCTACATCGGCCGCGTGGGCCTGCGGGACCGCGACCACCGACCGCTCCTGCTCGACTGGCGCGTCCCCGGTGCCAGCGCCTTCTACCAGGCGACCGCCGCGCACCCGATGGGCATGCGCGCCCGCCGGCACCTGACCCTGGACGGGCGCAGCGTCGTCGGCATCGAGGACGAGGTCTTCGACGCCACGCTCTACGACGACGAGCGCACGCACCTGCAGGGCGAGGGCGCGCTCCTCGCCGCGGTCACCGCCGAGCGCACCGGCCGGATGACGGACATCGTCGCGACGATCCAGGGCGAGCAGGACCGGATCATCCGCTCCCCGCTCGAGGGCGTGCTCATCGTCCAGGGCGGCCCCGGTACGGGCAAGACCGCCGTGGCCCTGCACCGTGCGGCCTACCTGCTGTACTCGTACCGCGAGCGGCTCCGGGGGTCCGGCGTGCTCATGGTCGGCCCGTCGCCGGCGTTCCTGACCTACATCGAGCAGGTGCTCCCGTCGCTCGGTGAGACCGGCGTGGTGATGGCCTCGCTCGGCTCGCTCTACCCGGGCGTGCACGCGACGAAGCACGACCAGCGCGACGTCGCCGCGGTGAAGGGCTCGGCCGAGATGGCGCAGCTGCTCCGTCGCGCGGTGCGGTCCCGCCAGGTCGTCCCGACCGAGTCGGTCACGCTCGACGTCGAGGGGGAGCGGCTCGTCGTGCCGCCCGAGCTCGTCGCCGACGCCATGAAGCGTGCGCAGGACCGCGGGAAGCCCCACAACGCCGCCCGCGTCACGTTCAACAAGACCGCGCTCGACGCCATGACGCGGTTGCTCGCCGAGCAGCTCCGCCAGCGCGGGACCACCGTCGACGAGGCGGACGAGAAGGTCCTGCGCGAGGACATCCGGTCGTCGTACGACGCCCGCGTGCTCCTCAACACCGCGTGGCTGCCGCTGCCGCCGGAGAAGCTCCTCGAGGACCTGTACGCCCGGCCGAACTGGCTCGCCTCGCTCACCCCCCACTGGACCCCGGAGCGCCGCGCGCTGCTGCTGCGTGAGCGGGGAGCCGCGTTCACGGTCGAGGACGTCCCGCTCCTCGACGAGGCCGCCGAGCTCCTCGGCCCGTTCGACCCCACGGGCGGGGCGGCCAAGCGTGCGGCGAAGGCCAGCCGCAACCGCGACATCGAGAACGCCCGCCAGGCCATCGAGAACATGGGCGTCGAGGGCATCGTCACCGCCGAGCAGGTCGCCGGCTCGTTCGCCGAGGGCGGCGACCCCCGCTCCACCGCCGAGCGCGCCGCCGAGGACCGCGAGTGGACCTACGGCCACATCGTCGTCGACGAGGCGCAGGAGCTCTCCCCGATGCAGTGGCGGGTGCTCGCCCGCCGGAACCCGCTCCGCTCGTTCACGATCGTGGGGGACATGGCGCAGGGGTCCTCACCCGGGGCCGCCCGCACGTGGGACGACGTCGTCGGCGCCCTCGCCCGTCGTCGTCGGGGCCGCGCGCCCCAGGTGCCCATCGAGCACCGCGTCGAGGAACTCACCGTCAACTACCGCACGCCGCGCTCGATCGTCGAGGCCGCCGGGGCCTTCGCGGACGCCGCCGGCCTCGCAGTGACCCGGACCGAGGCCGTGCGCGACGGCGACCCCGTGGTGCGCGTCACGTCCAGCCGGGCCGAGGTGCTCGACACGGTCGCCGCGATCGTCGGCAGCGAGCGGGAGCACATCGGGGCCGGCACGATCGGCGTCATCGTGCCCGAGGCCGACGTGGACGCGGTCCGCGAGCGGTTGGCCCGGACCGAGGTGGACGTCCGGTCCCTCGGGTCGCCCCGGCCGGGGTCCGTCACGGTGCTCACGGGTGCCGATGCGAAGGGCCTCGAGTTCGACGGGGTGCTGCTGGTCGACCCGGAGCGGGTCGGTGCGGACGCGGCGCGTGCGGCTGCCGCCGTGTACGTCGCCATGACGCGCCCGACGCGCCGCCTGACCGTCGTCGACGTCGCGTGAGCGCGGCGCGCGTCAC